>CAZNZS010000005.1:0-13190 GCA_964577585.1 uncultured Acutalibacter sp.
AAAAGGAAGAAAGGGAAATAGTTGTTAGATATTAGATGTTAGATGTTAGAAAAGGACAGGCCCTCACTCTCCTGAAAGAGGAGATGAGGGTCTGAATTTTTTCCGGGAGCGTTACATTTTGATCTCCGACCGCGTCTAAAAGACAAGGAAGGAGAGATGAATATGGAATACCTGAATTTTGCCGATCCGAAAGCAGTGGAGGAATATGAAAGCTTTGTCATGAATTCCGGCGGCAGCTTTATGCAGTCCGTCCGCTGGTGCAATGTGAAATCCGACTGGGCCCACGAGGCCCTGATCGTAAGGGACAGGAAAAACAGGATCATCGGGACGATGCTGGTGCTCATCAAACGATTTCCCGGCCCCTTCCGTGCCTTTTTGTACGCGCCCAGAGGTCCTGTGTGCGATTATCAGGACATTGGGGTTCTGGAACAGCTGATGGAGGGGGTAAGAGAGCTTTCCGAAAAGTACAAGGCCTATTCCTTTAAGGCGGACCCGATCATTGAGGAAACGGACAGCTCCCGGATCTTTGCCATGCGGGCGGCCGGACTCGCCTTTTATCCGGGCATGCCGGACGAACGCACGATACAAAGCCGGAACAATTACATTCTTGAGCTGGGCGGGAGAACCGAAGAAGAGCTTTTAAGCTCCTTTAAGAGCAAATGCCGGTACAATATAGGGCTGGCCAAAAGGAAGGGCGTTACCTGCAGCATCTGCGGCAAGGACAGGCTGGAGGATTTTGAACGGCTCATGGTGGAAACCGGGGAACGGGACGGATTCCGGGTGCGCACAAAGGAGTATTTCGGAAGAATGATGGACGCGCTGGGAGAGCACTGCAGGCTTTACCTGTGCGAATATCAGGGACAGGCCCTTTCCGGAGCTGTCTGCGTACAGTACGGCGGGAGGACCTGCTACGTATATGGAGCCTCCACGGCGGAACACCGGGAAGTGATGCCGAATTACCTCATGCAGTGGGAAATGATCCGCTGGGCGGTAAGCTCCGGCTGCACGGTCTATGATTTTCAGGGTGTGCCCTGCTGGTACGACCCCAATCATCCCAATTACGGGGTCTACAAGTTCAAGACCGGCTTTAACGGCCGGCTTGCCATTTATGCCGGGGAGTTCCGGAAGACCTATTCGGAGCATTACAAGACCGTGTTTGACTGGATGATGAAGAAGGTAGGATACCAGAAGCTGGCATGAAAAAGCTCCCTTTTGGCAAAGCCAAAAGGGAGCTTTTTCATGCTGGCTTTAGCGCCGCTAAATTGGAATTTGCCGGTGTCCTTGACCTCCCCTGCCAAGGGGAGGGGGACCATGCGAAGCATGGTGGAAGGGTTCCAGCTTGCCACACAAGACCCTCTCAGTCACCTTCGGTGACAGCTCTCCCAGAGGGAGAGCCAAGGGGTGGGTGCTAAATTCCAATTTACCTGTGCAACCTTCGGTCGGGATTTTTGCTGTATGCCAGTACGAGCCGCCTTCCCGACTTGCCTGCGGTGCAACCGCAAACTCCAATTTAGCAGACTGGTTGTCAGCCATAAGAAATTAGTTGTTAGAGATGGAGCTCCTGCCTGTCATCCTTCACTTCGTTCAGGATGGCAGACAGGGGCCCTTGCCCTTTCTAACTACTAATTACTAACAGCTAACTACTATTAACCCAGCGCCTTTTCCAGTGCCTCTATGACGATTTTCAGCGCCTTGATGCGGGCGTATTTCTTGTCCACCGATTCCAGAATGTGCCAGGGGGCGTAGGTAGTGCTGGTTTTTTGGAGCATTTCATCAACAGCTACCTCGTAGGCGTCCCATTTTTCACGGTTGCGCCAGTCTTCATCGGTTATCTTCCACTGCTTTGCAGGGGTATTCTGGCGTTCGGTAAAGCGGGCAAGCTGGGTGTCTTTATCGATCTGCACCCAGAATTTCAAAATGACTGCGCCCCAATTGTGAAGCTCCTGTTCGAACTCGTTCATTTCATAGTAGGCCCGCTGCCAGTCGTTTTCGGAGCAGAAGCCTTCCAGGCGTTCCACCATGACCCTGCCGTACCAGCTGCGGTCAAAGATGGCAATGTGGCCGTCCTTGGGGAGCCTGGTCCAGAAACGCCAAAGGTAATGGCGGGCCTTTTCGTGGGGCTCGGGACTGGCGATGGGGTGGACCTCAAAGCCTCTTGGGTCCAGCGCGCCGGTGAGGCGCTTGATGTTCCCGCCTTTTCCGGCGGCGTCCCATCCCTCATAGACGATGATGACGGGCACACGCTTGCGGTAGAGCCTGTAATGAAGCTGAGAAAGCTTTTTCTGCAGCTTATCGAGCTGTTTTTTATACTCTTCCTCGGAAATGGCCTTTTTTAAGGAGACCTCGCGGAGCTTGGGCATTTTCCGCAGGGGGAAGGTATTCTGCAGAAGAGGAACGGAAAGGCTTTCGTTTTTCAGAGCGGTCTCAATGCCGGTACAGATGGTCTCGAGAGCCTGAAGCTCGGCATATTTTTTGTTTTCGGAATCGATGAGATACCAGGGGGCGTTGGGAGTGTCAGTATCGGAAATGTAGCGGTCGAATACATCAAGGCACTTCCCGTAATGCTTGTTCTGCCAGAGGTCGCCGGTACTTACCCGCCAGGCGGTGTCCTTATTCGACTGCAGGCTTTCAATGCGCTTTTTCTGTTCCTTTTCGCTGATGTGAAAGAAGAATTTGAGCACCAGATAGCCGTTGTCGGTAAGCTGACGCTCGAAGCGCTTGATGCTGTCAACGCGGGCGGCGTAATCCTCGTCGGAAAGCTCACCGTGGAACCGGCCCTTGGTGATCTCATCCATCCAGCCGGAATCCAGGAAGGTAAAGTTCCCAGCCTCAGGGATCTTTTCAAAATAGCGGCACAGGAAGGGTTTCCGTTTTTCCTCCGGGGTGGGGGCGTTCATGGAGAAGACCTTGAAGAAGCGGGGGTCAAGGTTGCGGATGATCTGGCCGATGGCGCTGCCCTTTCCGGCAGCCCCCCAGCCCTCGATCAGCACAAGCACCGGCAGCTTCTTTTCCTTGAGCTGCATTTGCTGCAGGCTGAGCCTTTCCTGGGCGGCCTTGAGCCTCGATTTCAGTTCCTCGCGTTCCGGTTTTTCCGGGCGGTTCCAGTTTTTCAGCATGGGGTTTCCTTCTTTCAAAAGGGATTGATTTTTATCAGTCAAGTTACCATAATTTGGTTGTCATAATATTTTGCGGCTTCATTTCAGCTTACAGGGCTTTTTGCAGCTCTCTGTATAGGATTCCCACCGAGGAACAGAAGGACCGTTGGGGTTCCCCGTCTTTACAAAGTTTGCCCAATAAGTTGACATAATTTCAGAAAGCTCCTTGTCGTGCTCTTCCCAGGGCCGCCAGCAGCGGGGATATGTTTCAAACACATACCAGAGCTCGCTGGAATGGAAGCTTCCGGCATCGTCTCCGGGCAGCTTGCGATCGAAGAAGTAAAAATAGGCAGGGGTGCGGCCAAGCTTCAGCTGGTTTTCGCACCAGCGCGCGCCGCTTTCCTGCAAAAGGGAGCTGCCGCCGATGTCGTCGCCGGTAGAGCCGATCATATAGGAAATATCGGGAATATTGCCGTTTAGCGCCAGCTCGTCGGTGGAAGCGGGAAGGAGCCAGCCGTCTATATGAGGCGTCCAGCCCAGGCCCGGGCCGTTTACCGCATAGGCGGCCTTTACGAGCTGCTCCGAGGGGACCTTGCGGAGTTCTGTTACGGAATCCACATGGAGATTTTCCATCAGGCGCCGGGAAATATCCCAAAGGGCCTGCTTTTCGGCAGTGGTTCCCAGGGCCTTTATGCCGCCGCCGCTTTGAAGGATGGCGCCGCGCATCATGCCGGAGGAGAGGGGGGAGGAAATGATGGTCTGCACGCTCATGCAGCCGGCGGACTGGCCTGCCAGGGTGATCTTTTCCGGGTCGCCCCCAAAGGCGGAAATATTCTCACGCACCCATTTTAATGCGAAAAACTGATCCAGGATCCCGTAATTGCCAGAAATTTGCTCCTCATTTTCCTTTTCCAGCTCCGGGTGGGCAAAGAAGCCGAAGGCGTTTACGCGGTAATTGATCGTGACAAGAATAACGCCTTTTTTGGCAAAGCCCTCGCCGTCAAATTCCTTTTCATTTCCGCAGCCGTGCATAAACGCGCCGCCGTGGATCCAGAAAAGCACGGGAAGACGGCTTTCAGGCGTGCTGCCGGCAGGAGTCCAGATGTTAAGGTAAAGACAGTCTTCATCGCATTCGGTGACCATTTCGTCGTAGAACTCCCTGCCGTAAAAATCCATGCCGGCAAGATCTGCCTGGGGACAGCGGGGCGGAAAAGATTCGCAGGAAAGCACGCCCTCCCAAACGACGTGTTCCTGAGGGCGGCGGAAACGAAGCTCACCTACCGGAGGCTGGGCATAAGGGACGCCCCGGAAAATAAGGGTTTTCCCATCGGCGCTTTTCAGGCCTTTGACCATGCCCTGGGTTGTTTTTACGGTCAATTCCACGATAAGTCCTCCTTTATTCTCTGTTTTCAATAGTTTACTACAAAATTGCAAAAAAGGAAAGATGTTTTTGTGTTTATTTTTTCAAACCGCAAGGGGGCAATTTCCCGTTTGTTTTGAATGGCGGATTTTCTGTCAGGCCCTTGAAGCTTTTTAAGGGAAAGGTGTTTTATATGGAAATTTTCATTGAACTATGGAGCGCCCTATGCTATATTGAAGATAAATTGGGGAAGCTCTGATGAAACGGACAGGTCAGATCTGCCGTCAAGGTGCGCCTGGGTGGTTCCTTCAGAGGTTTCCAAGGAAAGGAATCGGTGTTATGTACCAGTTTAACAGAGCAGAATATGAAAAGCGGATGAAGTGGTATACAGAAGCAAGGTTCGGCATGTTCATTCACTGGGGGCTGTATGCGATCCCCGCCAGGGGCGAGTGGGTGCGCAGCGTAGAGAGGATCCCCAAGGAAGACTACATGCGGTATTTTGAGGAATTCGACCCGGTGGATTTCGACCCGAAACAGTGGGCGAGGGCCGCGAAGGAGGCCGGCATGAAATACGTGGTGCTGACGGCCAAGCACCATGACGGGTTCTGCCTGTTTGACAGCAAATATACCGATTTCAAATCCACCAACACGAAGTGCCGCAGAGATCTTGTGGGAGAATATGTGGAAGCCATGCGGGCCGAGGGCCTGAAGGTGGGGCTCTATTTCTCATTGCTTGACTGGTATCATGAGGATTATCCCCATTACGGAGACGCCCATCATCCCATGCGGGAAAATCCGGCATACGGTAATGAAAACAGAAGCTTTGACCGCTACGTGGAATATCTTCACAACCAGGTGCGGGAGATCTGCACCAATTACGGAAAGATCGACATTTTGTGGTTTGATTTTTCTTACGGCGAAGGGCCCGACGCCATGCGCGGAGAAAAGTGGAGAGCCGCAGAGCTTGTGGATATGGTGCGCACGCTGCAGCCCGGCGTTATCATCGATAACCGTTTGGAGGTAAGCGGTGAAGGCTTCGGCTCCCTGTGGGAGGGAGATCCCACCCCCTATCACGGCGATTTCGTAAGCCCGGAGCAGATCATCCCGCCGGAGGGACTGCAGGACAAAAACGGCGGCGATTTGATCTGGGAAGCCTGCGTGACCATGAACAATAACTGGGGATACAGCCGCAACGACCATTTCTTCAAGCCTTCCTCCATGCTGATCAAAAAGCTGGTGGAATGCGTTTCAAAGGGAGGAAACCTGCTTTTGAACGTGGGGCCGGACGCCCGGGGAAACATTCCGGAGCAGTCTCTCCGGATCCTTTCGGATATCGGAGAATGGATGCGGAAAAACAGCAAGAGCATTTACGGCTGCGGAAAGGCCGGAATGCCAAAGCCCGATATGGGAAGGATCACGAGAAAGGGAAATACGCTATATTATCACCTGTTTGAAAACACCATCGGCTGCATGCCGCTGATCGGGCTGAGCCGGGACCGGATCGACAGGATCCGCATGACCGCCACCGGGGCTGAGGTGCCTGTGGCTGCCGGCTGGATCTATGACAATTATCCCGACATCGTGTTTGCCGATCTGGGACCGGATCCCATTTTGCCGGACCCCGTGGACACGGTGCTGGAAGTGACATTAAAGGAGTAAGCTATGGCCTTTGTTTTGGAAGTTTGCGTGGACAGCCCGGATTCCGCCCTGGAAGCAAAACTGGGTGGGGCAACCAGGCTGGAGCTCTGCGCCGACCTTGTTGTGGGAGGCACCACGCCGCCGTCCGCTCTGCTGCGCCGGGTAAAGGGACTTACCGGACTTCCGGTACATGCCCTGCTGCGGCCCAGATTCGGGGATTTTCTTTACACAGAGCAGGAATTTCAGCTGATGCTGGAAGAGGGGGAAGAGCTGCTGGAGGCCGGGGCGGACGCCCTGGTAAGCGGCTGCCTGACGCCTGAGGGTGAGGTGGACCGCCTTAGAACGGGGCAGCTTGTGGAGCTTGTCCACAGCCGTGGAAAGAGGTTTACGCTGCACCGAGCCTTCGATGTGTGCAGGGATCCTTTCAAAGCCCTTGACGTCTGCAGGGAGCTTGGGGTAGACACGATCCTCACCTCAGGCCAGGCCCCGTCGTGTCTTCAGGGGCTTCCCCTTCTCAGGGAGCTTTGGCCGAAGCGCGGCAGGACAGAGCTTTTGCTTGGCGCGGGGATAGACGCGGAGACCATACGCAAGATCCGCAAAGAGCTGCCGGAAGCAGACAGCTTTCACATGAGCGGCAAAAGAAACCTGGAAAGCGCCATGCGGTACCGGAAGGAAGGCGTCAGCATGGGGCTGCCGGGAATGGACGAATTTGTGATTTGGCGCACGGACCGGGAAAGGATCTGCGCGGCAGGAAAGGAGCTTTCCCGTGAGCTTTGAGGCCCAGCTGGAGCAGTACGCGGAGCGAAAGTGGCAGGAAAGGAGGCCGACCTTGCATAAATTGTCCGAAAAAGCGGCCAAGCTTTTTCAGGAATGCGAGGAAACCGAAAAAATCTATCTGAAATATATTTTGGCAACGCTTCCACTGTCCGATTTATCGGAATATGATTTTTCGGTTTTTCAAGAGGCCGTGGCTTCTGCACTGAAAGCAAAAGAAGAATTTCCCTGGTGTAAAGAGATGCCGCCTGAGCTTTTCCTTCTGCATGTGGTATATCCCAGAGTAAACAATGAAGAACTGGAGAGCTGCAGGCAGCTTTTTCAGGAGCGGCTTGCAGAGCGGGTGCGCAGTCTTTCCCTGGAACAGGCAATTTTTGAGGTGAACTGCTGGTGCGCGGAGCAGGCGACGTACCGCTCCACTGACGACCGCACGGCTTCTGCTAAAAAAGTGTACGAATGCGGATACGGCCGCTGCGGGGAAGAGTCCGCTTTTGCGGTCAATGCTTTCCGAAGCGTTGGGATCTGCGCGAGGCAGGTGTACGCGCCGCGGTGGTCCCATTGCGATGACAACCATGCCTGGGTAGAGGTATATGACGGTAAGCGCTGGCGGTATCTGGGTGCCTGTGAGCCGGAGCCGGAGCTTGACAGGGGCTGGTTTACGGGCGCTGCTTCCCGGGCTATGCTGATCCACACGAAATACTTTTTGCCCGGAACACCTGAGGAAACAGCCTTTCTGCTTCCGGAGGACGGCGGGGAGTTCTGCCGGCGGGAGGGCATGGTATATGAGCTTCTTACCGGGCGTTACGGGAAGACCCGCAGGGTGACCGTTTCGGTGGCTGACGAAGCCGGAAAGCCTGCCGGGAACGCGGAGGTCGCATGGAGCGTGATCAATTACGCGGGGCCGGAAAGGATCGCGGTGACAAGAACCGGGAAAGACGGCAAAGCCCGGATTGGCCTGGGAGAAGGCAGTATACTGGTATCCGCCTTTTCGGACGGCAAATACGCGGAATGCCTGGCGGACACAAGAGTTGGAAACGAAATCTTCCTGACTCTCAGAGAAGAACGCCCGGAGGAGCCTTGCCGCAGCGAGGACGTATTTTACAGTCCTGAGGGCATGTCGGAGTTTCCCGCTCCCCTTTCCCTCGAACAGAAGAAGCTGAGAAAAGGGCAGCTGGACCGCGCCGCCGTGTGCAGAGAGGAACGGCAGAGCCAGCGCTCCGGGGATACGGTCGTCAGTGGGCGAGAACTGGCAGTTTTGAATACCTTACCGGAAAAGGACCTGCGGGACAAGGTACCCGCCGCCGTATTGGAAGACTGCTTGGACGCCTGGAAATGGGAGAAGAGCTTTCCCCGGGAGGTGTGGGAACGGGTGGTCTTGTGCCCAAGGATCGGTCTCGAGCCCCTTCGCCCCTGGCGGAAGCTGCTGCAGAATGCCTTTTCCCCGGAGGAGGAAGAGAGGTACCGTGAGGACCCGAGGAAGCTTTGGGACTGGGTGGGAAGTGAGATCAAGCTGACTGATAGCTTTCATGAGCTGCCCGCTTCTCCTGCGGCTACCCTTTGCTTGCGGGCGGGAAATGAGACGAGCAGGGATATTCTGTTCTGCGCCATATGCCGGGCTTTGGGTATTCCGGCCAGGATCAGGAACGGAGAGCCGGAATTTTGGCTGGGGAATACATTTTTGCCGGTCAGGGGAAAGGAAAGAAGCTGTCTCTTGGAGCTTGCGGTCCCGGAGGCGGAAGAGGCCGTATGTCATCGAAATTTCTCTTTGACTAAGTTGGAAAACGGCCGGTATCTTGGGATAAACGCCGGAACGATCTCAGCCGGGAAGAGGCAGAGTCTGGCTTTGGCGCCCGGACGGTACAGTCTGTTTACCGTTTCCCGACTGCCCCGGGGAGATCAGCTGATGAGCCGCCTGGATTTCATGCTGCACCCGGGGGAAAGGAAGGAGATCAGGCTTTCCTTCCGGAAGGGCACGCCAAAGGAAATGTTGTGCTTCCACGCTCTTCCTCCCTTTACCCTTTGGAACGAGAAGGGCGGAGAGATCTCTTCCAACAAGCTTTTTGATCGATTCCCTGCTACGCTTCTTATCTGGCTGGAAGCGGGAAGGGAGCCCACAGAGCACATCCTCAATGAGCTGCGGGAGGTGAGCGGATCCCTTTCCGGCAGAGACTGCGGCATAGCCTTTGTGCTGGAGGACGGGGATCGGAGGGGAGACCCCACGTTGAACCGTGCCCTTTCGGAGCTGCCCGATGCGGAGGTTTTTCTGGGAGACTTTACAGACGCATCACTTCTTGCAAGGCGGATGTATACTGACCCGGAAAAGCTGCCGCTGCTGATCCTGACAGACCGAAAAGGCAATGGACTTTACACTATGAGTGGGTATAATGTGGGCACCGGACCACTACTGATACAGCTTTTGGAAGCGGTCGGAGATCTATGAAAAGCAGAACTGCTTTACACTTGATTTTTGCCGGAATTTTGCATATACTTAAATCCATATTGTTACAGCAAAGGAAGGTGTGAACCCCTTGGAAAACGCGATCATCACAGCTCTGAAAGCAAGGCGGAGCATAAGGAGCTACAGGCCGGAGCCTGTGGAGGCTGAAAAGCTGGACGCCGTTCTGGAGGCCGGGACCTACGCTCCGACCGGCATGGGAAAGCAATCGCCGGTCATCGTGGCGGTAACGGGCAAGGAAAACAGGCAGGCGGTGCAGGAATTGAATTGCCTTGCCAGAGGCGGAAACGGCGACCCGTATTATGGCGCACCGGTGATCCTTCTGGTGCTGGCCGATCCCGAACGGGCGGGGACCTTTGTGGAGGACGGCGCCTGTGTGCTGAAGACCATGATGGACGCCGCTTATTCCCTGGGGCTTGGCTCCTGCTGGATCCACGGAGAGCGTGAAATGTTTGAGCTCCCCGAGGGGAAAGCGTTGTTGAAGAAATGGGGGCTTCCCGAGAATTTGCGGGGCGTGGGCTCTCTGGCGCTGGGATACGCCGCGGGCCCCGTGCCTGAGGCAAAGCCCAGAAAAGAAACCTACATTGTAAAAGTGTGAATAAAGAGCAGGAAGGTTTTTTCCAATATGAAACGGAAAAGAAGAATCGCTTTGGCCCTTGCGCTGGTATTTTGTGTGTTTACAGGCTGCTCGGGCCAGCCGGCTGAGGAAAGCTCTCAGCCAACAGATTTTCTGAAAAATGACGGCCGGCAGGCCCGGATAGTTTTGGGCGAGATCAATAACGGCCCGGAGCGCACCGCGGTGCTGCGGGAGATCGGGGAAAAGTACTGTGCCGATTTTCCGGAAACGGATGTTTTCGTGCAGACCTTTTCTGACCGGGAAGAGCTGGAAGAGGCTCTGCGTGAGGGGAAGGTGGACATTGCGGAGGTTTCCGACAAGGAGCAGCCCCGGTATGTGAAAGACGGTCTGCTTCTGGATATCCGCCCCTATTTTGACCGCTGGGAAGAGGGAAGCAGTTTGAACCGAGCCGCCTCCTATATCGCCGGTTCCATGGGTAAGGAAAAGATCTACCTGATGCCCAGCGATTATTCTCAGCTGGTTTTGTATTACCGTTTGGACTGGACAGAGGAGTTCAATCAGGGAAAACCGGAAAGAGAAAAGGCCTGGTACCGCACCTGGACCCAGATCATGAGGATCCCCGAATATCTGGGAGAGGACCGGGCAAAGCTGGCCTTCGCGGGGAAGGATCGGCTTACCGACCTGTTCCATGCCGTGATCTGGAGCGCTTTGGGAAGCTCACGCCTGGAAGATCCTGCCGCCGCCTATTATTATGAAAATGACGGAAAGAAGGGGACAGTGTTTTCAACCGAAAGCGCGGCGGCCGGGATGCAGCAGTTCACCGATCTGATCGGGACCGCTTTTCTTCCCGATACCGTAAACTGGACGGAAGAGCAGGCCATACAGGCTTTCCAAGAGGGACGGGCAGGGATCCTTCTGGCGGACAGGAGCGCAGCTTCCGTATTGAGAGAGACCATGCCGGAAGGCTCCTGGCAGATCTCAACTTTTCCCCAGGGACTTACAGATTCTGCCGTGATGCCCCTGCAGTCCTTTACCGGGTGGGGAATTTCCCCGAAAACGGAGGAGCCTGAAATAGCGGCCCATTTTCTCACGTTCCTTTCCAACGCAGACAACAGCACCCACTATGCCGTTGTCTGCGGCACCGCGCCCATCCATATAGAGGCGTCTCTGCTGGAGCCTTCCTTTGGGGAAAACGACTTTTCCGCGGAAACGGATATGGTGGGGAAAGGGAGCTACTTTACGTACGCGGGACTTTACGGGCTGGATGACGCCAATGAGGAAAGCCTTTCGGAGTTGGACGGAGACCTGCGGGATATGATCTCCGGGAAGCTTTCCGGAGAGGAGCTTTTGGAAAGGCTTGACGGTGAGTTTGCAAAATAAAGCCGGCAGAAAGCAGTTTCTGTTTGATGATGCAGGGCAAAAAAGAACGGAATAGGAGAATCACCTTGATAACTACTTTTTACGATCACGCAAGGGACATTGCGAAGCAGGAAGAGATCTCCATGATCGAAGCGCTGAAAGCGGTGAAGGCGGCGGGGATAGACGGCCTGGAGGTATCTCAGAACAACCTTCTCGGAAGGGAAGACGAGCTGGGAAACGAGCTGGCCTATACGGGGCTGCAGATTTCAAGCATTCCGGCGTATTTCGATTTCGGTCGGGACACAGACGTGGAAAGGCAGAGCCTTCCCACACTGGAGGCCGCAAAATTTCTGGGTGTGAAAACTCTGCTGGTGATCCCAGGATTTTTAAGCCCGGAGGACGGGGAAGCCGAGCAGGAACGGCAGGTGAGCAGCATGATTGAATGCGTAAACCGCCTGGCAGAGCTGGCCGATGGCCGCGGCATTTCCCTGATCCTGGAGGACTATGATAATACGACGGCGCCTTTTTCTACGATAGCCGGTGTGAGAAGGTTCCTGGATGACTGCAAGGAGCTTTCCTTCTGCTTTGACACGGGGAATTTCCGGTTTTCCGGCGAGGACGAGCTGGAGGCCTATGAGAAATTGAAGGACAGGATCACCTATGTGCATCTGAAGGACCGGGGCTATCGGAGCTTTGACGGAGAGGAGGGCATCACCGCCCTCGACGGGAAAATGATCTACCCCGCGCCTGTAGGGAGCGGGGAAATGAAGCTTCATGAGATCCTGTCACGCTTAAAGCAGGACGGATACAAAGGCAATTATGCCATTGAGCATTACGGTGCGGGGAATATGCTGGGATATTTGAACCGCTCCGCCCAATGGCTGAGGAGTCAGCTTTATTAGGAACCAAAAAACAGACTAAAAACCAGGGGGCCGATCCTAAAGGGTCGGCCCCCTGGTTTTTGTATCGGGAAAGCAGTCGTTAGCTTTTAGTCGTTAGTTGTTAGAAAGGCTTCCCTTGAGGCAAGAAGTAAAAGCGTGCCCTTGCCCTTACTCCATTGCGCCGAAGGCGCAACCACCGTCCAGCATCTAGAATCTTGCCCTTCCTTCTCTAACCGCTAACAACTAAAGAGAGAGATTCTTCGTCACTGCGTTCCTCAGAATGACAGTGTGGGGGCTCGGTGATAAGGTTTCCCCTTCTCAGAGGAGCCAAGGGTGGTCCTTTTCTAACGACTGATTACTAACAACCAACAGCTAAATAACCGGCAGGTTATTCAGGGAGGCGGCAAGCTCTTCATCGGTGGGGATGGTGTCGGTCATTTTGCCGTCGTTATATTTTTCGTAGGCTGTCATATCGAAATAGCCGGTGCCGGTGAGGCCGAAGAGGATCGTTTTTTCCTCGCCGGTTTCCTTGCACTTCAGAGCTTCGTCGATGGCGACGCGGATGGCGTGGCTGGATTCGGGAGCGGGCAGGGTGCCTTCCACCCGGGCGAAAAGCTCGGCGGCTTCAAACACGGAGGTCTGCTCCACGGCGGTGGCTTCCATCAGGCCGTCGGCATAAAGCTGAGACAGCACGGAACTCATGCCGTGGTACCGCAGGCCGCCTGCGTGATTTGCCGAGGGGATAAAGCCGGAGCCCAGGGTGTACATCTTTGCCAGGGGGCATACCATGCCGGTATCGCAGAAATCGTAAGCATATTTTCCTCTGGTGAAGGAAGGGCAGGAGGCGGGTTCAACGGCGATAAAGCGGTAATCTGCTTCTCCTTTGATCTTTTCACCCATAAAGGGGGAGATCAGGCCGCCCAGGTTGGAGCCGCCGCCGGCGCAGCCGATGATGATATCGGGCTTAATGCCGTATTTGTCAAGGGCTGCTTTTGCCTCCAGGCCGATGACGGACTGATGCAGCAGCACCTGGTTCAGTACGGAGCCCAGC
>CAZNZS010000005.1:13200-55953 GCA_964577585.1 uncultured Acutalibacter sp.
CGGTAGCCGGGGGGGGAGGTGGCCACCTCCACCGCCTCGGAAATGGCGCAGCCAAGGCTTCCCGTGGTGCCGGGATGGGCTTCTAAAATCTTTTTGCCCACCTGGGTGGTCTCAGAGGGGGAAGGCGTGACGGAAGCGCCATAAGTGCGCATGACCTCCCGGCGGAAGGGCTTCTGCTCATAGGACACTTTTACCATGAAAACCTTACAGTCCAGATCGAAATAAGAGCAGGCCATGGAAAGTGCTGTGCCCCACTGACCGGCGCCCGTTTCGGTGGTCACGCCCTTGAGCCCCTGCTTCTTGGCATAATAGGCCTGGGCAATGGCGGAATTGAGCTTGTGAGAGCCGGAGGTGTTGTTGCCTTCAAACTTGTAATAGATCTTTGCGGGAGTGCCCAGCGCCTTTTCCAGGAAATAGGCCCGCACCAGGGGAGAGGGGCGGTACATTCTGTAAAACTGGCGGATCTCCTCCGGAATCTCGAAGAATCTGGTATCGTTATCCAGCTCCTGGCGGACCAGATCGTCACAGAACACGGGGGTAAGCTCTTCAAAGGTCATGGGCTGGTGCGTGCCGGGATTCAGCAGCGGAGCGGGCTTGTTCTTCATGTCTGCCCGCAGATTGTACCATGCCTTGGGCATCTCGTTTTCGTCCAGAAAAATTTTGTAGGGAATTTTTTGCTCTGCCATAGGGATCATTTCCTTTCAAAATAAGTTTTCAGAAAACCAAAAAAGAAACGTCTGTCCTAAATTTTAGGACAGACATTTTAACATCTGCGGTGCCACCTAAATTCGCCAGACGAAAGACTTCGTGCGGCGCACTTTGTTCACGCACTTTCATGCGCTAGCTGCTGTAACGGTCAGCATCCGTCCTTCCTAATGCGGGGATCCCGCTTCAGTCGGCCCTCACAGGTCCATTCCCGCTTCGCCGTGCCGCTGTGATCTCACCATCCACAGCTCTCTGAAAAGCTTTCGCTTCTATGCACGAGATTTTGAAACAGTACTACTCCTGATCGCCGGTGTTTCGGTGTTCTGATTTGTGGCAAAGTATAGCACAGCCGTTTTATGATGTCAAGATTTTTTTAGAAAGCCGGAATTTTTTCTTTTGCCGCAGGCGCTCTATTTTTCTTCTTTCTCTCCGGAATGGGAAAGATGAGCCTCTATCCTGTAGCGCGGCCTTTCCTTGACCTCGCTGTAGATCTTTCCGATATAGGTGCCCACCACGCCCAGACAGAGCATCTGCAGGCCGCCCAAAAGCCAGATGGAGCAGACAATGGCGGTCCAGCCGGACACGGCTGTGCCGGCGAAATAGGAGATCAGGGCGTAAAGAAGCCCGAATATGCTCAGAACGGAGATCAAAATGCCAAGGTTCGAGATGAGCTTCAGGGGCTTTACGCTGAAGCTCGTTATGCCGTCTAAAGCCAGGGCGATCATCTTTTTCAGAGGGTATTTTGATTCCCCGGCAAAGCGTTCGTGACGCTCATAGGAAACCGTATCGCTGCGGTAGCCGATCAGCGGCACCATGCCCCGAAGGAACAGATTTACTTCCTTGTATTCGGATAAGCCCTCCAGGGCGCGTTTGCTCATCAGGCGGTAATCGGCGTGATTAAATACGACGTCCACTCCCAGCAGCTTCATGAATTTGTAAAAGCCCTGGGCGGAGGTGCGCTTGAAGAAGCTGTCTGTTTCCCGCTTGTTCCGCACGCCGTAGACCACGTCGCAGCCGTCAAGGTATTTTCTGACGAATTCGGCCAGGACCCCGATGTCGTCCTGCAGGTCGGCGTCCAGACTGATGGCGCAGTCACATGCCGGCATGGCGGTCATCAGGCCGCAGAGCAGGGCGTTTTGATGCCCCCGGTTGTGGGAAAGCTTTACGCCGTCAACCAGCGGGTTTTCTCCATGAAATTTCTCGATAAGCTCCCAGGTCCTGTCCCTGCTGCCATCGTCCACAAGAAGCATGCGGCTTCCTTTTCCCGCCAGCCCCGCCTCCTGCATGGAGCGGAGCTTTCCCGTAAGGCGCGATACGGTTTCCGGCAGCACGGCTTCCTCGTTATAGCAGGGGATCACCAGGTATACGATAGGCTCTGTCATTCTTCAGGCTCCTCCTTTTTGGGTTCGTGATCAGCGGCAGCCTCCGGCTCTTCGCTGCGGCCGGACAGATGGCGGCTGGGTGCGGCTGGTTCCCCCGGCGGAGGAAGCATGGACGCGGTGAAAAAATGGGGGTCAAAAGCGCCGGGGCGCAGGAAAGAGGCGTTCCTTGCCTTGGCGTAATCGGCAAAGCGGCCGAGGCGGAGCTTTCCGGGATTTACCGCCGGTAGAGCAGGCTTGCTGTATTTGCGGGCCAACACAAGATAGACCGTTAACAGGATACCCGAAAGGAAGGTCAGCAATACGCCGGTGATCAGACCCGGTGTGCGGTAGGTGAATTCGATGGATACCTTTTCTCCCCGGGGAACAATCACCGCCATAAATCCCACGTTGACCCTGAAGATCTCCGCGGGCTCACCGTTTACCTCAGCGCTCCAGCCCGATTCATAGGGCACGCTGAAGAAAACCAGCTGATCTCTGGGGCTGTCGATCTCGGCGTGAAAGCCCTGGTTCGTATATTCAAACAGGGCGCAGGCGGAGGCCGCGCGGTTCCGGCAGTCTTCCGGATAATCCGATTTCGACATGCTCTTCTTTTCTTCCGGCAGCTCTGTCAGGCTGTTGGAAAGCAGGGCAGTGATCCTTGCCACATCGTTGTTTTCCAGCACGACCGCCCGAAGCATGTAGCGCTCTCTGCTGCTTTCGGCCAAAGCGTTATAGGAGCTGCGGGTGATGAAATAATCATAGCTGAAGCCCATGGGGATGTATGCTTCGTTTTCCCAGATATCAAAGCCGTTGGCGTTTCCGTAATACGCCCATTCCGGCATTTCGGGGGAATCCATATCCTCGCCGGCAAAGAATTTGTCGTCGTGGTCGTCGTCAAACAGCCAATGCACGGAGGTGAGCCCCCGCAGGGCGTAGTGGGTCGTATCCGGGCGGGAGGCCACGTCTCTTGTGACGCCTATGGATTCATAAAACTCCATGACGGAGCCGGGCACGATGCTGTGGAAGGCCTGGATAGAGGGAATCTGCCAGAACATGGCCGAATTGTCGGGAGATTCGTAAAAGTCGGAGCGGCATTCCTGCAGGTCGGGCAGGTCAATATCCTTGCCGCCGTTTAAGGCATAGGGAATGATATGGTTCCAGGTGTAGTCTGACTGAGTTTTTCCCAAAGAGATAAAGAAGATGGAATAAAAGACAACGATGACGGAAAGGAACTGGGTCAGGCTGTGGATAAAGACGGCCCTGCTCCTGCGGCGGAAGGTAAACACATAGATGAGGGCTGCCAGAGAGATCATGGAGATGGCAACATAAGACCAGAACCTGGTGGGGTACTGCTCCAATCCAAAGGACCAGAGCTTTTCTCCGTCCACTGTTTCCTGGTAGGGCATGAAGCCCACCACTGCCGCTATGACAGCAGTGATCACCGCGGTCCAGGTGATGGAGCGCTTCCAATCTACCCGCTCGGTCTCCAGAGCCATCACGGTGGCAAGGGACATCATCAGTGTGAGCATATAGAACCATCTGGCATAATAGGCGCTGTTCATCATCTGGAAGGCGGAATTGAGGCCCGGTACCATGGCCATGACAAACAGCACCCAAAGCAGCTTTTTGAGCCAGTGCTTTCTTCTGAGCTGCATCCAGCCGATGACGCCCGTCATGCTGAAGAGCGGAAGCCACGCGCCCAAAGAGGCCCATTTTGATTCCGAATCGGGCGTGAAATTGGGCCTGGCGGGCAGATCCGGCGGGAAGAAGAAGCATTCCAGGATGTGGAGATAGCGTTGGTTCTTGTTGTAAAGCAGGGCGTTCCAGCCGTTTATGATATTCCCCGTGCGGCTGTTCTGCAGCACCGCCAAAACGGACGGGACCAGCAGGATGCCGGAAATACCAAGCCCCAGCACCGCTTCCAGAGCCAGAAAGAGGAAATCCTTCAGGGAAATTTTCCAGCTTCCGCAGAGGAGCCTCAGGAAGAAATAGATGAGGGTAAAGGTGACCTGACCCACGAAGAAATAGTAATTGACCAGACAGCAGAACGCCGTTGCCAAAGCGAACAGCCCTCTGCGGCGGGTGGCCATGTATTCGTCCAAAGCCGCCAGCAGGAGGGGAAAGAAGACGATGGCCTCGTGGAAATGGTTAAAGAAAATGTTGTAGATCGAAAAGCCGGAAAACGCGTAAAGCACCGCGCCGATCATGGCTGTTTCATTTGCCTTCGTGTACCTGTGCAGATAGATATAGCCTGTAAGGGTGGCGCAGGAAAATTTTAAAATGAACAGCGGGCCCATCAGGTACTGCAGCCACTGAGAGGGGAAGGGGATCGTCAGCCAGAAGAAGGGGCTGCCCAAAAGATAAAAGGAATAAGAGCCGATGAAATTGGCGCCCAGATCCGTCTTGTAGTTCCAGCCCCACTGCCCTGACCGGACAGCGTCGTGAGCCAGGCGGTAAAAAGGCACCTGCTGCACGTTGAAATCGCCGTAAAACAGGAACCGTCCGCCGTCCACGATCAAAAACGGCAGAAAGATAAAAAATGACAGCAGCATTCCCAGAAAGAAGGATTTCAAAAAGTAATTGTTCCTGAGACCTCTTCCTTCATTTTGCCCACGTTCGCTCATAGGTACTTATCCTCCATGATATTCTGGATGCTAGACATTAGATGCTGGACGCTGGAACGGTATCAAACATCTGATCTCTATCTAAAATTTCTTGAAAATCTTTTGTCTAAAATCTAGGATCTAGAATCTAGTATCTATATGATGTTCTGGATGCTAGACATTAGATGCTGGACGCTGGAACGGTATCAAACATCTGATCTCTATCTAAAATTTCTTGAAAATCTTTTGTCTAAAATCTAGGATCTAGAATCTAGTATCTATTATAGCATAGCTATTGCCGGGGATAAAGTCTTTTTTGGAAGAAATAGGGCGAAGGCCAAAAAGACTTTCTGGGGAAGCTCGGATTAAATCTGCAAGAGCGGACGGCGAGAGATTTTTTGTCACAGCAAGGCGTGATTTTGCAGGAATAATTGGTTTATTATCTGAAACCACAATGTAGTTGTGGCGGGAAAGCTCCGCTAGCTGACGCAGGTGATTTATTCAGATGTTCCCTAAGGAATTTTTTCAGGAAGAGGCCTTTCCGCATTGCGGGGAAAGGGCAGAAAGTGGTATAATAATTATAAAGCGATTATTAGGAGAAGCCCTTTTGCTCTTCGCAAGAAGCACAAAGCAGTTGGTGCCTTCGGCGCTTTTATGGTATACTATAGCATCGGGTGAAGATCATTTTGAGAGAAAGGGATCGGGTGGAGGAAATCATGTATCACTTTTTTGCAATGCTGTCCCGCATGAAATATATCAACAGATGGGGGCTTATGCGCAATACCCGCAGTGAAAATATCTGCGAACACAGCCTGGAAACGGCTTTGGTGGCCCATGCTTTGGCGACTTTAGGCAACGAGAAGTTCGGGAAGCAGTACGACCCGGAGCGGGCGGCGGCGCTTGCCATGTTTCACGATGTGAGCGAGATCATAACCGGGGACATGCCCACGCCGGTAAAATACCATTCCGAGGAGATCAGGAAGGCTTACGGAGAAGTGGAGGCCATGGCAGGGGAGCATCTGGTTTCCATGCTGCCGGAGGAGCTTCGCTCTTCCTACCGGGAGCTTGTGACCATGAGCGGGGAAAAAGACGAAGAGCTCAAGCCCCTGGTGAAGGCGGCGGACAGGATTTCCGCCGTGATAAAATGCGTTGAGGAGCGGCGGAGCGGCAACAGGGATTTTCACAAGGCGGAACAGACCATCACAAAATCCATCGAAGATATGCACCTGCCGGAAGCGGACTATTTCATGAAGGAATTCCTGCCATCTTACGGGCTTACTTTGGAGGAACAGGACTACACGAGAGAGGCGGGGTTAAAATTCTCCGAAAGCTCTCAAATGGTATTTTCCAAGGTGCTGAAGTGACGGCAAAAACCGGAAGGGAAGAAGGGATCTTTTGCAGATCGGAACGATAAAACTGGATGGGAAAGCGGCGCTGGCCCCGATGGCCGGGGCCACAGACGCAGCCTACCGGCGGATCTGCCGGGAATTCGGCGCCGCGTATACCGTTACGGAAATGATCAGTGCCAAGGCGGTGGAATACGGCGACAAGCGGACGGAAGCCTTTTCCAGCCTTCAGCGAGATATCCAGCCGGTGTTCCTGCAGCTTTTCGGTTCAGAGCCTGAAACGCTGGCCCTGGCCGCGGAGCGGCTTTTGAAGCAGGGCGCCGCAGGCTTTGACATCAACATGGGGTGCCCGGTTCCAAAAATCGCCGGAAACGGCGCGGGAAGCGCGCTGATGAGGGACCCTGCGCTGTGCGGGCGGATCGTGGCTGCCGTGGCGGAGCGCGTTCCGGCACCGGTCACCGTAAAGCTTCGGGCTGGCTGGGATGAAGACCACAAAAACGCGGTGGAGGTCGCTAAGCGCTGCGAAGAGGCGGGAGCCGCCGCCGTCTGCGTACATGGCAGAACGAAGGATCAACTCTATCGGGGACAAGCGGACTGGGGGATCATCCGTAGTGTGAAGGAAGCGGTGAGCATCCCCGTGATCGGAAACGGAGACGTGACGGATGCACAGTCCGCCTGCAAAATGCTGGAGGAGACCGGCTGCGACATGGTCATGGTGGGCAGAGGCGCTTTGGGAAACCCGTGGATATTCAGGCAGATCAACTGCTACCTTACGGATTCCTGCAGGATTCTGCCGCCGCCGGGCCCTGCGGAACGGGTGGCGGTGATGCGAAAACACATCGGGCTGATGTGCGAGGAAAAGGGAGAAGGCAGAGGCATGAGGGAAGCCAGAAAGCACGTGGGCTGGTATGTCCATGGCGTAAGGGGCGCCGCGGAATTCCGGCGCAGGGCCGGAGAGCTTTCCACCCTGGAGGATCTGGACCTGTTGCTTCGGGATATGTATGAGCGCAGCGTGGAAGAAGGAGAAGATATTTTATGAAGTTACTGGTATTGGACGGCAACAGTATTTTGAACCGGGCGTTTTACGGGGTCAAGCTGCTTTCGACGAAATCCGGAGAATTCACCAACGGGATCTACGGTTTTCTGACCATGTTCCGGAAGCTGCTGGACGAAACGGACCCCGACGCCACCGCCATTGCCTTTGACCGGCGGGCTCCAACTTTCCGGCACAAGCAGTATGCCGGCTATAAGGCAAACCGGAAGGGAATGCCGCCGGAACTGGCGGCGCAGCTTCCCGTTCTGCAGGAGCTTTTGACGGATCTTGGATATGCCATCGTTTCCTGCGAAGGGTGGGAAGCGGACGATATTCTGGGCACCCTGGCGGATACCTGTGAAAAGACAGGGAACACCTGCCTGATCGCCACAGGCGACCGGGACAGCCTGCAGCTTGTTTCTTCCGCTTCCACGGTGCGCCTGGCCACCACAAAATTCGGGCAGCCCCATGTTACGCTGTACGATGAGGCAAAGCTCATGGAGGAATACGGTGTGACCCCCGGGCAGATGATCGACCTGAAGGCGATCCAGGGGGACAGCTCCGACTGCATTCCCGGCGTGGCGGGGATTGGCCCCAAGGGGGCGGGAGAGCTGATCCGCAAATACGGCAGTGTGCAGTATATTTACGACCATCTTGATGAGCTGGACATCAAGCCTGGAACAAGGGAAAAGCTGGAAAAATCCCGAGAGAACGCCTTCCTCAGTTACGATCTGGGAACGATCCGGAAAAACGCCCCGATCGACACGGAGCTTTCCCATTATGCGAAAGGGGAGGGAAACCCCAAAAAGGCTGCGGGCACCATGGCGCGGCTGGAGCTTTTCTCTCTGCTGGACAAATTCGGCTGCCAGGAGGTTTCCCTGCCGGCAGCTTCCGGGGACGGGGCAGAGCAGGCAGGGGTTCCGGAGGTCGTGGAGCTTTCGGACGGAGCCTCTCTGCTGCCGAGGCTGGAAGATGCGGGAGAAGCGGTGTTCCTTTCCGTATGGGATGGGGCGGAGCTTTCTTCGCTGATCTTCTCCTTGGAAGGAAAGCTTTACCGGGTAACGCCAGACGATGATTTTCTGCGGGCGTTTTTCCAGAATCGTTCCATTGCGAAGCGCACGCACAACTGCAAGGCTTTGCACCGGAAGGCCCTTTCCATGGGCGGGAAGCTTGAGAATGTGGCCTTCGACACGGAGCTTGCGGGATATCTTCTGAATCCTTCCGCTCCAAGCTACGATGTGGAACGGCTTGCCGCCGAATACGGGGTTGTTCTTCCGGAAATGGAGGATCAGGCGCTGCGGGCGGCCGCCGCCATGCCGGGGCTCTGCAAGGCCCTTTCCGGAGCCATTGATGAAAACGACCAGAGGGAACTGCTGGAAACCATAGAGATCCCTCTTTCCTATGTTTTGGCGCAAATGGAGCACGTGGGCTTTTACGTGGACCGGAAGAGAATAGAGGAATACGGGGAAGAGCTTGGAAGACAGGTGGAAGAGCTTCACGACGCCGTGGTGGAAGCGGTGGGGTACGATTTCAACATCAATTCTCCGAAGCAGCTGGGGGAGGCGCTGTTTGAAAAGCTGGGCCTGCCCCATGGAAAAAAGACGAAAAGCGGATGGTCCACCAGCGCAGATGTTCTGGAAAACCTCAAGGACAAGCATCCGGTGGTGAACCAGATCCTCCAGTACCGCACGGTGGCAAAGCTCAAATCCACTTACTGCGACGGGCTTTTGAAGGTGATCGGCCCGGACGGGCGCATCCATTCCACCTTTAACCAGACGGAAACACGCACGGGAAGAATCTCCAGCACGGAACCGAATCTGCAGAACATCCCGGTGCGAACTCCCATCGGTCGGGAGCTTCGAAAGTTCTTCTCGGCGGAGAACGGCGTTCTGGTGGACGCCGACTATTCCCAGATCGAGCTGAGGGTGTTGGCCCACGTGGCAAACGACAGCGCCATGCGGGACGACTTCTTAAACGGCAGGGATATCCATTCTTCCACCGCGGCGAGAGTGTTCAACATGCCCCAGGACATGGTGACCTCTGATATGCGAAGAAAGGCAAAGGCCGTGAATTTCGGCATCGTTTACGGGATAGGGGCCTATTCCCTTTCCGGGGATATCGGCGTTTCCGTCAGAGAAGCGGACGAATATATCAAGGAATATCTCCGTAATTATTCCGGAGTAGATAATTATATGAAAGAAGTGGCAGAAAAGGCAAAGGACAGTGGATTTGTGGAGACCATTTTTGGGCGCCGCAGATATCTTCCGGAGCTTCGCAGCACCAATTTCAACATGCGCTCCTTCGGAGAACGGGTGGCAAGAAATATGCCCATCCAGGGAGCGGCGGCGGACATCATCAAGATCGCCATGATCCGGGTGAGCAGCCGGCTGGAAAAGGAAGGGCTGCAGGCAAAGCTTATCCTGCAGGTCCACGACGAGCTGATCGTGGAATGCCCCGAGAAAGAGGCGGAGCAGGTGAAGGCCCTGCTCGAGGAAGAGATGGAGGGCGCGGTATCGCTTTCCGTTCCCATGGTGGCGGACGCCCATTCCGGCAAGACCTGGTACGATGCAAAGGGATAACGCGGCATGGAAAAGGAACTGGATTTTTGCTGCCCTGTTTGCGGCGGGGCGATGAAGGGATCGGAAACCGGCGCGGCCTGCGAAAACGGGCACAGCTTCGACCGGGCCCGGCAGGGGTATTTTCACCTGCTGCCCAGCGGAAAAATGCACTCGAAGGCGCCGGGAGATACGGCGGAAATGGTGGAAAGCCGCCGCCGGTTTTTGGAGGGGGGCTATTACGAATGCTTTCGGGAAGCGCTGTGCGGTCTTGCGGACGATTGCCTGAAGAAAGGAAAAATCAGCCCGGAAAACGCTGTGCTTCTGGACGCCGGCTGCGGAGAGGGCTATTATACGGGGGCTCTGCGAAACGCCTTTCCTCGGGCGGAGCTTTACGCCTTTGACATTTCCAAGGCGGCGGTGAAAGCGGCGGCGGGGAAGTACAAGGGAATTTCCTTTGCCGTGGCAAGCAGCTTTTCCATCCCCGTACCGGATGGCTTCTGCGATTTGCTGATCGATGTGTTTTCTCCCCTGGCCCAGGATGAATTTGCCAGGGTCACAAAGCCGGGCGGATTTTTCATTTACGCCGTGCCGGGAGAGCGGCACCTGATGGGGCTCAAGGAGATCCTGTACGAGAAGCCCTATGAAAATGAGCGCCAGGATACGGAATACCCCGGCTTTTCCTTTGTGTCCCGCCGGGAGGTAAAAAAGAAGCTGTGGATCCCGGACGCCCAAACGGCTCTGGACCTGTTCTCCATGACGCCGTATTTCTGGAAAACAGGGGTGGAGGGCGGCCAAAGGCTGCGGGAAAGCAAGGGCTTTTTCACAGAGATCTCCTTTGATTTTTTGGTTTACCGGAAAGAGAAGGATTAAAAAGAGGGCCGTAAGGGGTCAAAGAGGATGTCGGTCTGATTATGGGCGTTGGTTTTCAGTAACCGGTGCTGTTTTTGTTCTTTGAGCAAAAATAAAGAGCACCCAAGTATTTCTTGGAGAAATATATCTTTCAATCGGTGGATTTAATCGAAATGTTCCGGCGAATATACTTACTAACAGATAGACTGCCATCTGTTAGGAGGATGCTTGTGGACGCTCAAAAAGTTGGCAGACGGATTCAAGAGGTGCGAAAGTCACTCGGGCTCACCCAAGCGGAACTTTCACAAATGGTTGATCTGTCTACCAAATATATCAGCAACGTTGAATGTGGCTTCAAGACGCCGAAGTTAAACACTTTCGTTTCTATCGCCAATGCGCTGCAATGTGATGCAGATCTGCTCCTGGCAGATGTGCTCGATGTCACCACCAGCCAGGAAAGCGGCCTCATTTCCAGGAAACTGCTGGCCCTTCCCCCGGAGGAGCAGCGGCGGATACTTCGCGTTCTGGAAGTCATGATCGATGAATCCAGCATGAAATAACAGGAAGAATATTCCTACGCCACAGTTCTGCGCGTAGGAATATTTTCTTGTCTGTACTGACGGCTTTCGGCAGCTTTCGACAATTTGCCTTCGTATGAAAGGATCGTCATGGCGGGTACCTCCGCCACGCTGCTTGCCAAACACTGAGAATCGGCACTGCTTGTGAATGCGGACAATGCAACCTTGGCGAGGCTCCTTAGCAGGTTGTCCGTAAAGCAGGAAAATGCCCGTCCCAATCTTGCGAAAGAGCTTGATTGGGCGGGCGCTTTTCTTATATTGAATTAACCCGGATCCGGGCAGAGAACATCACCCTCTACCTGGTCTTCTTTCTTTTCCACACCAGAAACTCTTCAAATTCCCGAATCTGGGCGAGCTCCTCCCGTGTGAATTCCTCCAGGCGCTCAATTCGGGTCAGACCAAGAAGGTAATCGGAGCTCACATGATACATACGGCAAATGCTCACCAGGTCCTTGTGGCCCGGTGAGCTTTTTTCCTGCTCCCAGCTCCGGACTGCTGAAACAGAGACACCCAGTTTACATGCCAGGGTGGTTTGTGTATCTCCATGCAATTTTCTTGTTTCGGCAAGAAGCTCTCCAATCACGATGCTCACCTCACCTGTTAGTATAGGCAATAATATCAGTTTTACCGCAAAGTGAGATTTATATTGATACTTTTGACAAAATGTGATATTATTCATCTTAGTTTTGCGAAATGATAATACGATTTATATCAGTTGGCGGTGAGAAAGTGCATGAAAAACAGGTGAAGTCGAAACAGCGGGTAGCCGATCACGGCGAGGTGTTTACTGCCGAGCGCGAAGTCAAAGCTATGTGCGATCTGGTAAAACAGGAAACCGAGCGTATCGACTCCCGGTTTCTTGAACCTGCCTGCGGTGAGGGTGCTTTCCTGACAGAAATTCTCCGCCGCAAGCTCGCGGCCGTGAAGCGGCAATACGGGAAAAGCCCTACTGACTATGAGCGCTATGCCGTGGTGGCTGTCACCAGCATTTATGGTGTAGATATCATGGAGGATAACGCCCGGATCTGCCGCCAAAAGCTCTTTGAGATCTGGAACGGGGAATACACCGACAACGCAAAAGCGTATGCCAACGACAGGTGCCGAAATGCCGTGCGCTATATTCTGGAAAAGAATATTCTCTGCGGCGACGCCCTTACCATGCTGCGTTCTGACGGCAGCCCCATCATTTTTGCGGAGTGGAGCCTTGTCACCGGCAGCCAGTTGAAGCGCCGGGATTTTCGGCTGGACGAGCTTCTTTCCGGCCACGAAGAGCAGATGACACTGGATATGCAAGGGTGGGAGTATGACGAGGAAGTGCAGGCGTTTATCCCCGCACCCGTGCGGGAGTACCCGCTGACAGATTACAGGGAGGTGGCACAGTATGAGTAGTGATTTGTATGTTTCCGCTTACAATCCGGACGTACTGTCCTGCATTGCCAATCTTTCGAACGATGAGGTTTTCACGCCTCCTGAAATTGCCAACCAGATGTTGGATCTGCTGCCGCAGGAGTTGTTTTCCGATCCGAACGCCAAGTTTTTAGACCCTGCCTGTAAATCGGGTGTATTTCTGCGAGAGATCGCCAAAAGGCTTATCAAAGGATTAGAGCCGACTATTCCCGATTTGCAGGAGCGCCTCGACCATATTTATCATACCCAGCTCTACGGCATTGCCATCACCGAGCTAACCAGCCTGCTCTCCCGTCGAAGTCTTTACTGCTCCAAGTACCCAAACAGCAAATACTCCGTCTCCCGTTTTAATGATGTGCAGGGTAATGTCCGCTTTAAGAACATTCGACACCGCTGGAAAGACGGCAAATGTATTTTCTGCGGGGCGTCTCAAAGCGAATACGACAGAGTCGATGGGCTGGAGAGCCACGCCTACGAGTTTATCCATACCGTGAAGCCGGAGGAGATTTGGAACATGAAATTCGATGTGATTATCGGCAACCCACCGTATCAGTTGAGCGATGGGGGGAATGCCGCAAGTGCATCTCCTCTATATCACCTGTTTGTACAGCAGGCCATGAAGTTAAAGCCGAGATATTTGTCGATGATTATTCCGGCTCGTTGGTATGCCGGCGGCAAGGGATTGGATGATTTTCGCTCATTGATGCTGGGACAGCGCCATATCAGAAAGTTGGTAGATGTAGCGAATAGTGCAGACTGTTTTCCGGGGGTTAATATCGCCGGCGGTATTTGTTACTTTATATGGGATAGCACCTATTTGGGCGATTGTGCTGTTGTTAACATGAAAGACGGGAATTATACATTCGAACAAGTTCGTCCGCTCAATGAGTTTGACTATTTCGTTAGAAGTAATTTGGCACTTTCAATCATACGAAAGGTGTTGGCACAGAAAGAGAAATTGATGAGTTCTGTAGTCTACTCGCGTAATTGTTTTTCTTTGCCGACAACGGTAAGCGGTTCAAAAGAACACGGGAATAACACAGTTAAAGTGTTGACTTCAAAGGGTGACATTTACCTGCACAAAAGTTCGGTATCCGATAAGCAAGGCATTCTGGATAAATACAAGGTCATTATCACCTATGCGATGTCTGGTGGCAACAAACCAACATCTGATGGCAACTACCAGGTTTTGTCTTCTCTAAAAGTGTTGGAACCATGTGAAGCGTGTACAGAAACATACCTTATTTTGGATGTGTTTGATACAAAAGAAGGCGCTGAGAGCATGGTCTCGTTTATGGCCGGTAAACTGTCACGTTTCCTGTTATTGCAAGCACTGTCTTCAATTCATATTACAAAAGATAAGTTCTGCTTTGTACCTTATGTAGGTTTCACTTCCACATGGACAGACGAGGCACTGTATGAAAAATATGGCTTGACAGACGAAGAAATTGCTTTTATCGAAAGCATGATAAAGCCGATGGAATGAGAGGGTATTAACATGACACTGATTGAAATGGAAATTGCGAAAAAGGTAAAGGAGTTTGGAAGCATTCTTTACCATTATACTAGTATTGAAGCACTTTATGGCATTTTGAAAAATCAAGAAATATGGGCTTGTAGTTCCACCGCTGTGAATGATAAGAAGGAATCCAGATATTTTGTAGAGGAACTTTCAAAAGCACTCAAAAGGGATTTAATCGGAGAAACTCTGGATAGATGTACATCTTTTTTTGAAGAATTAGAGCGTAGGTTGGAAACAGAGATGCCTTATATTATGTGCTTTTCAGGAGAAGCGGATGATGCCTCGCAGTGGGAGAGATATGCGGACTCAGCGAAAGGCGTCTGTATTTCATTTGACACCGCAAACCTTCTGAGGTCTTGGAATTTGTCTACTAATAAACTTAACCCAACGAAGGTCGTGTATGGTTGTAAGCCAGAAACGCATGAACACTATAAATACTTAAAAGAGTATTTTGAAACAGGCAATATCCCAGTCGGTTACCTTAGTAATAAAAAAGGTATGATGGATAATATTCTTGTGTGTTCTTACGGCATCAAGCATCCAAGTTTTAAAGCAGAGCATGAGATTAGATTCACGACACTTTGGAACAAAGGTATTCGAGATGCAAAGCGTGAATATGTAGTAAAAAGAGGTCAAATATGTAATATTTGGAAAGTTCCACTCGTCACAACAGTGGAATCTCTTGATGTGCATATAGATATAGAAGATATAATTAAAGTAATCACTATTGGTCCACGCTCAGAACAAAGCGTAGACAACTTGAAAGATTATATTGAAAATGGATTAGGATTAAAGAAATTATCCCAACACATATGCGCTTCAGAATGTCCTTTGAGGTGAATAAATATGCCTAACTTCTTCCCACAACGCCCAGCCACTCACCCCATGATCTACGCCTATGAGGACACGAACCCGCAGTACGAAGGGATGCTAAAGGTGGGCTACACCTCTGTGGATGTGGACAGGCGGGTGGCGCAGCAGTACCCCACCAAACGGCCTGACGGCAGCGTACCCTACCGCATCGTCCTGCGAGAGAGCGCCATGTACCCGGACGGCTCTTCCTTCACCGACCACGAGGTACATAAGGCGCTGAGAAGCAAGGAGATACCCGGCATGGGGGGCGAGTGGTTCCGCTGTACCGTGGACGATGTGCGGGCGGCGATTATTGCCGTGCGAAGCCGCACCGAAAACGCCGAAAACCGTACCCAGACCTTTTCCATGCGCCCTGAGCAGGCTGAGGCAGTGGAGCGCACTATAGCTTACTATCGTTCCGCCTATGAGGAAAACTCCGCCCGGACGCCCAAGTTTTTGTGGAACGCCAAAATGCGTTTCGGCAAGACTTTCGCTTCCTATGAGCTTGCGAAGAAAATGGGCTTTTCCCGTGTGCTGATTCTGACCTTCAAGCCTGCCGTGCAGACGGCGTGGCGGGAAGATTTGCTGACCCATGTGGACTTTGAAGGCTGGCAGTTTATTTCCCGAGACCCAAACAATTTGCAGAACTCTCTGGACGCCCAGTATCAGCGGGCGGACAAGTCGCGTCCCATCGTCTGTTTTGGCTCTTTTCAGGATTTTCTGGGCGTCAACCGAGAGACCGGCGGCATCAAAGCCAATAACGAATGGGTACACACCACCAACTGGGATTTGGTGATTTTCGACGAGTACCACTTCGGCGCATGGAAAGAGAACGCCAAAAAGCTCTTTGAGCAGGACGAGGACGACTATGACGAAGATTTGAGCGGGTATGACAGGGGAAACGCCTGCGACGAAACCTGGCTGCCGATCACCACTCAATATTACCTCTACCTTTCCGGTACTCCTTTTCGGGCGCTCAATTCCGGAGAGTTTATCGAAGAGCAGATCTATAACTGGACTTATTCCGATGAGCAGCGAGCTAAGGAACGCTGGGTCGGCGAGGACAACCCTTACGCCGCCCTGCCGAGAATGGTGATGCTCACCTATAAAATCCCCGACAGCATCCAGCGGATTGCCAAACAGGGCGAGTTTGATGAGTTCGATCTGAATGTGTTTTTCTCCGCCGCGGGCAAAGGCAAAAACGCACACTTTGTGTATGAGGACTATGTGCAGAAATGGCTTGACCTGATTCGAGGCTCCTATCTGGAAACCACTGTGGACGAGCTGAAGCTGGGCGCCCAGAAACCGCCCATGCCTTTCTCGGATACACGGCTTTTGAATGTGCTTCAGCACACTCTGTGGTTTCTTCCCAATGTGGCGTCCTGCTATGCCATGGCGAACCTGCTTTCCCAAAAGCAAAATGCCTTTTATCACGATTACACGGTCAATGTCTGCGCCGGAACGGAGGCGGGCATCGGCGTGAAAGCGCTTGAGCCGGTACGCCGGTCTATGGCGGACCCACTCACCTCCAAGACCATTACGCTCTCCTGCGGCAAGCTCACCACCGGCGTGACGATCAAGCCGTGGACAGGCATTTTTATGCTTCGCAACCTATCCAGCCCCGAGACCTATTTTCAGGCGGCCTTCCGGGTGCAAAGCCCCTGGGAAGTGGTAGGCGATGACGGCAGAAAAGAAATTGTCAAAAAGGAATGCTATGTTTTTGACTTCGCTCTCGACAGAGCCTTAAAGCAGATTTCTGATTACAGTTGCCGGCTGAATGTGGCAGAGAGTAATCCGGAGAAAAAAGTGGACGAGTTTATCAATTTTCTGCCTGTGTTGGCCTATGACGGCAGCGCCATGCGTCAGGTCAACGCCGCTGAGATTCTTGACATTGCCATGGCGGGCACTTCGGCTACTCTGCTTGCAAAACGCTGGGAATCGGCACTGCTTGTGAATGTGGACAATGAAACACTTTCCCGTCTCCTCGCCAACGAGGACGCAATGGATGCGCTCATGCGGATCGAGGGCTTTCGCAGTCTCAACGAGGATATTCAGACTATTATCAATAAATCTGAATCGGTCAAGAAGGCCAAAAAAGAGGGAAAGGAACTCACGCCGAAAGAGAAGAAAGAGCTTTCTGACGAAGAGAAAGAATATAAATCCAAGCGCAGGATGATTCAGGAAAAGCTCATCAAATTCGCCACCCGCGTGCCGGTATTCATGTATCTGACCGATTATCGGGAGTATAGCCTGAGAGACGTTATTACACAGCTGGAGCCAGAGCTTTTCAAGAAAGTAACTGGCCTTGACGTGAAGGATTTTGAGCTGCTGGTATCTCTGAATGTGTTCAACGAGGCGCATATGAACGACGCGGTTTATAAATTCAAGCGCTATGAGGACGCAAGCCTTTCCTATACCGGTATTGACCGCCATACGGACGAAAAAATCGGCCTTTACAGTACCGTGATCTCCCGTGAGGATTATCACAGGATGGCGGGGCAGCTTCTTTCATCTGAGGCAGCGCCCGTACCCCATGAGGACGATTTGCCGGACAAGCCTTACTTTACCCCGATGAGTGAGAATGAGGATGAGGAAGAAATGCCGGCGGAGACAGTTGTACCGTTGGCAAGGTCAATGCCGCCCGGTGAGAAAACCGCGCCATCCTCCCACCCGCCTTTTGCTTCGCCGGTATCTGCCGCGCCGAAAAAGGAGGACCAGGCCGCCGCGGATATTTCCGGTGTTATCCCGGGTGCGTGCGTAAGACATAAAGCGTTCGGCTTTGGCAGGGTCATTCGTATCGAAAAAGGAACGATTCTTGTTTCTTTTGATGGAGTGGAAAAGAAGTTCCAATTTCCCGGCGAGTTCCGGCAGGGCTTTCTGCGGAAAGCGCAAGACGCCAAAAAAACCCTTTAGAATAAAGAGCGCACATATCGCTTTTGGCGGTATGTGCGCTCTACTAGGCAGGAAGCTCCCGACATCCAGGTATCAGGGGCTTCCTGCTGCTGCACTTCGAATGGCAAAATCGATAATCACGCCGCTTTCCGGAAGGCACTGCGTTTCCAGGATACTCAATAATTTCTTACAACCATCTGCCATTAGAACAGGATGGCCCGTTTGTCTGTGCATACCTGAGCCTACCAGAGCAGCCTGCCCTGGGCGTTGCTGCACGCTTCGCAATGGGGATACAGGAACTGGCTGGAACGGCCGTAGGAAACGGCCCTAGGCTCCTGGTGGGAGAGCATTACCGCCAGATCACGGGAATTGGTCTGAAAAAGAATGTTGTTTACCTTGAATTCGTAAAGGGTCAGGGGCGGGTCACTGTTCTGGATCCGAAAGGCCGCGTGGCCCAGCTTTCCAAAGATTGCGTTTGACAGCTTTCCAACGTCTGTCAACAGCTCGTATAAAACAGTGGGCGGCTGATGATCGCCGATCATGGAATAAAGGCCCGTAGGGGTAGGGCGGCCTCTCACATTGGCAATGATCTCCGGGATCGGCGCGCCGCAGCTGTGGCAGCAAAAGGGGATCCCCGCCAGGTCATAAATTGGCTTTAGCTCCTTTTTGGAAGTGGTCTGCGTTCCAGAAGTATATACGCCGATCACAACGCGGTCGTTTTTGCGGGGATCGATGGGGTACATGTACCGGTAAAGCTCATCGGTGCTGAGCAGTGTGCTCTGCGTCCGGGGAACGCTTGATTGGCTTGGCTGGCTGGGTAAAGAAAACAGGTTTTGCCAGTTAGTGCGAGTTGGGTCGCATTCAGGGGAAAAATTGCTGATGGGGGGTAAATGCATATGGTTCTCCTATGCCATTTTCAGCAAAGCTCACTGTGTTTTTTCATAAGGCTCTATGCTGGAGGCAAACAGTGAGGTGAGCTTTGCCATGCCCTCTGTGGCCGGCTGCTGCACTGCCCTGGCATGGATGGTGTATTTGGCGGTGCTGTCCGTGCTTCTGGTATGGGAATTGTTTGCCGATACGGTGCCGGTGATGGAGGCGCTGCAGCCCCAGAAATTAAAGGATTCGGTGGAGGCAATGCTGGAAGAGGAATCGCTGGTATCCACAGTGGATTCCTTGACCTCCATGTTGAAATCCACGGTGGCCTCATCCATGGTGAAGGCAGGCATGGGCACCAGGGATATCAAGGGCACGTTCAGGGTCATGGGCTTGGTGGTCTCCTTGCCGGTGACCTTATCGACGATCAGCCGGTCAAAGGTGAAGGAAATGGTGCGGGTGCCCTTTTCGGGATCATTAGGATCGATATACGCAAGCTCGAAAAGCTGGTCGATGTAAACCCGGCACAGGGCAAGCTGGCCCTTTGCGACTTCTAAAATAGGCTGGCAGACCAGAAGCCCCAGAGGCAGGCCGGCAAAGGCTTCCGTAACATCGTTGGTTCCAGCCGTTGTAATTTGATTTGGCATACGGTTTCTGTTCCTTTCTTCAAGTCAAGTTTTTTGTTTGCGGGGATGGTGCTTTCTGGAATTCACGCCGTCCGGCTAAGAAAGCGGCTTGAGGGAATGCTCGTTGACCCGCGCCATCCCCTCCGGGGCGGGGGAGCTTTGAAAAGAGAGGGAAATCTCGCTGTAAGGCAGTTCCGGGTGTTCCCCATTTTCCGAAGGCCGAACATCCAGCAGCAAATCTTTCTTTTCACCGTTTTGGGACACTCCGCAGGGCGAAAATCTCAGTTTGACGGTCACGTTGTCCAGCTCCATCACATTGTGATGGTACAACGCGGTAACGGGAACCTCCAGAATTTTTCCGGAGGCCGTTCCCAGAGGCAGCCGGATGCGTCTTTGAATGGGGGTATAGACCGGTTGATCCGCACCGCCTTTTTCATACCCCTGAAAATACAGCTCCATAGCGGCGTCTTCTATGGCTCTTCTGGCTTCCTGAACGGAAACGCCGATTGAAGTGATCAGATCCTGAAATGTTACTTCCATGCAGGTGCGACCTTTCCTATCGATTGTTTTTCAAGTCCGTATTTTTTCAGCAGATGCTGAAGATCTGAGCTTACCTCCACAATGCGGAACTGCCCGCCGGAAGAGCGTTTGATCGCGGCGTATCTGCCGAGCTGGGCGGGCTGCCCGTCCACGAAGAGAGTCTTATCCTCTCCCAGGTCGGAAATAAAGAACTCGCCGTCTGCCAACGTCAGTGCTTCGATGGTTGCTCACCTCGCTTTCCGAAAAAATGATACTGTGATAGACAAGTTATATGTATCCGACAGTGCGTGTAGAATCTTTAAAACGAATTCTCCGGCTTGAAAGCCAGAGAGGATAATGGTATAATTTTTATTGAAAGCCAGTACCTATTTTGGGAAAATGAAATGGCTTTACGGCTGGAAAGCTTCGGCAAAACATCAATTGCCGTTGGCCTGCGTCGGAACTGTCCAACTGCTTCCCACAGCGGAGGCACAGGATATCAAATAGAGGCCTTGGATTGACAGGATATGAATGTGTAGATCGTTGAGAAAGAGGAGATCTGTATGCCTTTTGGGTTGTATTCATGCTTTGCGCTGCCGTTGTGGGCGGCGATGGCTGCTCTGTATGCCATTCTTTGCCGGGAAAAGCTGAAAAGGGAAAGCCTGATCGCAAAATGCGGCGGCAGCTTTCTTTCCGTGGCCTCTGCCGGGATGGCCTTTTGCCTTGCGGGGGTAAATCCCTTTTCCCAGGTCATCTTTTGGTTTTTTGTGCTGTGCACGGCGGCGGACGCCATGCTGGAGATCCACTTCGTTTCGGGCATGGTACTGTTTGCCGGCGGGCATATCTGCCTGATCCTGTGGTTGTGGGGGTTAACTGCCCCCACCTGGCGGAGCCTTTTACTGTGGGCCGTGGCTTACGGGATGGTAGCATGGCTCTTCCGCAGGGAGATCCCAAAGCTCGGAAAATTGACGGTGCCCTTTGTGCTCTATCCGGCGGTGCTTTCCGTTTCTCTGGCGCTGGCGCTGCCGGTTCCGTTTGTTTTGGGAACCTTTTATATTCCCCTTGCCATAGGGGCGCTGTGCTTTTTTATCTCGGACCTCATGGTGGCAAAGGACCAGCTTGTGGGAGTATCTCCAAGAAGCCACAAGCTCATCATGCTGCTTTACTGGGCGGCTCTTTATCTGATCTCTTCCGCTCTCTGGCGGTGAAAGGAGCATTATGGATACCTTACAGGAAGCTTTGGCGGCCGTTGCCGGCGCGGCCCCCGGAAAGCTGGTGGCAAGCTGCCCAGCAGCCCGGGAAGACGGGAAGAAGTGGAAGCGGGCCGTGATCCGCCGTATGGCATCCAATCGGTACCAGGTGGAGCGGTATACGGAAAAGCAGGTCTTCCATGAAAATATACCGGCAGAGGGGCTTCTCAATGTCTGTCTGGAGCTGATGGAACGCTCCTTTCGCCAGCTCAATGCCTGGACGGAAACGGAAGAGTTGGCGGTGAAGGTGACAAAAAAGGGAAAGGTCCTGTTCAACCACAGAAAAACAGGGCCAGCTCCCGTTAAGGTGCAGGCCCTTCACGACAGGGCAAAGCAGTATCTGATCCCCGAGGGAAAGGTCATTGAGCCGCTGGTGGACATGGGAATCTTTTCCGCAGAGGGTAAGGTCTTAAAGCCCATGTACGACAAATATAAGCAGATCAACCGATTCCTGGAGATTATTGACGACGCCGTAAAGAAGCGGGAGCCCTCCCATTTGAACATCATCGATTTTGGCTGCGGGAAATCCTATCTTACTTTTATTGTTTATTATTATCTTACTGAGATCAGGAAGATTTCCGTAACCATGATCGGGCTTGATCTGAAGGAAGACGTGATCGAAGCCTGTAATAAGGCCGCCCGAAAATATGGTTATGAGGGCCTTTCCTTCTGCCTTGGGGACATAAACGGCTTTCAGTGTCCCTTCAAGGTAGATATGGTTGTGACGCTCCACGCCTGTGACACTGCTACGGATTATGCGCTTTACAACGCTGTTTCCTGGGGAGCGGATATGATTTTTTCGGTTCCCTGCTGCCAGCATGAGCTCAACGCTCAGCTAAAGGCAGACCGGCTTTCGCTGTTGACAAGATACGGGATCGTCAAGGAACGGTTTTCCGCGCTGCTTACAGATGCCATCCGGGGAAACCTGCTGGAATACGCCGGATACAGCACGCAGATCCTGGAATTTGTAGACCTTTCCCATACGCCGAAAAACCTGTTGATCCGGGCGATGAAAACGCCGGAAAAATCCGTAAAAAATCGGGAACAGGCTCTGGTGGAGGCAAAGCGGGCCATGGAGGAATTCCACGGAGACCCGATGCTCTACAGGCTCATGTTCCCGGAAGAGAACGGAGGCGGGCCTTTACAGGATCAGAGGTAAAAGCTCCCCGGGGGAAGAAACTATTTTCTGCGCGCCGTGAGTGGTGAGGAAGGTCCTGTCACGGAAGCCCCATTCCACGGAAATACAGGGCATGTGGGCGTTCTTCGCGGTTTCGATATCCACGTCGGAATCGCCGATATAGACGGCCTGTTCCCGGGGAATGTTCAGAAGGCGCAGCACCTCCAGGACCGAGGAGGGATCCGGCTTTTTCGCGATTCCCGCCCGCTCTCCCACGGCGGCGTCGAACATGTCCGGAAAATAGTTGGCGCAGAGCTCCTGTACACCGTAATCCGCCTTGTTTGAGACCACCGCCGTTTTTACGCCGCGGCGCCGGAGCTCTTGGAGAAGCTCCGGGATCCCGTCATAGGGCCGGGTGGAATCGGTGCAGTGCTCCTTATAGTATTGATGAAAGGCAGACAGGACCTTTTCTTCCGTTTCGGAGGAGGTCCCCGCGGGAACGCCCCGGTGGATCAGAAGGCCCATGCCGTTTCCGACGAACCGGCGGACCTCATCGACAGTGCGGGGCGGAAGACCGAAGGCCTTCAGCCCGTGATTGAGGGCGGCGGCAAGATCCTCCAGAGTATTGAGGATCGTGCCGTCAAGATCGAAGATGGCAAGCTGAAATGACATGGTTCCCTCCGTAAAGCAAACTGTTTTTCAAATGGCTGCTCTATTGTAGCGCAGTTTTTCAAAAAAGGAAAGCCTTCCGGTGTGATTTGGAAGCTCTAAAATCATGTAAGACCGCCGCTTTGGCGACAAATCAGGCGGTTTGACTTTTTTTCGGAAAGAGCGTATGATTGACACAATGACGATTTCGTCAGAAAGGACAGATGGATATGCTGTTATCAGAGCTTTTTGCTTCCGTAAAAGCGGAATATCGGGATATGGAAATATCGGGCGTTTGCTTTGACTCCCGTAAGGTGATGCCGGGCTGCGTCTTTGTGTGCCTGCGGGGGGCTTCCTCCGACGGGCATCAGTTTGCCGCCCAGGCGGCGGAAGCCGGGGCAGCGGTGATCGTGGCGGAAGAGCCGGTGAAGGTTACCGGGGCCCAGGTGATCCTGGTGGAGGATACCAAAGCCGCGCTGGCGCTTTTGAGCGCTGCCTGGTTCGGGCATCCCGCTGAGGGGGATATCAAGGTCATCGGCATAACCGGGACCAAGGGGAAAACCACCACGGCTTATATGGTCCGCTCCATTCTGGAGGCCGCGGGCCACAAAACCGGGATCATCGGCACCATTGGCGTTGCCTACGGCGATGAACTGATCAAGACCAACAATACCACGCCTTCCAGCTATGAGGTGCAGAAGTATCTGCGCCAGATGGCTGACGTGGGCTGCGAATACTGCGTGATGGAGGCTTCCTCCATCGGGTTGAAGGAAAAGCGGGTGTATGGCTTCACCTTTGAGGTGGGTGTTTTTACAAACTTTTCCGAAGACCATATCGGCGGCGTGGAGCACAAGGATATGCAGGAATATATGGAGTCAAAGGCGCTGCTGTTTTCCATGTGCAAAACCGGTGTGATGAACCTGGACGATCCCAGCCTTACCGGAATTTTGAAGGGCCACACATGCGATGTAAAGACATATGGCTTTACAGATGGAACCTGGCTGAAGGGCAGGGATCCGCGGCATCTCAACCGTCCCGGCTGTCTGGGAGTAGCCTTTGAGGTGTCGGGGGCAATGGAATTCACCGCCGAAGTGGGAATTCCCGGAAAATTCAATGCCTATAACGCCCTGGCGGCCATGGGCTGCTGCAAGGTGCTGGGGATCCCGGAGGAGGCCATGAAAAAGGGCCTTTTGTCGGTAAAGGTAAAGGGCAGGGTAGAGCCTGTGCCGGTGCCGGGGAAATACACCTTGCTTCTGGATTACGCCCACAACGGCGTGGGCATGGAAAATATCCTCACTACCCTGCGGGAGTATGAGCCCCACAGGCTGATCTGCATGTTCGGCGCCGGGGGCAACAGGCCGAAGGTGCGCAGGTATGAGATGGGGGAGGTAAGCGGCAGGCTTGCGGACTTTTCCGTTCTCACGGCGGACAATTCCAGGTTTGAAAACGTGCTGGATATTATTGAGGACATCAAGGTAGGCATGGAAAAGGCCGGCGGCAAATACATTGAGATCCCAGACCGGCGGGAGGCCATCCGTTGGTGCCTGACCCACGCCGAGGAAGGGGATATTGTGGTGTTGGCCGGAAAGGGGCATGAAGACTATCAGGAGATAGAGGGAAAAAAATATCCCTTTGACGAACGTGTGGTCATTCGGGAGATCCTGGAAGAGCTGGGCCACGGGCAAAGCCTTTAAGCGGGGTTTGCTGAGAGAATATTCAAAGAGGCTGTCTGTTTCCTTTCGGTTTCGCGGCCGAAGGGGAAAGCATATAAATCATATTATGGGAATGGGAGAGATACATATGGAAAAAACCATCACAATGGAGCAGCTTGCAACCTTTGAAAAGGATTTTGCTGCCGATCCCGCGAAGCGGGTGGCACAGCTTGCCGTTACGGCCAACGGCGTGAACAAATCGGCCACAAATCCCTTTGCGCGTCGGGAGATCAGGCATCAGTTTTCCATTCAGCTGGAAACGGGAAAAATCACCAATCAGAAGGCTTCTGGCCGGTGCTGGATGTTCGCCGCATTGAACACCATGCGGGTGGAGGTCATGCACAAGCTGAACCTGGAGCATTTTGAACTGTCTCAGAACTACACGCTGTTCTATGACAAGCTGGAAAAAGCCAATTATTTTCTGGAAAACATTCTGGATACGCTGGAGGAGCCTACCGACGGCAGGCTGATTGCTCATCTGCTGCGGGACCCCCTGGGCGACGGCGGACAGTGGGATATGCTCTGCAACCTCATTGAAAAGTACGGCGTGGTCCCCAAGGACGCTATGCCGGAAACCGCCTGTTCCTCCGCCACCCGTGAGGCTACCTCTTATATGACCCGAAGGCTGCGGGAATTTGCCTGCGAGCTGCGGGAGGCCCACGCGGCCGGAAAAACCGTCGGGGAGTTGCGGGAGCAAAAGGAAGTAATGCTCTGCAATATTTACAATATGCTGTGCATCGCCTTCGGAAACCCGCCTCAAACCTTTACCTTTGAGGCGCGGGATAAGGAGAAAAAGTTTATTCGGGAGGAAAATCTTACCGGAAAAGGATTTTTCCAAAAGTACATAGGTTGGGATATGAGCCAGTATGTGAGCCTGATAAACGCCCCCACCGCCGATAAGCCCTATCACAAAACCTATACCGTGAAGATGCTGGGGAATGTGAAGGAAGGAAGGTATGTAAAGTATTTAAACTTGCCGGCAGAAGACTTGAAAAAAGCGGCTATCGCCCAGTTGAAGGATGGAAATCCTGTGTGGTTTGGCTGCGATGTGGGCCAGTCCTCCAGCAGAGAGGGCGGCATTATGGATTTGGAGGCTCTGCGTGCCGATGAGCTTTTCGGTACTACCTTCGGCATGAACAAGGCCCAGCGGCTGGATTACGGCGACAGTCTTATGACCCACGCCATGGTTTTCCAGGGTGTAAATCTGGATGAAGCCGGTAAGCCCACGCGCTGGAGAGTGGAGAACAGCTGGGGCGAGGAAGCCGGGGAAAAGGGTTATTACGTGATGAGCGACGAATGGTTCACCGAATATACTTACCAGGTAGTGGTGAACAAGAAATATCTTACCGAGGAACAGCGCCGGGAACTGGAACAGGCTCCCATTGAGCTGGAGCCCTGGGATCCCATGGGTTCGCTGGCATAATAGTTGTTAGACGTTAGTTGTTAGATGTTAGTTGTGTTAGCTGGCAGATGTCAGGTTCAGACACAGGTTTCCATCAAACCGGAGTTCTAGCAATTTTGGGGTCCGCTGGCATAATAGCTGTTAGTGATCAGTTGTTGGTTGTTAGAGAAAGGGCAGGGAAAATGCGAGTAAAAGTTTCTGAGATCGTCAAGGCCTGCGGCGGAAAGCTTATCTGCACAGGAGACGCCTCCTTTTGGGAGAGCGCGGTGGTCACTGGATTTGCCACAGACAGCCGGGAATGCAAGGCCGGCATCATGTTCGTGCCGATCCGCGGTGAAAAAACAGATGGCCATGCCTATATCGATACGGCCTTTGAAAACGGAGCGGCCGCTTCCTTTACGGATCATGTGATCCATTCGCCTTCCCGCCCACTGGTGCTGGTCAGCGACTGCAGGGCGGCACTGCAGAAATTTGCCGCATGGTACCGCTCTCAGTTCAACATTCCTGTGGTCGGGATCACCGGAAGCGTGGGGAAGACTACCGCCAAGGAAATGGTGGCTCTGGCTCTTTCCGCCAAATATTCAGTGCACAAAACTGCCGGAAATCAGAACAGCCAGGTGGGGGTGCCCATCACGGTCTGCGGGATCAAAAAGGAGAATACCGCCGCCGTTGTGGAAATGGGAGTGAGCATGCCGGGTGAGATGGCCCGCATTTCTGCTGTAGTCAAGCCCACCTGCGCGGTGATGACCAATATCGGCGTATCACACATTGAATTTATGAAAAGCCGGGAAAACATTCTTGCGGAAAAGGCCCGTATCGCGGATTATCTTCCGAAGGACGGAGTGCTTTTTGTAAACGGAGACGACGATCTTCTTCCCACTCTGAAAAGCTCCTGCGGCTGTAAGGTGGTGACTTTCGGCCTTTCGCCGCTGTGTGACTGGCGGGCTACCGGACTGAGAGAAGCCGACAAGGGCACATTTTTTACCTGCCAGGGCCCAGGAAACTTACGAACGGAAATGTTCGTGCCCGCCGCCGGGCAGCACAATGTGCGGAACGCCCTGGCCGCCATGGCCGTGGCAAGCTATCTGCAGGTGCCCGGTGAGGACGTGGTCCGCGCCATTGGCTCCTATAAGGCACCGCCGATGCGCCAGCAGATCCTGGAGCTCCCGGGCCTTACCCTGATCGACGACAGCTACAATGCCAGCCCGGATTCCATGCGCAGCGCCATCGACGTGCTTGCTTCCCGCGGCAATTCCGGGAAAAAGGCTGCCGTGCTTGCCGATATGCTGGAGCTTGGAAGCGTTTCCGCCGGGGAACACGAGGCCGTGGGAAAATATGCCAGGGAAAAGGGCGTGGAGCTGCTTGTTGCCATAGGCGAACAGGCAAAGCACATTGCAGCCGGATACGGAGACGGCGCCCACTGGTTTTCGGGCAATGAAGAAGCGGCAGCATTTCTGCTTGAAAACCTTTCCGCCGGAGACGCGGTTTTGATAAAAGGCTCTCGCGGCATGAAAACGGAAGAGATCGTGGCAAAGCTGAAGGAGCGCTTTCAGTAAAGCGCCGGCAAAACAGAAGAACAAAAGCGTTTCCGCTGAGCGGAAACGCTTTTTTCGTGCGGAGTGGCTTTGGCCTTTTTTCGAATATTTTTGAAACGGATGCAAAGGATAAGTCTGAGAAAATTTCCACGGAAAGGGGAAATCAGAGTTGAAAACCGTTTCAAAACAGCAATACGACAAGCGGGTAAAGGCCGCGTCTCCCAACTCTCCGCTTCTGAAGGACTGTGTGCTTGCCTTCCTGTTCGGCGGTGGGATCTGCACCATGGGCCAGGCGCTGGGAAACCTGTATCAGTATTGGGGCCTGGATATCAAAGACGCGCGAATGGCCGTGTCCATCAGTCTCATTTTTCTTTCGGCGGCCCTTACCGCTATTGGCTGGTATGACAATATCGCAAAGCATGCCGGGGCCGGCACCCTGGTGCCCATTACCGGCTTTGCGAACTCCATGGTATCGCCGGCCATGGAATTTAAGAGCGAGGGCTTTATCACCGGCCTTGGGGCAAAGCTTTTTGTAGTTTCCGGGCCGGTGCTTGTTTTCGGCATTACAGCCTCGGTAGTATACGGATTTCTTGTTTTTCTGTTCCATTTGTAAGGAAAGGAGGGGGAACGCTTGAAACGAATCGGACAAAGCACCTTGGAATTTACTTCCCCGCCCGCGGTGGAAAGCCATGCGGCCATCGGCGGAAAAAAGGAGGCCCACGGGCCCTTAGGAAGCGATTTTGACCAGACCTTTGAGGACACCGCCTTACAGATGGAAAGCTGGGAAAAGGCAGAGGCCCAGCTTCAAAAGGAAGCGGTATCCCTGGCCCTTGGCAAAGCGGGAGTTTCAGCCGGTGAGGTGGACATGATTTTTGCCGGAGATCTTCTGAACCAGTGTATTTCCTCTACCTTTGGGCTGCTGGATTTTCAGATCCCGTTTCTGGGGCAGTACGGCGCCTGCTCTACCATGGCCCAGACGCTTTTGATGGCCTCCGTCATGGTGGACAGCGGAGCGGCCCGCCGGGCAGCGGCAGTGACCAGCTCCCACTTCTGCTCGGCGGAGCGTCAGTTCCGAACGCCCCTGGAATACGGTTCCCAGCGCACGCCTACCGCTCAGTGGACGGCCACCGGTTCCGGCTGCGTCCTGGTGGGGAAAACCGGAAAGGTGAAGATCCTCAGAGGACTAGCGGGAAGAGTGGTGGATCTTGGCGTAAAAGATCCTGCCAACATGGGCGCTGCCATGGCTCCCGCCGCCGCGGACAGCATCGTCAGATTTCTGCAGGATACCGGCGCTTCCCCAGAAGAGTTTGACGGCATTTATACAGGGGACCTGGGTCTGGTGGGAACAAGGCTCCTGCACCAGTCTCTGGCGGACAACGGCGTAAATATCGAAAAGCTCCACAATGACTGCGGGCTTATGATATACGATCTGGAAAAGCAGGACGTTCACGCCGGGGGCTCGGGCTGCGGCTGCTCCGCCTCCGTGCTTTGCGGCCATCTGCTGCGCCGCATGGAACGCGGGGAACTCCACAATATCCTGTTCTGCGCCACGGGGGCGCTGATGTCGCCCACCTCGCAGCAGCAGGGGGAATCCATTCCCGGCGTGTGCCATGTGCTGCAGCTTTCTTCCATCTGAACAGCCTGAAAAGAAAGGGGGCGGCCGGTTCGGCCGCCCCCTTCGGGTCCCGATTTACAGCAGAACAATGCCCGCTTCCCTGCAGAGCCGTTTTGTTTCCTCGTCCCAAAGGGAGGCCTGAACTTCTCCGATATGGGCCTTTCCCAGAAGCAGCATGCAGAGCCTGCTTTGGCCGATGCCGCCGCCGATGGTAAGGGGAAGCTTGTTTTCCAGCAGCATTTTGTGGAAGGGAAGCTGCCGTCGGGCGTCACAGCCGGCTTCCGTCAGCTGATGGTCAAGGGATTCCGCGTCTACCCGGATGCCCATGCTGCTGATCTCCAGAGCGCACTGCAGAGGCTCGTGCCAGAAAAGCAGATCTCCGTTTAAGTTCCAGTCGTCATAGTCGGGGGCGCGGCCGTCGTGGGGCTTTCCGCTTTTCAGCCTGCCGCCGATCTTCTCAATAAATACGGTGTGATGTTCCTTTGTAAAGGCGTTTTCCCGCTCCTTCGGGGAAAGCTCCGGCCAGCGGTCCTCAAGCTCCTGAGAGGAAATGAAGGTCACGTCCCGGCAAAGCTCGGTATTAAGCTCGGGGAACTGCCACTGCAGCTCGTCGAGAGTGCCGCAGATGGCGCTTACGATCCTGCGCACTGTGTCCCGCAGAGTGGCTTCGTTTCTGGTGTCGCGGTCAATGACCTTTTCCCAGTCCCACTGATCCACGTAAATGGAGTGAAGATTGTCGAGCTCTTCGTCTCTCCGGATGGCGTTCATATCGGTAACGAGACCGTTGCCCACATAGAAATCGTAATTGTGCAGAGCAAGGCGCTTCCACTTGGCCAGGGAGTGCACCACCTGGGCGTCAAGACCTACGGCGGGGATGTCAAAGCTTACGGGCCGCTCCACGCCGTTCAGATCATCGTTCAGGCCGGTGGAGGGATCCACGAACAGGGGAGCGGTGACACGCTTCAGGTGCAGCGCCGCACAGAGCTTTACCTGGAACACGTTCTTGATCACGCCTATGGCCTTTTGTGTTTCGTACAGCCGCAGCGCGGGGTGATAGTTTTCCGGCAATACAGTCATGCTTTATGCCGCCTCATTTCCATCGGATTTTTCTCCCTGACGGGTTCGGTCCATTGCCAGGGCAGGATCGGAATTACCGGAACAGTATAGCACAGAATCTGTGAAATGAAAAGGGCTTTTGAGGCGGCGGGCCGAGAAAGATCAGTCCTTTGCCAGCAATTCCTTAAAGCCGATCACCAGCAGAAATATGCCGAAGAGCCTGCGAAGGAGGGAAACATCCAAAAAGGAGGCCAGCAGGGCGGCGGCGATGCAGAGGGGAAACCCTGCCAAAACGCACCAGAGAACCGCCCTTTTTTCGATCAATCCGTTTTTGAAATGGCCCCGGATGGCAGGCAGGGCGCAGCTTACAAAATAGAGAAGGTTGATTCCTCCCGCCTGAAGCTGATCCATGCCGGAAACCAGGGTGAGCCATAAAAGCAGCAGTGTGCCGCCGCCTATGCCAAACCCGGAAAGCACGCCGGTGGCGGCCCCAGCCAGAACGGAAAGCAGCCACATCATACTTGAAGCACCGCCCTGATCCCGCCGTAAAGCAGCAAAAGGCCAAAGGCACGCCTTAAAAGCTTGAGGGGGATCTTTTTGAATATTTTTCCGGAAATGAGCCCTCCGGCCAGTCCGCCCGCGAGATAGGGCAAAGCGGCGCTTATGTTCAAAGCCCCCTTGCAGTAATATACCGCCGCGGAAATGAGGGACAGCGGCAGGATCACCGCCACAGAGGTGGCAAAGGCCTTTTTCTGCGGAAGTCCCACCCATTTTGTGAGCAGGGGAACAAGGAACAACCCTCCGCCGGAGCCGAAGAGACCGTTGGCGATACCTGCCAGCCCGCCGGTCACCGCGCATTTTTTGCTGTCTTTCATAGTCTGCCTCCCTGCGCTTGCAATGTCTTTGGAAAAGCGCTGATCGAGGGTCTCTTGCCCTATGACCGGCGCTTCCCTGCGTTTATGGTTTCCGAAAAGCCGCAAAAAAACCTTGGGTAAACGAAAGACCGTAATGGTATATTTTGAACTTCGCGGGGCAGGCTAGTGATGACCGGACAGTATGCTGCAAAGTCCGGAAAGCTTGTGAAATCCAGAAAAGGGGTAAATTTTATGTCTGTTATCGACCGTATTGCGCTGGCTCTTACTGTGATCGGCGGGATCAACTGGGGCCTGGTAGGTATTTTCAAATTCGATCTGGTTGCCTGGATCTGCGGCGGCCAGGCTTCTGTCATCGCCCGGATCATCTATGTTCTGGTGGGCGTGTGCGCTCTCTGGTGCATTGCCCTTCTGTTCCGGGACGACCGGGAGAAAGTGTGACCGGGCGGGAAGTTCCGAAGGGTCCCAAAGGACCGGCGGCGCGGCGGTGGTCCGCGCCTTTTCTTTTGAGCTGGGAGGCGGCTGCATGAAACGGAAGGCATATTTTCTGTTTGCTTTGATCCTTTTCCTGTTCTGCGCGGCGATAAGGTCCATACTCACGGTTTCCGGCGGCGCGGAATACGTGGCGGCCACCAGGGCCCAGAGTCTTTATCAGGTGGATGTCGCCGAAAACCGGGGCACAATATACGATTGCAGGCTGCGGCCCCTTGTGGGAAAAAGCGCGGAACGAAAAGCGGCGGTGGCGCCGACCATCGAAGCTGTCGGAGCGCTGGACAAGGCCACGGACGGGATCTACCGGGAAAGGCTTGCCACTGCCCTGGAAAGCGGAAAGCCCTTTGTGCTTAGCCTTGACAGACGGGTGGAAAGCCCGTTTGTGGATCAGTTCATTGTACCGAGAAGATATGAGGAGGACCAGCCTGCGCCTCACATCATCGGTTATCTTGACAGCATGGGAAAAGGCGTGAGCGGGGTGGAGCTTGCCATGAACGATGTGCTGGAGGAAAATACCGGACGGGCAAGGGTCACCTATCAGGTGGACGCGCTGGGCCGGGTCCTTCCCGGCGGGGACAGGCAGGTCGAGGACACCCTGAGCCGCTCCAGAGGCGGTGTGGAGCTGACCATCGACGCGGATCTCCAGAAGCTTGTGGAGGAAGCGGGACAGGAGCTTCAAAAAGGAGCGGTAGTAGTAAGCGAAGTGCCGGGATGTGAACTGCGGGCTGTGGCCAGCTTTCCCGATTATTCGCCTGAGAAAATTGACCAGGCGGCCAAAGGGGAAGACGGCGCTCTTGTGAACAGAGCTTTCTGCGCCTATGCTCCCGGGTCTGTTTTCAAGCTGGTAAACGCCGCGGCCATTCTGGAGCAGGGGACACTGCCGGGGACCTACACCTGTACAGGAGAAATCAATTCCGGCGGGCTTTTATTTCACTGCTATGACGGCGCCGCCCACGGCCAGGTGGACCTGAAAGCGGCGCTGGAAAAATCCTGCAACTGCTTTTTCATCAACGCGGCCCGCTCCTCCGGCGGTCAGGACCTGCTGAACATGGCATATAACCTGGGTCTGGGAGCGGAGCAGGAGTTTGGCCGCGGGCTTTTCACAGAGGCGGGAGAGCTGCCAAGCGCTTCCTCACTTGAAAATGTTCGGGCTCTTGCCAATTTTTCCTTTGGACAGGGAGAGGTCACCCTCACTCCCGTACAGCTCTGCGGAGTGGTAAACGCCATCGCTTCCGGCGGAATCTATACTTCGCCCAGGCTGATCGAGGGAACGGTGAACAGCGAGCTTGAGCTAAAGGAGGCCCATGCCGTAACGGACAAAAGCATCAGAGTTATGTCAACCACAACTGCGGCGTTTCTGCAGGACGCCATGAAGGCGGCAGCTCTGGAGGGCACCGGAAAACCCGGCGCGCCGGAATCTGCCGTGGCGGGCATCAAAACCGGTACTGCTCAAACAGGCCGGTTTGAAAACAGAGAAGAGCTGCTGCATTTCTGGTACTGCGGTTTTCTGTGCGATGAGGTCGGACCCAGATATTCCATTGTTGTGCTGAGGGAATCCACAACGGATGACAATGGCGCGGCGGCAAGAGTGTTCAAAAAAATTGCGGAGGGGATCGGGGAGATTGCTTTTTAGTTGTTTGGAAAGGGCAGAAACTCTGACGGTTGAGTACTAAAAGCTGACAAGGAAAGGACTGGATCCTTCACTTCGTTCAGGATGACATTTTCATTTTCTGTCATCTCTGAGCAAAAGCAATGTGCGCATTGCTTTTGACGGAGGATCTCGTCCTTCATTCCTGCAAAAAGAGGGCAACTTTCAGGGTGAAAGCTCTTCGTTATAAAATTGCATTTTTCACTTGTGAATTTTTGTGAATTCTGTTAAAATGAAGTTATCAATCAGTCGCAAGGAGGAATGGCGATGGAACAGAAAAGATTTGATCCCAAAGCATATGCAGCCAAGGCACGGGAGACTGTGGCGGAAGGCGCTGTATTGCTGCGCAACGCGAATGATACTCTTCCGTTTTTGCGGGGGGAGAAGGTTGCGATTTTCGGCCGCAGTCAGTTTAACTATTACAAAAGCGGCACCGGTTCTGGTGGGCTTGTAAATACCGGCCATGTGCCCGGTATCCCGGAGGCATTGGAAAAGGGCGGTTGTGTAGAGCTTGATAAAGAAGTAAAGGCTGTTTACGAAGCCTGGCTCAAGGACCACCCCTTTGACGTAGGCGTCGGCTGGGCCGCGGAGCCGTGGTATCAGGAGGAAATGCCGCTTGATCCTGCTCTTGTCAAGCAGGCCGCGGGGCGAAATGACGCAGCGCTTGTCATCCTGGGTCGTACCGCCGGGGAGGATAAGGACAACTCCGCTTCCGAAGGAAGCTATCTTTTGACACAGGATGAACGCGATGTGCTTCAAAAGGTATGCTCCGAATTTTCCAGAGTGGCGGTGGTGCTCAACACTGGCAGTATTCTCGACATGAAGTGGGTGGAAGAGTATAAGCCCGGCGCCGTGCTTTACGTTTGGCAGGGTGGCCAGGAAGGCGGCTTGGGAGTTGCCGATGTACTTACCGGAAAACAGTTCCCCTCTGGAAAGCTTTCCGACACCATTGCAAGGGATATTTCCGATTATCCCGCCGCAGAGCATTACGGCAGCGAAAGCCGGAACATCTATGTGGAAGACATCTATGTAGGATACCGGTATTTTGAGACCTTTGCCCCCCAAAAGGTCCTTTATCCCTTCGGCTTCGGCCTTTCCTACACGAGCTTTGAGGCTTCCTGTGAACCGATTTGCAGGAACGGAGACGTGCTGGAATACAGGGCTGCTGTAAAGAATACCGGAAAAGCGGCGGGAAAGGAGGTAGTTCAGATCTATTGCCGGCCTCCCCAGGGGAAGCTTGGCAAGCCTGCCCGTGTGCTTTGTGATTTCGTAAAAACTCCTGAGCTTGCTCCCGGGGAAACAGCGGTGCTGGAGCGCCGTTTCTCTGTGGATCTGATGGCTTCCTATGATGACAGCGGCGTTACCGGGCACAGGTCCGCCTGGGTATTGGAGGGTGGAGAATATGAATTCTTTGTCGGTACGGATGTAAGGTCCGCGAAGCCCGTGGGTTCTGTTTTCCTGGAGGAAAAAGTATTGGAGCAGTTGAAGGAGGCCTGCGCTCCCGTTACCGCGTTTGAGCGCCTGCGCCCCGGTGCGGTGCAGAACGGCGTTTATACGAAGGAATATGAACCTGTTCCGCAGCGCACGGTTTCTCCTATGGAGCGCCGGGAAAAGAACCCGGCGGAGGAGTATGCCCAGACCGGCGATAAGGGCTGGAAGCTCAAGGATGTGGCGGACGGTCGCGTCTCCATGGAGGAATTCATCGCGCAGCTTTCCGACGAAGACCTTTGCTGCATCGTTCGCGGCGAGGGCATGTGCTCTCCCAAGGTCACTCCCGGTACGGCCGGAGCCTTTGGCGGTGTTACTGACAGCCTTCTGGGCTTTGGTATCCCTGTGGGGTGCTGCGCCGACGGCCCCAGCGGGATCCGCATGGACTGCGGAACCGTGGCTTTTGCCATGCCCAGCGGCACTTGCCAGGCCTGCACCTTCAACCCGGAGCTTGTGGGAGAACTGTATGAATTTGAAGGGCTGGAGCTTCGCAAAAACGGGGTGGATACCCTTCTCGGCCCCGGAATCAACATTCACCGTCACCCGCTGAACGGGCGCAATTTTGAATATTTTTCGGAAGACCCGCTGCTTACCGGACGTATGGCGGCTTCCCAGCTTAACGGAATGCAGAAGTACGGCGTTACGGGAACCATCAAGCATTTTGCCTGCAACAGCCAGGAATTCCACCGCAACGATGTAGAGGCTGTGGTCTCCGAGCGGGCGCTGCGGGAAATTTATCTGAGAAGCTTTGAGATCGCCGTGAAGGCCGGACACGCGCGTTCCATCATGACAAGCTACAATCCCATAAACGGCTTGTGGGCAGCCGGCAATTACGATCTGAATACCACCATTCTTCGTGAGCAGTGGGGCTATGAAGGCCAGGTCATGACAGACTGGTGGGCCAAGTGCAACGATGAGGGCAAGCCAGGTGAGCGCACGAACTCGGCGGCTATGGTAAGAAGCCAGAACGATCTTTATATGGTGACCGCTGATTCTCTGACAAATACCTCGGGGGACAACTCTGTTCAGGGTCTTGCCGAAGGCGCCGTTACCAGGGGCGATTTCCAACGCTGTGCCGCGAATATCTGCCGGTTCCTGATCAATTCTCCCGCTCTGCTTCATCTGTGCGGAGAGGAAACGGAGCTTGACAGGGAGCTGGAGGAGAGCCCCACCCTGGACGGTGAGGCTGCGGCGGAGATCCACAATGTGCAGACGGATGAAAACGGCAGCGTTAACCTGGATATTTCCCTGATCGGTCTGGAAAAGGGAAAGAACACCATGTTTGCCGTGTCTGTGAAGGAAAGAGGCTTCTATGCATTGAAGCTGGTCCTGCGCAGTAAGGATCAGAACGATGTTTCCCAGCTCCCACTTTCCGTATTTCAGGACAGGAACCTTTTGGGGACTGTTACCCTGACAGGCTCTCAGCGGGATTGGGAGACCTTTGAGTTTAAGGTCCCGGCTTTCTCCGGCAACTTCTATCTGCGTTTCTATCCCGCGCAGACCGGCTTGGAGCTGCAGTCCTGCACTTTGGAGTTGAAGGAATCCATGGAGGAAGCGCTCCGTCATCGGGTGTGATACCGAAAAAGCAGCAAAGAAAAAATGCATTGCTGGAAGTTTCCGGCAATGCATTTTTGTATATTTCCAGAGCGGCAGGCTCAGAGAAGCTCATCTACAAAATAGGCGTTTGTACCGGCGTGCAGGCCGAAGCGGTCCCGGACCATCACACGGAACCAGCCCTCTTCTCCGGTCAAGGGAAATTCGGCGTGGGTCAGGGTCTCGCCGGCGTTTGCCATGGTGCGGTAACAGTTTCTGCCCTCCTGCAGTACAAAGATCTTCTGCACGGGGGAGGTGCTGACATGCAGAACTCCGTCCTTGAGGGAAACACCCTTGAGTTCAGGCCCTATGGACCAGTAAAAGCTTCCGTTTTTCAGGGCGGTGATGACGCTTTGGTAGTCGAGCCTTTCCGCGGCGATCTGCACAAAGCCCCCGAAGGAATCGCACCGGGGATCGCCGATGGGATAGCCGTTGTGGTTGTCATCGGTGGAAAGGGCCATCAACCTTTGACCGGAACGAAGCATTTCGTCGTAGGACTGGGGATGAAAGCCGTAGAGCCCGTCGTACTCACAGCCGTGGTTGTAGATCTCCATGGCGAACAGCCCCTTCAGGCCCTTGTAATCTTCATAGGTCTGCAGCGACCAGTAGGGGTGATTGTAGCACACAAGAAAGCCCAGTTCATTCATATCGCCGATATACCGGTTCAGGCCTTCCAGATCATGGTAGGGAACTTCGGGGAGGGGGCTTGCTTCCTTTTGCTCCCGGTTTTTAGAGGGGTCGGTATCAAAAAGATTCAGGTGATAGGTTTTGAGCCTGGGCCAGCCTTTTTCCGGGTTCTGCTCCGTCAGGGCCGCTTCATAGGCTGCCAGAGCGAGGAAGTTTTCGTCGTCCAGCTCCCGGTGCCAGCGGTACTTATCGTGGTCCGTATAAGCGATGATGGAATACCCGCGGTCCTGGTAGGCGCGCTTGATCTCCTCCGGAGTCATGGTTCCGTCGGAAATGGTGGTGTGGCAGTGAAGATTTGCCTTGTAGTAGCCTGATTCCGGCAGCAGGACTTTATCCTTCATCTGTAGTTACCTCTCTTTCCAGCATTTGCGCAAACAGGGAATTTGCCCAGGCGAACCAGGGCCTGGTGAACTTTTCAGGATCGTTGGCATCAAAGCCTTCGTGCATGAAATTAGTTCCGGCATGAGTGCGCGCCAGCATGGCAAGGCATTGCTTCTTTTCCTCCGGGTCGATGCTTGTCAGGATCTGCATAGTAAGGCCGATGTGCCAGATATACCCTTTCGGCGTGTGGGGACTGCCGATCCCTCTGGCTACGGTTCCGTTTACATAATATGGGTTATCCTCAGAGAGGATAAAGCTCCTGGTGTTTTGATAAATGGGGTCGCCGGCGTCCCGGTAACCGAGGTAAGGGATGGAGAGCAAGCTGGGAGAATTGGCGTCATCCATCAGGTTGTAATTGCCGAAGCCGTCAGTCTCATAAGCGTAGATTTTTCCGTATTTCGGGTGCTCCACCACGCCGTAGGTCTCAATGCCGTCTTCTATTTCCGCGGCCAGGGCTATACATTCGGCACTGAGGGTGGTGTCCTCATAGCCTTCCGTGCAAAGCTCTGCCGCTTTTCTCAGGGCCACCACAGCCATCATATTGGCAGGCAGCAGGAAGCCGAATTTGCAGGAATCGTCAGAGGGACGGAAGCCGGACCAGGTCATTCCGGTGTAATTCACGGGCCGGCCCTTTCCGTTCATGGGCAGGGTATCGCTGGAAGCCCAGGCGTTTTCACGAACGAACCAGTAAGGGGAATCTGTCATGTGGCGCTGCTCCGTGCGGAAGGTCTGAAGGATGGTTTGGATCATTTTCCGCAGCTCCGGGGTGAAAATAGAGCTGTCCCCGGTGGTCCTGAAATACTCATGGGCAAAGTACAGAGGAGCGCAGAGGGAATCTACCTCGTATTTTCTTTCCCAGATCCATCCGCTCGAAAAATTGCTTCTGTCATCCTCGCTGTAGCCCTTTTCCTTCTCCTCGCTGTTGAAGGCGTTGGTGTAGGGATCCAGGTTTACATAAAACTCGTATTTCTCCAGGACGCTTCGCAGGATCGCCTGAAGCTCTTCGTCTTCCGCGGCATACCTGAAATAGGGCTTCAGCTGGGCGGCGCTGTCCCGCAGCCACATGGCGGGGATGTCGCCGGTGATCACAAAATAGCTGCCGTCGGAAAGCTGTGTCACGGTGGTCTCCATGGTGTTTAAGAAGCATTGAGCGGCCAGAGGCGCAAGCTCCGGGTATTTTTCCGCAGTTTTTTGCTCCAGTTCTTTTGCTTTTTCCAGAAGGATATTGGGAATAGATTTCATTTTCATCTCCGCCTTCGTTGGCAATTTTTGATTTTCGGCCAGGTGAAAACGGTTCAAAGCGTTCAAGTGCCGATAAACTGAGTATAGCATTCCATATGACGCAAATCAAGGAAAACACGTTTTTGCGGAAGGTAAATTTTCAAAATTATGTAAACTTATTAGAAAAGAAAAGAGCCGGTTTCCCGGCTCTTTCGCAGGCACTGATACTTGCCTCAGGAATTTTTGCTGTCTGATCCGATGCAGTCTTGCAGCTTAGTCGGAAAAACGGATCACTTGAAGGTTTGTATCAACGGTGGCCTGAACGCCCAGGGGAATGATGCAGCGTGGCTGCGCGTGCCCGATATTGAGATTGCATACGATGGGCAGGCTGGGTTTGTCGATCACTTCTGTCAATATCTGCTCGTATTCCCGCGCATAGGCTTCATTCATGGGCTTGCCGGAAAGAACCCCTGAGATCACATCAAAAATGCCGGTCTCTTTCAGCAGGGTCACTGCTTTCCTGTATGCTTGAGGAATCATCATTTCCTCACTGGACTCCAATAGCAGGATATTGCCGGCCCAGTCTTCAGGCTTTGGGAACAGCCCGTATTTTTTGCACAGGAGCGGCATATCCGCGTAGCAGTCGCCGCAGAACATATCGTAAATGGAATCGATGCAGCCGCCGAGAATCTTGCCGGAAAAGACGGGAGAGCCCTGCAGCAGCTGGAAGCCGCGGTCAGGGTGGGATTTTAAGGGTACGCCGATCTGAGCGGGGCTGAAATCCGTTCTTGCCTCATACCAGATATCACTGGGCCTGATCTCCTTTATGGTCCCATTGGTGATCAGTTCCTTAAAATAGCTTTTTGTATACGGGAGCATATCCTTGTCTAACTCACATATGTCTGCAAGAAATGATTGCCCATAAAAAGTTTTCATTCCCACCTTATGGAACATAAAATGATTGATCGTTGTATCGGAAAAGCCCAGGAAAATTTTACTTGAGACCGCACCGGCCAATTCCTGATGTTCAAACAGATAGGGGAGCAGGCGGTAGGTATCGTCTCCGCCGATCGCGCAGAGGATCATATCGATATCCGGGTCCCGGAGGGCCTGCAGCAGATCGGCCGCCCGGTCTTCCGGGTGGTTTTTGACATACTCGAGCCCTTTGAGGGCATGCGGCATAAATGTAACGGTCAAGCCCAGATCAGTTAACCTTTTTATCCCGATATCCACTTCGTGCTTTGCGAAGTCTTCTCCGATCGTTCCGCTTGATAAGCTGACAACAGCAATATTTTTGATCATGTCCTCTTCTCCTCTGATCTTTGTGATAAGCCGCCGCGGCTTATAAAACAGGCGCACCGTAGACAAAACCCTGCGGTGCGCCCCGTTTATACTGCATTGCGGCTGTCTGTCGTTTTCACAGGCTGCTTTTTTGGAAAGACCTTCTTACTCGGTGAGATGGTTTTCCGTCCACTGGTAGGTCTTTTCGCAGACGTCCTTTATGCAGCCTTCGTCTAAAGGCGAGCGGAAGCCCACGGCGTGAGCCAAGTCTACAAAAGTCTTTGTGCCGCCGAGACGAACAAATTCCATATACTTTTTCCAGGCCTCGTCTCTGTTCTCCACGGAAAGGGCAAAGAACTGCAGAGACATGACCTGCGCAAGGCAGTAGTCGATATAATAGAAGGGGCTGCCGTAAATGTGAAGCTGCCGCTGCCAGCCTGCGCCCCGGCCGTAGAAGGGAAGCCCGGCAAAATCGATATAAGGCCGGTACAGCTTTTCCAGGCGTGCCCAGGTCTGGTTCCTTTCTTCAGGTGTCAGCTCCGGGTGGGAATACATCTCATACTGGAAATGATCCACAAGGCAGCCGTAGGGAATGAAGATCAGGGCGTCTTCCGCGTGGGAAAGCTCGTATTTGTCGGTCATAGGGCCGAAGAACAGATGATGCCACGGGGCGGTCAGGAACTCCATGCTCATGGAATGGGTCTCAGCGCCTTCCATGGTGGGGAAGCGGTTGGCATTGATATCGATGGTACGGGTGGCAATATAATCCGCGAAAGCGTGACCCGCTTCATGTGTGAGTACGTCTACGTCGCCGGAGGTGCCGTTAAAGTTGGAGAAGATAAAGGGGTATTTGTAATCCGGCAGGCTGGTGCAGTAACCGCCAGGGGCTTTTCCTTCCTTTGCCAGCACGTCGAACAGCTCGTTTTCAAACATCAGGTCGATGAATTCTCCTGTCTCCGGGGAAAGCTCATGATACATCCTTTTGCCGGCGGCCATGATCTCGTCCGGGGTGCCCTGAGGGACGGCGGAGCCATCCTTAAAGGAAAGGGCGTTATCGTAGAATTTGAAATCGGAAATGCCGAGGCGCTTTGCCTGGCGTTCCTTTACCTTGACGGTGATGGGGACCAGATCGCGTACTACCTGGTCGCGGAAGCGGTCCAGGTCCTCGGGAGAATAGCAGTTCCTTCCCATGCGCAGGAAGCCCAGCGGGACATAATTTTCAAAGCCCAGCTTCTTTGCCTGCTCTGTCCGGTTCTTTACAAGCTTATCATAGATCTCGTCAAATTCCGTCCTGTGGCTGTCAAAGAAGGTGCCCTCCGCCTCGAGAGCTGCCTTGCGGGTGGCGCGGTCCTTATCCTCCTTATAGGGACCAAGTTGGGCAACGGTGACGGTCTTTCCCATAAACTCAATCCGGGCGCTGGCGTACAGCTTCTGGTATTCGGTGCAGAGTCTGTTTTCCTCCTGCATCAGAGGGATGATCTCCGGTGAGAAGGATTTCAGATCCATTTCAATGTTGGTAAACAGCAGAGAACCGAGCTCTTTTTCGAGCTGGCTTCTGAATTTGGAGTTTACCAGCTCCCGCTGAAAGGCCTGCTGCTTTTCCGAGACAAGGGGATATTGCTCGTCAAGGTATGCCTGCTCATCTTCATAGAACTTGTCGCGGGTATCTACGGAATTGCGGATGGCGCAGATCGTGGTCTGAGTGCTGAATTTGGACATGAGAGCTTCCATTTCCTTGTAGACGGAAAGCTGCTCTTCCGCGGAGGAAGCGTTATGCAGCCTGGCGGTAAGGCCATCCATCTGCCCGAAAAGCTTCTTCATATCGGGCCGGGTGTAAGTCATTTCTGAAAATTTCATAGTGTATGTCCTTTCCCGGGGCCTGCCTCAAAAATGCCGGCTCCACTTGCCTTGCGAAGCCGGGACCGCGCTTCGGAGGATCAGGCCCTGTTTATAAAATGGCCGGTCAATAAATAGAGTATACCCCCCGAGAGAGGTAGAGTCAAGGAATAGCGGACTAGGATCTGGAAAAATTTGACTTTACAAAATGTTAAGGAAATATCCACCGAATGTTCAAGAAACCGTCACATTACAGGGGTATACTCATACTCGTAGCCGGAAGAGCCACGGCTAAAAGATCTTTTTCATTACATCCTCATTTTAACTCCTTACTTCCTCGCAGGGGCCGTCCAAAATTGGACGGCCCCTGCACCTTTACGGTGTGAAAAAGAATCTGTAAAAAAAGAGAATTTTGGGGTTGACTTTCCGAGGAAGGCAGGATATAATAATCAGGCACGAAATTGAAGGCCTTTGTGCTGGTGTAGCTCAGTTGTGTAGAGATGCTCTACCGCCTTCGCCGTACAGTTCATTTCATATGCTGGTGTAGCTCAGTTGGTAGAGCAGCTGATTTGTAATCAGCAGGTCGGGGGTTCAAGTCCGTCCACCAGCTCCAATTTTTTCTGGATAAACAACCAAATATGGGGGGATTCCCGAGTGGCCAAAGGGGACAGACTGTAAATCTGCTGGCTATGCCTTCGATGGTTCGAATCCATCTCCCCCCACCAAGACCCGCAGAAACACTAAGTTTTTGCGGGTTTTCTTTTTGCCGTTTTGAGATTGTAAAGGAGTTTTGCTTTATAATAATTTTGGCCTTCAAAATGAATATAGCCGGATATATTTTCTTTATTTTACTTCCCTCAAAATTGGCTCTTTTCTGCGCTTGACCCACAAGATGACCCACAATAGAAAACCTCTGGAAATGAAGGAAACCCGCCGAAGATGAATCCTTGGCGGGTTCTCTGTTTTTCCGTGGCTTTTACATGACCTGTTCCATAAAGTTCTCCATTGTTTTCGCTGCCTCGTCCTGCTTTTGGCGGGTGGCGTGAGTGTAGGTTCGGAGAGTAAATCCCGCATCATAGTGACCCAGCATGGAAGAAACGGTTTTTACGTCTACGCCGTTCTGTAAAGCTGCAGTAGCGAAGGTATGCCCTTACGGTATAATAACGACAAACCGGAAAACCCCAGTAATGACGGG
>CAZNZS010000006.1:0-31178 GCA_964577585.1 uncultured Acutalibacter sp.
GCCTCCGCTTCGCTATCCGTGAAGGCGGCCGTACCGTTGGCTCCGGCGTTGTTACCGCCATCAATTCTTAAGTTCCGGCTTATCTGCAAAGCTCTCAGTGTACACTGAGAGCTTTGCTTTTTCCTTTATAAAAACGGAAAGTGCGGGGAGGAGTTATTATGGATCAGAAACGGTTGGGTGCTTTGGCGGAACGTTACATGGGGCACAGGAAATCCCATATTGAGCGGGAGATAGGCCATGTGTATTTCCATGGCAGGCGCGTGGCAAACAGTGTATTGCTTTTGAGGAAAAGGCTGTTCCCGGAGGACGCTTCCCAGGATGAGATCCTTTTCTGCGCCGGGCTTTTTCACGATATCGGCAAGGGGATCGAGCCCCACGACCGCACCGGAGCGCTTCTTGTTCGAGAGCTGCTGCGGGAAGAGCTGACCGCTTCGGAACTGGAAGCTGTCTGCGGCCTGATCGCCGCCCATGATGACCGACAGCCCGGCAGCGACATCCATTCCCCCTGGGAAAAGCTGCTGCAGGACGCCGACCTCCTGGATCACTTTGGAACACAGGGCCTTTGGCTTTCCTTTACCTATTACGCTTATAGCGGGCAGAAGGGGATGGACGAGCTTCCCGAATTTTACGAGACGGAGTGGGAAGAGGCCGTTTCCCGGAACCGGGCTGCTTTGAATTTCGAAGTCTCCAGGGAGATCTATGATGAAAAGATCCGGTATGAACGCTCTGTGATCCACCGGCTTGGTCAGGAGGGAAAAGGCGAATATGTATGTTAACACGCCTGTCTTGGAAACAGAGCGGCTGATCCTGCGCCGCTTTACGGAAGCCGATGTCGCGCCCATGCTTCTGCTGCTCAGCGATAAGGAGGTCAATACCTTCCTGCCCTGGTTTCTGCTGGAAACAGAGGAGCAGGTCAAAGCTTTTCTGGAAGAACGCTATTTCAATCTCTACAGGAAGCCCGCCGGCTTTGGCTATGCCGTTTGCCGGAAGGAAGACAATATCCCCATCGGTTATATGGGATTGTCCGCTCAGTATCCCCATGAGTTCGGATATGGCTTCCGGCGCGACTCTTGGGGCAAGGGCTTTGCCACGGAAGCCGGAAGAGCTGTTCTTGAGTGTGCCAAAACAGCCGGAGTGCCCTTTGTTATGGCTACTCACGACAGAAACAATCCCCGCAGCGGCGCGGTCATGCGTCGCTTGGGGCTTACTTACCGGTATTCTTATGTGGAGCAATGGCAGCCCAAGGATATTCCCGTCACCTTTCGGATGTACCAGAAAAACTTCACAAAGCCGGAAGACTGGGTCTATCCTGATCTCTGGGATCAGTACGAAAATCACTTCGTGGAAGAGCTTTCAGAATCATAACTCTTTTGAAAGCTTGATTTGATAGGTAACAGGGCGCTGAGGAGGCGAAAAAATGAACGTGTTGATCATGAATTGCAGTCCTGTCAGAAACGGAGCAACGGCGGAAATAGGGAAAATCATTTCGGAATGTCTCGGGAAGCGATACGATGTGAAAAGCATCTGCATTGATGATTTCAAGTTCAATTTCTGTAAAGGGTGCCGAACGTGCCATAACACGGCAAAATGTGTTCAGAATGATGATGTTTTGAAAATTCTGGAAGACTTTGACCGGGCGGACAGTATTATTTTGATATCGCCCTCTTATTGGGCGGACATACCCGGCCAGTTCAAAGCCTTCATTGACCGATGTACGCCCTGGTGCAATACCCATGAGCCCCATGCATCTTTAAAAGCCGGGAAGAAGGGCTATGTGGTGGCCCTGCGAACAGGCCCCAGCATGAAGGAGTGTCAGCGCATCTTCGAAACCGTAGAACACTTCTATGGGCATTTGGAGATCGAATGCCGCGGCAGCCTGGGCCTGTGCTCTGTGGAATACAAGTCCGCGGTGGAGCAGAGAAAAGCCGAGATCCTGGAATTCTGCGATCGGATCTGAACGGTTCCTCATCCAGTGGGACAGCAAACACCCCATTTGCCGAAACAGATCCGGAAAATGGGGTGTGGTTTATCAGCCGTACAAAGGTTTTACTCTCATTTTGACTTGTGCTCCTTGACCAAGTGATAAACAGCCATGATCAAAGAATAAACAATATAGGCAAGAAAAACGAGAAGCGCTTTGGAGGTATCGCCGTGTAAAATATCAATGATCGTGAAGACAGCAAACAACAACGCTGTTCCCAAATGTTCCGCTCACTTTGGGATACGGGGGGCATTGGAAGGGATCATATGCAAACCTCCTTTTAAGTTCGGTCAGAATAAGTGTGGAGTGTGGTTTATCAGCCAGTGCAGAAGCTCCTTCTCTTATTGGGACTTGTGCTCTTTGATCCAGTAATAAGCAGCCATGATCAGAAAACCAGCAATACAGAAAAGAAGGGGGAGAAGTGCTATGGAGGGTCTTCCGCTTGCAGCGTAAACTATCGTGAAAACGGTAAGCGTCAACGCCGAGAATAAATAGCCTGCCCACTTTGGGATACGGGGCGCGTTTGAGGGGATCATACGCAAGCCTCCATTTAAGCGCGGTCAGAGTAAGTGTGGATCAACTTGCTCAGTTCTGCACGCGTAGCATTCTGTTTTGGCTTTAAATATCCGCCGTCTCCGGTGAAGATTTTTTTCCCTACTGCCCATTGCATTGCCGTTTTTGCCCAGGAGCTTACAGTACTTCCATCGTTATAGCTGTTAAGATTTGAAGTAACCTTCACATTTTTACCTTGGTATTTAGCAAAATTATAAAGCATTACAGCAAATTGCTCCCTGGTCACGTTTGATTCGGGAGAAAAAGTAGTTGATGATGTTCCGGAAACAATACCGTTCTTTACACCCCAGCTTACAGCCCTTGCGTAATATGAGCTGCTTGAAACATCAGTAAACGAGGTATTTGTTCCGGCGTTGGGACTTCCTGCCATGCGATGCAGGACGGTTATCGCCATGCCCCGAGTAGTGGTGCCGTTAGGGGAAAATGTATATGGCCCAATGCCTGTGAGATACCCTTTCTCATATGCCCACTTAATATGGTCTTTTCCCCAATGATTTACAATATCGTAAAAGTGGTATTCTAAGTAGTTGGAAATACCTACCTTCAACATTTCATGATTGTCGAGAATGAAAGGGCCTAAAAATTCCTTTTCTTCATATACGCGCTTTCCGTTTGCTGAATTATAAAAGTACCAATAGTCAAACACACGCTGATGTGTGGAATAGATATTATTACCGGCTTGCTTTAAACGAACACGATAATCATAGGTATGGCGATAGGTTGTATATGATGGGGCTTGATTGTAGGCAACGATTCCCCCAACAGTAAAGGCAACCAGTTCAGAGACAAAACCAGGAAAACCACCAGAAACTGTGGCGCTAATTATGGATGCCACTTCAGCCAAAGATTGGCCAAAGTTAAACTTCCAGTATTTTGTCTCTCCTATCATTGCTTTGCTCATTTTTCTGGTAACATCGCCATAAATAGTCGGTGCATATGATTCACCGCCTCCCGAGTATACCAGCCGGTAGCCATCTCCGTAGCTGGCAGCTGGCAGATCGCTGTCAAAAAGCGGTTCATAGTAAGAAGTTTGCTGGGGAGCCTTGTGAATCGGATGGAATACCTGGTCCAGGGTTTCTTCCGAAACCGGCTTTTCCACCACAATGCGGATATAGTCCTCCTTCTCTTCGATGATCACTTCTTTATCGGTATTGCCTTCGTAGACCTCAGTATACATTAAGGCCGAGGGAACATCGTAAAGGCATTTTTGGATGAGAATGTTGTTTCGGTACACCTGAGAGACAATGATGCCGCTTGTATCATCAGTGGCACTCAATAGATCGATCGTATCGCCATACTCGTTGACGTTCGATGCCCAGTTCTCATTTTTCCAAACAATGTCAGGTTCTTCCGGAATGGTGTAACCATCAATTACGATCTGCTCTTCCGGGTTTTTCTCAATCGTTTCGGGAGTACTTTCATCAATGACAGGCAAAGTGTTCGAAGAAGTATCAGATTCTTCAGATCCTGCAAAGACGGCAACTGTGCTGAATGACACAAATAATAATGACAGAACCAATGCTGCGATCTTTTTCATAGAAATACCCTCCTTGTATTGTAGTTAGAAGTAGGTACAGCATTTTACAAATTTATTATATCTCAAAAAGCTGGGGATGTCAATAAAATTCACAAAACATCAATTCGCGTTTCAAAAATTGTGTTAAGTAATTACTTCCATGCGGTTTCTGTCTTTAAAATGTCCTGGTTTATGTGTTTTAGCTTTTCCCGTTTTCGACATTTCCCGCACTTTGTCTACTTGACAAGCTCCCTGCCTCAGGCTATAATAGCACTCAGAAAACAGAATATCTCCTTATCAAGAGTGGCGGAGGGACAGGCCCGTTGAAGCCCGGCAACCTGCATAAGAGAAATTTTTGATTTCTCTGGCAAGGTGCTAATTCCTGCGGAGATCCGTTTGGATAGCTCCGAAAGATGAGGCAAGCGCGGGCCCTCGTTTTTCGAGCGGCCCGTTTTTACTTTGAGAAAAGGGGAATTCCGTGATCCAATCATTATCCGGAAAGGAAGTTGCAAAAATGAAACTGTTCACTTCAGAATCTGTCACCGAGGGCCATCCCGATAAGCTCTGCGACCAGATCGCAGACGGCGTTCTGGACGCCATCCTGGAAGAGGACCCCATGGCCCACGTGGCCTGTGAGGTCACGGCCACCACCGGTATGATCCACGTTATGGGGGAGATCACAACGGAATGCTATGTGGATATTCCCAGCGTGGTCCGCAAGGTGGTCTGCGATGTTGGATACGACGATCCCAAGCACGGCTTCAACGGGAATACCTGCGCGGTCATGACCTCCATCGACAGCCAGTCTCCCGATATCGCCATGGGCGTAAACGAATCCCTGGAAGCGAAAAACGGGGAAAAGGATGAGGATAGCCGCACAGGCGCTGGAGATCAGGGCATGATGTTCGGTTTTGCCTGCGATGAAACTCCCGAACTGATGCCCATGTCCATTTCTCTTTCCCATAAGCTTGCAAAACAGCTTGCCGCCGTCAGAAAGGACGGGACCCTTCCTTACCTGCGGCCGGACGGGAAAACTCAGGTCACGGTGGAATACGAGGGCAATGAGGTCAAGCGCGTCGATACCATCGTCATTTCCACCCAGCACGATGAGGACGTAAAGCTGGAAAAGCTGAAAAAGGACCTGATCAAATACGTGATCAAGCCTGTGGTCCCCTCCGGGCTGGTGGACAAGGAAACAAAGATCTACATCAACCCCACAGGGCGCTTTGTCATCGGCGGCCCGGTGGGCGACAGCGGCCTGACAGGCCGGAAGATTATTGTCGATACCTATGGCGGATACGGCCGTCACGGCGGCGGCGCTTTCTCCGGAAAAGATCCCACCAAGGTGGATCGTTCCGCCGCGTATGCCGCCCGTTGGGTAGCAAAGAACATTGTAGCCGCGGGCCTTGCCAAAAAATGTGAGGTGGAAATTGCCTATGCCATCGGCGTGGCCCATCCTGTTTCCGTCATGGTCGATACCTTCGGAACCGGCGCTGTCAGCGATGAAAAGCTGGGAGAAGCGGTACAGAACACCTTTGACCTGCGCCCTCTGGCGATCATCAGAGAGTTGGAGCTGCGCAGCACAAAGTACCGTCCCTTTGCCGCCTATGGCCATATGGGAAGGGAAGACCTGGACGCGCCCTGGGAAAGAACCAACCGTGTCGAGGCATTGCTTGCTGCGGTCAAATAATACCTGCTTTGTTCCCGTGGGGCTGAAGGGTTCTCTTTTCTGAGAGCTTTTCAGCCCCTTTTTCCTAATAAAATCACCCGAAAAGGTCTTTTGGCATAGGATAAAAGGCGAGGTGAGTTTTGTGAACATAGCGGTTTGTGTCGTCTGTACGGTCCTGATGGTGCTGGGAACGGCGGAGCTTGTGCGCCTGCTGGTTTTCTGGTGGGCAAAGCCTGTTTCCGAGGAAGGCTTTTTTGCTGTTGTGGAACCAAAAAGCGCGGAGGAATGTGAATTTCTGGTACGTTCCGCGGCGGAAAGAATACGCTGGCTGGATCATACCGGACCCTACAGGCTTGCCTGCCTGAATCGGAACGCGGATCCGGAAATCGATAAGATCTGCCGTGTTCTTTCCCTTCGTTATCCCTTTTTAAGGGTTTTCAAATCAAAGGATTTGGTGTATGATACTCTCTGTAAGGAAATGACGGAAGGGAAAGAGTATTTTGGCGGAAAATAAGCTGCTGGAGCTTAGCGGCACCGTAGAGCATGTAGTATACCATAACGACAGAAATCAGTATACGGTTTTGGAAATGGCCGCCGGCGGGGAACTCGTCACCGTGGTGGGGGCTTTTCCTTTTGTCAGCGAAGGGGAGGAGCTTCATGTTTACGGAACGTGGAGCACCCACCCTTCCTTTGGCGAACAGTTCAGGGCGGAAACCTTTGAGCGCGCCAGGCCCGCCACCACCGCCGCCATGCTGAAATATCTTTCCTCCGGAACGGTAAAGGGCGTGGGGCCCGCCACTGCCAGAAGGATCGTCGATACCTTCGGAGCCCAGGCGCTGAATGTCATTGAGAATGAACCGGACCGCCTGGCGCAGATCAAGGGTATTACCCTGGAAAAGGCAAAGGAGATCAGCAGCGAGCTGAAAAAGGTGTACGGCATGAGGGAGCTTATGGCCTTTCTGGGAGCTTACGGTGTGCGGCCGGAAGAGACTGTCATGGTTTGGAAGCAGTACGGCGAGGGCTCGGTAAGCTGTATTCAGGAAGATCCCTACTGCCTCTGCGGGGAAGGCCTTGAGATAAGCTTTGACATAGCTGACTCCATTGCCCAGTCCATGGAAATGCCCCCTGACAGCTCCGGCCGCGTGCAGGCCGGCATTATCTATGTCCTTCGGCACAATCTCGATAACGGCCACACCTGCCTGCCTCTGGACAAGCTGTGCAAAGCTTCTGCTCAGCTTTTGGGCGTGGAGCTTGAAACAGTGCAGGACGCTGTATACGATCTCTGCCGCAGCTTTCAGCTCGTTTGTGAGAATTTCGGAGACCGGGATTTCATCTTTCTCAGCCGCCAGCATTTGTCAGAGGAATATATCGCCGCGCGGATGAAGTCCATGCTGCGGATGCCTCCGCCGCCCATCGGCGGGGCCGATATCCAGATCCGCGAGATCGAGGAAGCGAAGGGAATCCGGTATGCCGGAAAGCAGAAGGAAGCCATCATTGCCGCCTTGAACCAGGGCGTGCTGATTTTGACAGGCGGGCCCGGTACGGGAAAAACCACCACCCTGAACGCCATTATCCAGATCCTGAAATGCGCCGGCGAGCGCGTCTTTCTCGCAGCGCCTACCGGGCGGGCAGCTAAGCGCATGAGTGAGCTTACCGGGGAAGAGGCGAAAACCATCCACAGAATGCTTCAGGTGGATTGGGACGAACGGGACGAGCCTGTGTTCACGAAAAACGAGCGCAACCCCTTGGAATGCGAATGCCTTGTGATAGACGAGCTTTCCATGGTGGATTCCTATGTCTTTGAAAGCGTTTTGCGGGCGCTGCCCCTTTCCTGCCGCCTGATTCTTGTGGGGGACAGCGACCAGCTTCCTTCCGTTGGCGCGGGAAACGTGCTGGGAGATCTGATCTCCTCCGGCCTGTTTCCTACAGTGCAGCTTAAGGAGATCTTCCGCCAGTCCATGGAAAGCCTGATCGTATTGAACGCCCACCGCATCGTAGACGGCAGGCTTCCGGAGCTGAAACGCCGGGATAACGACTTCTTCTTTATCACAAGCACGGAGCCCGAGGCGACCGCCAGGCTCATCGTTTCTCTCTGCGCCCAAAGGCTGCCCAAAAATTACGGGTATTCTCCCGTCACGGATATCCAGGTGCTCTGCCCGGGCCGGAAGGGCGAGCTCGGCACCGTGGAACTCAATAAACGGCTGCGGGAGGCCATAAACCCTCCCATAAAAGGAAAGCCGGAAGTGAAAATCGACGGCGTGATCTTCCGGCTGGGGGATAAGGTCATGCGGATCAGAAACGATTACGACCTGCCCTGGACCAGGGATGATGATACCTCCGGGGAAGGCGTGTTCAACGGCGATATGGGCGTGATCACCTCTATCGATAAGCCCGGCGGAGTTCTTCATGTGCGCATAGACGATAAGGACGTCATGTATGACTTTGAGCGGGCCGGGAACGAGCTGGAACCCGCCTATGCGGTAACGGTGCATAAGAGCCAGGGTAATGAGTTTACCGCGGTGATCATTCCCGTGCTGAAGCCGCCCATGCAGCTCTGCTACCGAAACCTCCTTTATACCGGCATTACCAGAGCGAAGCGGCTTCTAATCCTTACGGGCGTAAAAAGCACCGTGGAAGCCATGATAGAAAACGACCGCAAAACAAGGCGCTATACCGGCCTTGCCCGTTTCCTGGAAAGACAAGAAAAGAAGGACACAGCTGAGTAAGCGGTTGCCATCATATTTATCAGCTCAGACTGTCAAAAAGGGAATGACAAACAGAAAAGGAGCAATGTATCTTGAAAAAGACGATTTCCTCGAAAAAGCAGATCCTGCTTACCATGATGATCTTTGTCATTCCTCTGATAGGCGCTTTGGTAGGATATAATCTTTATAATCTCGATATGCTGAACCAGAGACTTGCCCAGACCGATAAAAACGCTATCTATCTTTATCAGCATTCTATTGAGCAGAAGCTTGGATCAGCGGAAGGCTATATGGCAAATTTTTTGGCAAATGATTCCGATTGCCTGCAGCTCCGGTATACGAAATCGAATTTGAAAGCCCATGTCCTCAGCTGGAATATTCAGGAAAAATACAGGACAATGATGGATACGGAACCCACACTGGCAGGCCTTTTTCTTTATTCACGGGAAAATTCGGTTTTTCGCCCTGTCTATAATCACAGCTATACCTATGAGATAAAAAGTGAGGCAGAACATTTTTTGAAAAACACAATAGAGGGATCGCCGGATTGCGTTAAAAAGGGATGGTTCCTGCACAAAATCGGAGATACCCCCTTTGTTTTTCGCTTTTTAGGAACAAACGGCATCTACAGTGTTTGTATGGTGGATCTGAATAATGTGGAAGTCCCGCAGATCTTTGGGGAAAATCGGGCTGAGAATTATCTGTTTTTCAGAGATCAGGATGGCGCTGCCGTGACAGAACAGGAATGGCTGGATGAAAACAGGATTTCCCTCAGGACCGATCGCCCGGAATATTACTTTTCCGGAGAAGGGCGGACACAATTCCTGCTGGTGGAAAACCGCATGGAAAAAATTGGGCTTTGGGTCGTACATGCCTCTCCGTATTCGCGTTGGCTTATGAATATGGATACGGTGCAGATGATCATCTTTATAAGCTCGCTTATCATTGTTTTTCTCATTTTCTTCAGTTTCTATTTTTTAAAGCGCTTTTATCTGCATCCATTGGATTCCCTGGTGCAAACTATGGAAAAAGTACGTGACGGTCAGTGGCATACCACAATGGAAGCCGATTATCAGACGGACGAGTTCGTGAGAATGGAAAAGACCTTCAATGAGATGATGGGGGAGATCCAACGGTTAAAAATAGAGTCCTATGAGCAAAAGCTGGAGATTCAGCAGACAAATCTGGAATATTTGCAAATTCAGATCCGACCTCATTTCTTTCTGAACTGCCTGAAAAACCTGTACGCGCTGGCGCAGGGAAAAGAATATAAGCGAATACAGGAGATGATCCTGGTCCTTTCCGAGCATTTGAGGTTTTTGTTCTTAGATAATCAAAAGGAGATCCCGCTGGAAACGGAAATGCGGAATGTAAATAACTACATTTCGCTTCAAAGCATGTGGATGCAGATTCCCCCTGTGTGTAAGATCACTGTGGATCCCAGGCTCCAGGGCCTGTGCCTGCCCCCTCTTTCCCTGCTTACCTTTGTGGAGAATTCCGTAAAATACGGCGTTGATACCGGTTATGCTCTTTCGATACACATTCAGATCACTTTGTTAAAAAACGAAGCGGAAGAAGATTATGTCAGCATTATGATCCGGGATAACGGAGCAGGGTTTCCCGAGGATATCCTGCAAAAGCTCAATCGGGAAGAAGTTGAGTCGGACGGTCGGCATATCGGAATTCAAAACGTGTGCGGAAGGTTTCGGCTTCTCTATGGAGAAAAGTGCAGCTTCCTTTTTTCAAACAGAAAAGGTGCGGAAATTGAAATTTTCTTTCCGTACAGTAAGGACTTCAAGGATCCAAGTGATGCGCGGCCGGAGGTGTAGCTGAATGAATGTGTTGCTGGTGGACGATCAGGTCCCCGTGGTGCGTGAAATAGCCGCGGGAGTAGATTGGAAAAAGATAGGCATTCATAAAGTCTATCAGGCGTACAGTGCTTTTGAGGCCAGAAAGATTCTGGAAAAGGAACCGGTCGACATTATGCTTTGCGATATCGAGATGCCTGTAGAAGACGGGCTCAGCCTGTATCGGTGGGTCAAAGAGCAGGGCTTGGTGGAGGAGTGCATCTTTTTAACAGCCCATGCCGATTTCGATTACGCGAGAGAAGCTGTCCGTTTGGGCGGGTTTGATTATATTTTGCAGCCTGCCCGGTATGAAGAGATTCAGGATGCCGTGATACGGGCGGAAAACCGTATCTGCACGCGCAGGGAAGCCAGAAAATATTCTTCTTACGGCAAGGCTTTTTCGGAAAACAGAGACATTTTTCTGGATGGAGCGCTGAGAGGCGTTTTTTCCGGGAAAGATGAAAATGTGCCTTTGGTTTTGGATCGTTTGCGCCAAATGGATATTTGCCTTGGAGAAAGCCAGGAAATGATCTGTGTTTTACTGTGTTTCTTTTTTGGGAAAGAAGAGCTGGAGGAGCCTTTGTTTCGCTATGCCGCGGCTAATGTGTTACAGGAATTGTTTGCCGTTTTTTCCTATAAGACAATTCTGGTACAGACTGGAGAGCGGCAATACGGCCTTTTGATCTACATGGAAAACGGGCGTGCTCCGGAAGAAGATTCAGTGACGCGGCAGCTTTCCTTTTTTCAACAGTTCTGCCGGGAGCAGTTTCATATCGGTATGGCCGCTTATGTTGGAAAAGCGGCGCCTATGGCAATGCAGCCGGATCATAATCAGATTCTCCGGCGCAGCATGCTGGATAATGTCGGAGAGACAGAAGAGATCTGCGTTCCTGTACGGTCCGATGAACATCCTGAAGCGGACGGGGAGATGGATCATAGGATCAAAAGATGGGGAAGTATGCTGCTGCGTGGAGATGCGCTGCCCGTCCGTGATGAAATACATGAATACCTGAAAGATTTGCGGCAAAACGGAAAACTGAACGCAAATTTCTTAAAGGTGTTCTACCAAAGACTGATTCAAATGTTTTCTGTTGTGGCAGAGCAAAAGAATTTTTTCATTCAGGATATTCTGAACAGTCCTGAGCTTCTGGACGGCTATCTTGCCGCTTATCAAACGGTAGACGGCCTGTACAGGCTGATTGATTATGTGATCCCCAACTTTTATGATGCGGATCCGGCGGAAAACAAAAAGCTGATCGACAGGATCCTTCAGTATATTTACAGTCATATTGACGAAGATATCAGGAGGACGGAAATTGCCCGGGAGGTTTTCTTAAACCCGGATTACCTTTCAAGAATGTTTAAAAAGGAAATGGGAACATCCTTAAAAGAATTCATTACCGCAGAAAAAATGAACATTGCCCGAGATCTGTTGAAAAGCACCCAGCTTCCCATCGGAACGATCGCGGCCAGGGTCGGTTATACAAATTTTTCCCATTTTTCTCAGACTTATAAAAGAGTAATGGGTATGACGCCAGAAGAAGAAAGAAAAGCAGTTTGATTTGGGGCCGAAACAGGCCTCATTTTCTATTTGGGCAGAAAAATAACAAAGGGTGTCAGATTTTTGACAATAAACATATCGGATTTCATTTGAAAGGTCGGAAAGGAAACAATGCACGGTCTTTTTTGTGGTGGAGTCTCTTCCGAATCGTTGGTAACATAAAGGCACAAAATTCGAGGGCAAGTACGAAATTGCCCTCAGGAAACGGAGAGAGATGTTATGAGTATGAAAAAGGCAATTGCAGTTTTGCTTGCTCTGATGATGATCCTCACGGCTTTTGCAGGCTGTACATCACAGGGCGGCGAAAACCAGAATCAGGGCCAGCAGAGCCAGGCAAATGCAAATAGTGAAAAGCCTGTTTCGTCAAGCGCTCAGCAGGATGATGGAGAAGTGTACACCGCCTATGTTATGGCAATCGGCGATGCTAAAACCGAAGACTGTCAGGAAGTTGCTGATTACATCAGTTCACTGACGGAAGATACCATCGGCGTAAGAGTGGAATTGACCCGCGGAGTAACCCAGGAGCAGCTTAATCTTGCCCTTACTTCAGGAGAAAAATTGGATCTGTTTGCAGGCGTTCCGTGGTATATCCCTCTTACAAGCATGGCGTCTACAGGACAGGTGGTCGCTCTGGATGAACTCCTTCAGAATCAGGGTAAAGAAACTTACGAAGCAATCAGTCAGGATGACTGGAACTGTGTGACCATCGACGGAAGCATCTACGGCGTTCCCATGAATAAGGACAAGGCTCAAAACAAGAACTTCCAGATGCGCAAGTCATATGTTGAGGAATTGGGCATTGATTATGAAGCCATCAAGACACTGGATGACCTGGAAACGGTGCTGAAGGAAGTCAAGGAAAAGCTGCCCGAGGTTTATCCCATGGGCACCGCTTCCGGTACAGTGGGCCTCCCTCTTCCTTATGACGACCTGGCGGATAATTTCGGCGTAATTGAAAATGTGTTTGAAGACGATACCACCGTTGTCAATCTGTTTGAAACGGAGTCTTATAAGGAAATGGTTTCCCGGATGTACAGGTGGAACCAGGAAGGGCTGATCATGCCTGACGCTACCAGCAACACCTCCAGTCTGGAGCAGCTGCTGGGCGCGGGCACCATTTTCGGAGGCTTTGTTCCCTCCAAGCCGGGCGCGGTTTTGCAGGCAAGCCGTGAAGCCGGGACCGATCTGGTGCAGTGCCAGATCGTAGAGCCCTTCTCCATAACCGCAATGGTAGCCGCCCCCTGGTGTATTGCTTCCAACAGCGAAAATCCGGAGAAGGCAATGGCTTTGCTCAACATGATGTATACCAATGCGGATGTTTCCAACGCCTTTATTTACGGCATCGAAGGCAAGCATTATAAATATGTGGATAAGGAAATCAATGCTGTAGATTACGCAGATGGCATCACAACCGCGAACACCGGATATTCCGTTCTTGGATGGTCCTGGCCCAACCAGCAGGTCGGCGCTATTTGGAACGGCGATGATGCCGACATCTGGCAGCAGCTGAACGATTTCAACACCAATGCCCGGAAATCTCCCGCAAAGGGATTTACCTGGAATAACGCAAACGTGCTCAATGAGGTAACCGCCTGCCAGAATGTATTGAGCAAGTATAAGAACGGATTGGAGTGCGGTGTGCTGGAGCCGGAAGAAACGCTGGCCGTTATGAACAAAGAGTTAAAGGACGCCGGTCTCGATACGATCATTCAAGAGAAGCAGGAACAGCTTAATACCTGGCTTGCAAATCAGTAATAGATGGGAAAGGTGGGCGGAAGTGTGAGAGACATTTCCGCCCTGCTTTTGAAAAAGGAGGGCAAGCGAATGGCGGCTGCAGCAAAAAAGAAAAAAGCCAAAAGGCAGCGAATGAAGCGCTATGTTCCGCTGTATTTCATGCTTTTGCCAGGCTGTATCTATTTGATCATAAACAATTATGTCCCTATGGGCGGGATTGTGCTGGCCTTTAAGCAATATAATTTTAAGACCGGTATATACGGAAGCCCCAATGTCGGGCTGAAGAACTTCGAATTTCTCTTCAAGACAAAAGACGCCTGGGTCATAACCAGGAATACAATTTGTTATAATCTGGTTTTCATTGTTTTGGGAACGGTTCTGGCAGTCACTGTGGCGGTGTTCCTCAACGAGATCCGGTGCAAGTGGGCGAAAAACACCTATCAGACTCTCATATTGATTCCCTATCTCGTTTCGATCGTTATTGTGAGCTATCTTGTATATGCTTTTTTAAACACGGAGAACGGGTTTATCAATAACGGGATCCTGAAACCGGTAGGGCGTGAACCGATCTCCTGGTATTCTTCGCCAAAGTATTGGCCGTTCATTCTGGTGATCGTGAATATCTGGAAAGGAATAGGATACAACTGCATTCTTTACTATGCGACCCTGGTGGGGATCGACCGCGGGTATTATGAAGCGGCGGTAATAGACGGGGCTTCCAGATGGCAGCAGTTTGTACACATTACTTTGCCGGGTTTGAAGGCTACGATCATTATTCTCACGCTGATGAGCATCAGTAAAATATTCTATTCCGATTTCGGATTGTTCTATCAGGTGCCGATGAATCAGGGCCCGCTCATTGATGTGACCAATACCATTGATACCTATGTCTACCGTGGGTTGATGAAAATGAATAATATCGGAATGTCGGCGGCAGCCGGATTGTATCAATCCTTCGTGGGCTTTGTCCTGGTGATCTCCGCCAATCAACTGGTGCGGCGCATCGATTCGGAAAGCGCTCTTTTCTGAGAAAGGGGAAGATGATATGGTTGAAAAGAACAAGACATTTCAGATAGTCGCGCACAGCATTATGGTCTTGCTTTCCCTTTTCTGCATTTTGCCGTTTATATTGTTGATCTCTTCTTCTCTTACGGAAGAGGCTACCTTGATTCGTGAAGGTTATTCCTTTATTCCCCAAAAGATCGACTTGGCAGCCTATCAATACCTGCTGGTCGATTCCACGGCGATCGTAAGGGGGTATATGATATCCGCGATCGTTACCGTTGTGGGAACAGTTGTCAATTTGATCCTTACTACGCTGTTTGCGTATCCGCTTTCACGCAAGGATCTGCCAAAACGGAATTTCTTTGCCTTTTTCCTGTTTTTCACGATGCTGTTTAACGGGGGACTTATTCCGACCTACATGATGTGGACGCAGACATTCCACATCAAAAACACCCTGTGGGCCCTTTTGGTGCCGGGATTGCTGATGAATGCTTTTAATGTGATCATGATGCGTACTTACATCAATGCTAACATACCTGATGCGATCATTGAGGCGGCGCGTATCGATGGAGCGGGAGAGGTTCGTATTCTCTGGAAGGTGGTCCTTCCCATGTCTCTTCCTATTCTTGCAACGCTGGCGCTTTTGGTTGGATTGGGGTATTGGAACGATTGGCTGAATGGGCTATACTATATTACCGACGACCGCTTGTTCAGCATACAGGTGTTGCTGAACAGAATGCTTACCAATACGGAAATCATGAAGCAGGCGGCCACCACCGGCAGCTCTATGGGGCCGATGCCCACGGTGGGGATCAAAATGGCCGTGGCGGTGTTGGGCGCGCTGCCGGTTTTGGTGGTATATCCGTTTTTCCAGCGCTATTTTGTAAAAGGAATTGCCATAGGAGCAGTGAAAGGATAAATAATATGGAATGGTTTCAGTTTCAGAATAAAAAGCCCGTATGGACAAGCTTTGAAAATCCAACAGGGGAACACGGCACGGGCGGAACAGAAAATAACGGCGCAAAGGCCCATCCTTTCTCGTTTTTCCATAGTGGGGAAGAACTGGTGCTCTGCGACCGGCAGGGGCCGGGCGTGATCCGCCGCATTTGGTTTACGCTTATGGACCGCTCCCCGGAAGTGCTGTCAAAGGTTTATCTCAGCGCCTTTTGGGACAATGAGGAAACGCCTTCTGTCTGCGTTCCCATAGGCGACTTTTTCTGCATGGGCAACGGAAAGATGATCCCCTTTGAAAACCAGTGCGTGGCTTCTCCGGAAGGCCGCTCCTTTGTATGCTGGATCCCTATGCCGTTTCGGAAACATGCCCGTCTGACGCTTAAGAATCTGTCCGGAAAAGACATTACGCATCTGTTTTATGATGTAAATATGACAGCGGAGCCTGTTCCGGAGGAGAGCATGTATTTTTGCACTGCATTTGCAGAAACAGTGCCGGAGCTCGGAAATGATGTACAGATTATGGCGGCGGAGGGAAAAGGCCGGTTCCTGGGAATGAGTGTGGCCGTTTCGGCGGATGCATCCTATGGAGACAGCTGGTGGGGAGAAGGAGAGGTAAAAATCTATTTTGGAAAAGATGAGCTTCCTTCTCTTGTCGGAACAGGCACGGAGGATTATATCGGAACCGCCTGGGGCCAGGGCGTTTTTACCGGACGCTGCCATGGATGCACGCAGAATGAAGAGGGAAAGTCCGCTTTCTACAGGTTTCATACCGAAGATCCGATTTTTTTCGATAATGGGTGCCGCGTAACGATACAAAACATTGGAGGGTGCCCAAAGCCTCAGGCTCAAAAGCTTCTGAGCCAGGGGGCCCAAATGATCCCGTCAGGCGCGGATATCGGGGGGGAAATGATCTTCCTTTATAAGAAAGAATGGGAATGGGAAGACATTCCGGAAGATGCGTTTATCACATTCTACCGCCGGGATTTGTACCGTACCACGGCCTATTTTTACCTGGAAAGAAAGGCCGCGGAATAAGCTTTGTGTCATTTTCAGTACTGTTGTTTGCGGCAATGGGAGAAGGAATAAATATCTGCGGAAGGGCGGCCGGTTTCAATCGGCCGCCCTTCCGCAGAATGATGAGAATGATGGATTAAAAAAACGTATGACCAGATCCAGGACGGAAAGATGTGTCTGGGCTTTGCCTTTTCCGTCATGAAATAAGTATATTCTCAAAAACGGGCAAAGTCTTTCAAAATATTGCAATATACTATAACAGCATTTCAGGCTTTTTTCGCGTGGCTGCGGCGCCTTTATTTGATTTGTTCCACCGTTTCGTCTCTCTTTCGGAATTCCGTTGGACTGCATCCGAACGCCCTTTTGAAGCTTTCGCTGAAATAGCTGGCTCCGGAAAAACCCACTTCATAGCATACCTCTGTCACGGTCATATCCGAGGTGCGAAGCAGCTCAATGCCGCTGCGAAGGCGGTATTCCACAAGGTAGGCCACAGGGCTCTGATTGCAGTATTTTTCGAAAATGTGGCAGCACGTGGTTTTGCTTACATTACCTGCTCTTGCAATGTCTGCCAAAGCGATTTTTTCCCGGTAATGCTGCTGCAGGAAATTCACCATATGCTTTAAGGCTGTCAGTGATTGACTGCAAGCTTTTGGGGGAAGATCCGGCAAAGGCGTGTTTTCAAACAATTCAGTCCAGATGCGGAAAAAGCTTTCCTGCATTTTCAGTGCGGCCGTCTTGTCGTTCCTGTGGTCATAAATTTCACGGATCTCCTGAAGCACCCTGCCTTCCCAGCTGTTTTCCCTTTGCAGCGTCCGGTAGGGGAGAGCTCCGTCCTGCAAAAGCGGCGTTACAAAGGTCCTCTCCACATAGGGGTTGGCGCAAAGCAGAGTGGGGTGCAGAAGAACGCACAGATATTCGCATTCTGTCCGATTGGAGGAAAAGTTGTAATGCAGCTGCCGCGTATTGATAAAAATGCCGTCCCCTGCCGAAACGGATATGGTTTCGCCGTTTATGTTATAATCCATGGTCCCGGAAAGCAGCAGGGCGAATTCCAGGTCGTCATGCCAGTGGGCCAGAGCGGAGCAGCCTTTAAAAGAAGTTATATTCCCTTTTTGAGCCAATACGGGAAAATCCGCTGAATTGTAAAGGAAATGCTCGGAACGGTCTGCTTTCACTATGGTTTGCATAGAAACCCTCCTTTTCTGAAATATTGTTATAGTATTTTGAAATATTGTTGTAGAATCATACTTGTCTGCGACATTATAATTATAGTAAAACTTAGCTTCGTGTCAAGCTTGCAGAGGTGTAAAAATGGTTTCTTTATTGTTGGCTGTCATCTATATGGCGTTTATCAGTCTCGGCCTGCCCGACTCGCTTTTGGGTTCGGCCTGGCCCGTGATGCGCATGGAATTGGGAGCGCCGATCTCCTATGCAGGGATCGTTTCCATGATCATTGCCGGAGGAACGATCATTTCAAGCCTGCTTTCCAACCGAATTTTGCAAAAGCTGGGTACGGGCCTTGTCACGGCTGTCAGCGTGGGAATGACTGCGGCGGCGCTGTTCGGCTTTTCCGTTTCCAAAGAGTTTTACCAACTCTGCCTGTGGGCTGTGCCCTATGGCCTTGGGGCAGGCGCGGTGGATGCCGCTTTGAATAATTACGTGGCCGTTCATTATTCTTCGCGGCACATGAGCTGGCTTCATGCTTTTTGGGGCGTGGGGGTGACGATCAGCCCCTATATCATGAGTGCCTGCCTTTCCCAGAACCTCGGTTGGAAAATGGGTTACAGGACCGTTTCTCTAATCCAGATCGTGCTTACTGCCCTGCTGTTCCTTTCTCTTCCTCTGTGGAAAAGGAAGGAGGAAGCTGCAAACGGGCAGACCGCGGGGAACGTCACCCTTTCCCAGGCGGTGAAGATCAAGGGTGTTCCCTTTGTACTGCTGGCGTTTTTCGGCTTCTGCGCTCTGGAAAGCACAGCGGGACTTTGGGCCAGCAGCTTTCTTGTAGGTGCCAGAGGCGTGGATGCGGAAACAGCGGCCCAGTTTACAGCGCTGTTCTATATCGGGGAAACGGCGGGCCGCTTTTTGAACGGCTTCATCGCAGACCGCTTCGGCGATAAAGCCATGATCCGTACAGGCGCGCTTATCATGCTTTTGGGCGCTGTTATGGTGGCCGTCCCGGTGAAGGTACTGTCTCTTACGGGTTTGTTGATCATAGGCCTTGGGGCCGCTCCGGTATATCCCTGCATCATTCACTCCACGCCCACAAGCTTCGGAAAAGAGAATTCGCAGGCTCTCGTGGGCATTCAAATGGCCAGCGCTTATTGTGGCAGCACCTTTATGCCGCCGCTGTTTGGCCTGATCGCCCAGTACATAAACATCGGTCTATATCCTTTCTATTTGCTGTTCTTTGCTGCACTGGTCCTCGTTATGACAGAGGCCCAGAATCGCCGCCTCAAAGGGAAAGAAGCAAGCTAAACAGACAGACAAAAAGCAGAGCGCCCCGGCGTTCTGCTTTTTTGATATCTCACGATATCTTGTCACAGCGGCGCCTTGCTGCTCTCTATCTTGTAGAGAACGGCAATGGCGGGAGGGAAACATCTTTTTCTGTTGAAAAAGCGTCGGGAATGGTGTATAATCTTACTAATATGGGGTTTTGTCGACTGTGTGCAGTTTGCCCTTGGAAAGAGAGCATCGGCTCAAAAGGAAGAATAAGTGAGGTATTTGTACTATGGGAACCGACATAGCCATTGATCTGGGTACATCGAAATTTAAGGTGTATCTGGATGGCAAAGGCATCGTCCTGAGCGAGCCATCGATCATAGCAGTGGATAATTACACCGATGAGGTCATTGCCATCGGTTCAGAGGCCTATGATATGCTGGGAAGGACCTCCGACCGCATTACGGTGGCAAAGCCTCTTGCAAACGGCGTGATCTCCGATCTGTCTCTCGCGGAGCATCTGATCAGCCACTATCTCCGACAGGTCGGCAGCAGCAGGCTGTTCATGCCCCGGGTGGTGGTCAGTGTTCCCTGCGGGCTTACCGAAGTGGAAAAGCGTGCGGTGGTGGATGCCATCAGCTCCGCCGGCGTGCGCAAGGTGTGCCTGATCGAAGAACCGGTAGCCGCGGCCATTGGCGCGGGCGTGGATATTGCCGTGCCCCACGGTACCATGATCGTGGATATCGGCCAGGGCACCACGGATATGGCCGTTATTTCTCTCAACGGCATCGCCACCGCAAATTCCATCCACACTGCCGGCGATGATTTTAACGATGCCATCATCAAATATGTACGCAGGAAATTTAACCTTGTCATCGGCGACCGTATGGCGGAGGAAGCCAAGATCGCCATCGGCTGCGCATACCCCAGGAAAAAGCGCACTACCTTTATGCTCAAGGGACGCAACGCCATGAACGGCCTGCCCGAGACCACCATTATGAATTCCGATGAGATGATCGAGGCGCTGATCGAACCGGCTATTTCCATTATCAAAACAGTGCAGGCCACGCTGGAGGAAACTCCCCCGGAGCTGTTGGCCGATATCTTTACGGACGGCATCTATCTCACCGGAGGCTCCGCCAATCTGTACGGCTTCTCCACCCTGCTTTCCAAGAAGACGAAGATCCCCGTGGTCACCTTTGAAAATCCTCAGGACTGCGTTGTTCTCGGTGCGGGGAAGGCCATCAAGTATATCGATAAGATCGACAGCCGGTCCCACAAGACAAACCCTTTGACTGCCTATACCTGATATCTTACAAAAGAACACAAACGAACAACAGCCCGGGGGCTTTGCTCCCGGGCTGTTTGCTATATCTAGAAAATCGGTGATGAAGTCAGATCAAAATTAGGTTGAAAAAGGTGAGGCGAGTGGCCCCCTGCTCTGTCATCTCTGAGCAAAAGCAATGTGTACATTGCTTTGGACGATGGATCTCGTCCTTATCTCTGTCAAAAACATAAGATAGAAAGGGCGAGATCCTTCACTGAAAGCAAAGCCTGCTTTGCTTTTGTTCAGAGATGACAGTGGGGAAGCTCAGTGATGACAAGGGGGGAAGGTGGTTCAGAATGACAGAAGGGAGCGAAGAGCGCGATTACACAACTGTCAGGCCATTCCGCTAACGCAACGTGACGTGTGCCGCTTGTAGCAAAGAGCTTCGCCCGTCTATGCAAAACCACCGGCTCCGCCGGTGTAATACTTTTTAAAATAAATAAGGATTATTTCTTGAGCTTTTCCCGCCATTTTGCCACGATGAGGTTGGCGCATTTGTAGATATCGCCGCCACCTAATGTGAGGATCAGATCGCCGGGCTGGGCCTTCTCCATCACGTAGTCTGCGATCTCCTCAAAGCTTTGGAACCATACGCTTCCCGGAACCTTCGCGGCCAGATCGGAGGTGTGGATGTTGTAGATGTTCGTCTCTCTCACCGGCAGAATCTCAGTCATGACCAGGCAGTCCGGAATGGAAAGCGCCTTGGCGAAATCATCCAAAAGCTTGTAGGTGCGGGAGTAGGTATGGGGCTGGAATACGGCCCATACCTTCCGGTAGCCCATGCGCATGGCGGAGGAAAGAACGGCGGTAAGCTCGGTGGGGTGGTGGGCAAAATCGTCTGCCACGGTTACGCCTTCAAATTCTCCGAGTACCTCGAACCGGCGGTGTACGCCGGTAAAATGCCGGACAGCCTCACAGACAGCCTTTGCCTCAACGCCCATGGAATGGGCGGCGGCGCAGGCGGCAACGGCGTTGAGCATGTTGTGCTGCCCCGGCACCTTCATCTCTATCCGCCCCAGAGCCTCGCCCCTGTGCATCAGCGTAAAGTCTTCGCAGGCGCTGGGCTCTTCCTTCAGCCCGGCGGGATAATAGTCGTTTGCGGCGTCGAGGCCAAAGGTCACGATCCGCCTGCCGGTGATCCCTTCCACACTCTTCATGGCGTTTGCGTTGTCGCCGTTTACCACTATCGTTTGGGAGGTCTGCTCTGCGAACTGGTGGAAGGAGCGGATGATGTTGTCCACGGTCTTGAAATAGTCCAGATGGTCGGCGTCAATGTTCAAAATCACAGAAACCGCGGGGGAAAGCTGCAGGAAGCTGTCAACATATTCGCAGGCCTCGCATACGATGAGCTCGCTGCTTCCGGCACGGCTGTTGCTGCCGATCAGCGGAAGCTTGCCTCCGATGATCGCGCTGGGATCCCTGCCCGCTTCCATCATGATCTGTGTCAGCATGGCGGTAGTGGTGGTTTTGCCGTGCGTCCCGGAAACTCCCACCAGACAGCCGTATTTATCGGTCAGCATACCCAGCATCACAGAGCGTTCCAGAGTAGGGATCCCGCGCTCTCTGGCAGCCACCAGCTCCGGGTTATCCTGCTTGCAGGCGGCCGTGTATACCACCGCTTCGGCGTCGCCTATGTTTTCCGCCCTTTGGCCCATATACACGGGGATCCCCCAGCCCTTTACACGCTCCAGCGTGTCGGACTCGTTGATGTCCGAGCCTGAAATAAGGTATCCCTTTTTATGCAGTATTTCTGCCATGGGGCACATGCCGGATCCGCCGATTCCCACAAAATGCAGCTTTTTTGCGTGATCCAGAATGTTGCCGTTTTCTCGTATCATAGTGATTCTCCTCATTTTTTGTAACTCGCCGGCAAATTCCCGGCAAAAGGAAACATAATTATCTCTATTATATTGCGAAACCCTCAGAAAATAAATACCCTTCCCGAAAAAAGCAAAAATTTTCGTGGGGAAACGGAAACAGGTGAACCAAAGACCGCCGTTTTCCATAGAATAGAATAACTCCGGGGCAGAAGCCGCGCGGAGAAATCAAGGGAAGCTTTGGTTCAAAGGTTCCCAATCGGCCGCGGGCCGGAAAGGTTTGAGGGACCATGAGTTATCACAGCGCCTTCGGCGTGTTGGGGGGAGACCGCCGCCAGCTCTATCTTGCCCGCTCCATCGCGGCAGACGGTTATCCTGTTTCTATCAGCGCTCTGGAGCAGGGGGAAGAGGCGGCCGGCCTTTCATCCCTGGAGCCGGAGGAACTTGTCCGAAAATGCGATCTGATTATTCTGCCCCTTCCGGCAACACAGGATGGGAAAAAGCTCAATACACCCCTTTCGGAAAAGGAACTGCTTTTGAACGACGATTTTGCCGCCATGTTTTTAGGCAAGACTGTTTACGGCGGAATGCTGGAAAAGCTTTATGAAAGCTCCGAGCTGTGGGGAAGCGTGGAAGCCTGCGATTATTATGCCAGAGAAGAGCTTACGGTGGGAAACGCCTTTCTCACCGCGGAAGGTGCTTTGGGGCTGGCAATAGAAGAATATGAGGGCGCCCTGTGCGGTGCGCGCTGTCTTGTGACCGGCTTTGGAAGGATAGGGAAGGCGCTGTGCCGTGATCTTTTGGGCCTGGGGGCCCAGGTGGACTGCTGCGCGCGAAAGGCAGAGGATCTGATCTCCATACGCGCCCTGGGATGCAGGCCGCTGCAGTACAGGGAGCTCACAGAGGCTTATGACCTGATCTTCAACACAGTGCCGAGCCGTGTGCTCTGCGCCCAGCAGCTTTCCCGCCAGCGGGCGGATACCCTGATCATTGAGCTTGCTTCTCAGCCGGGCGGGATCGATCTGGAAGCCGCGGCCCGGCTTCACCTGCGGGTGAAAAACGCCCCCTCCGTGCCTGGGAGAATGTCCCCGAAAGCGGCGGGAGAGCTTATCAAGGAAACAGTTTACAATATGATGGAAGAGCCGGGACCGGGGCTTTTCTGAAACAGAGAGAGGATGATGCCTGTGAAAACGGTGGGGTTTGCCATGTGCGGCTCCTTTTGTACCATGTCGAAGGCCATGGAGCAGATGGAGAAGCTGAGCCGCCGCTACAATATACTGCCTGTCATGTCAAAGAACGTCTATGAGACCGATACACGCTTCGGTCCGGCATCGGAGTTCATTGAGCGCTCCGAAAAGATCTCCGGGCGGGGCGTGATACACACCATAGTTTCCGCGGAGCCCATCGGCCCCAAAAGGCTGGTGGATGTGATGGCGGTCTGTCCCTGCACCGGGAACACACTGTCAAAGATCGCCTCCGGGATCACCGATACGCCGGTGACAATGGCGGTCAAGTCCGCTTTGCGCATCGGGATACCGGTGGTCTTGTGCGTTGCCAGCAACGATTCCCTGGCTGCTTCCGGGCCCAATATCGCAAAGCTTTTCAATACAAAGAACGTGTATTTCGTGCCCCTGGGGCAGGACGACCCGGCAAAGAAGCCCTTTTCTCTGGTGGCGGATTTTTCCAGACTGGAGGAAAGCGTGGAAGCCGCCCTGGAGAGCCGGCAGCTGCAGCCGGTACTCACCGCCTGAATCTTTTCCTCTCAGGGATCCGCCTGGGAGGAAAATTTTATTTGCTCAGAGAATGTAGGAACCTCTGAATAAATCGTCCAGGCACATCTCGGCGGCAGATATTTCGCCCGTCTTTGCCCCAAACTCTTGAAATACACCAAGTATTCCTGCGATTTTGGGCCTTTGACATTCGAAATCTCCTCTCGCCGATCTGACCCGTTTGATTTAATCAGAGCTTCCTTTACAAATCCGGGAAGTTGGAGTATCATAGGAAAAGCCGAAGGGAGGAATGAAAATGCAGTATTGCCTGAAATGCCGCTGCGTCTGTGAAGACAACGCGGTAAAATGCGGCAATTGCGGCAGCAATAAGCTGAGGCTGGCGGAGGATGAGGACATGGTCCTGCTCTGCAGGGCGGATCAGTATACCGCGCAGCAGCTCAGAGAACGGATGGACGCTGCGGGAATAGTCTGTGAAGAAAAGCCCGCCAACAGCGATTGGGGCATTTCTCCTTACGACAGCGAAGCCATGCCTACAGACAGAAATGTCTATGTGAAGTTTTCCGGCCTTTTCAGGGCAAAGGAGATCTCTTCAGCCCTCCGGAAAGAGCAGGAAGAAGGGGAAGAGGAGCAGTTTGAGGACATGCCCCGGAAAAAGCGGATCCTTGTCCAGGTCCTTTCCATTCTGGGCTTTCTTGTTCTGGTCATGCTTGCAGTGTATGGGGCGGATGCCCTTGCAAATTGGTTGAAGTCAGTCTTTGGCCTGTAAAATCAAACTATTCTAAAGCGCAGGAGGAATCAATATGAAAGAGTACAGACCGGATACCCTGTGTATCCATGCGGGCTATAAGCCCGGAAACGGACAACCCCGGGTGGCGCCCATCGTACAGAGCACCACCTATACCTATGAAAGCTCCAAGGAAATGGGGGACCTGTTCGACCTTCAGAAGGACGGTTTCTTCTACACAAGGCTCGGCAATCCCACAAACGATGTGGTAGAGCAGAAGATTGCGGCCCTGGAGGGCGGCGTAGGCGCTTTGATCACTTCTTCCGGCCAGGCGGCCTCTTTGATGTCCGTGCTGAATATCTGCACAGCCGGCCAGCATGTGGTCAGCTCCAGCGCCATTTACGGCGGCACCTTCAACCTGTTCTACAAGACCATGAAGGAAATGGGGATAGAGACCACCTTCGTTTCTCCCACCAGCACCATTGAGGAGCTTCGGGCCGCCATGCGGGAAAATACCCGCTGTGTGTTTGCCGAAACTCTGGCAAATCCCTCCCTGGCCGTTGCCGATCTGGAGGTCTTCGCCCAGGCCGCCCACGAGCAGGGGGTGCCCCTCATCGTGGATAACACCTTCCCCACGCCCATGAATTGCCGTCCCTTCTCCTTCGGCGCCGACGTTGTGGTACATTCCACCACAAAATATATGGACGGGCATGCCGTGCAGGTGGGCGGCGTTATCGTGGATTCCGGCAATTTCGACTGGAATAACGGCAAGTTCCCGGCGCTGACAGAGCCCGATGAATCCTATCACGGTGTCATCTATACAAAGCAGTTCGGCAAAGCTGCCTATATCGCCAAGGCGCGCTGCCACCTGATGCGCGACCTGGGCGCTCAGGCCGCTCCCATGAATGCATTCCTTTTGAACCTGGGCCTGGAGACTCTTGCCCTGCGTATGGAGCGCCATTGCGCCAATGCTCAGGCGGTGGCGGAGTATCTGGAAAGCAGTCCCGATGTGGCCTGGGTGAATTACCCCGGCCTCAAGAGCAGCAAGGATTACGAGCTTGCGAAAAAATATATGCCTCACGGCACCTGCGGCGTGGTTTCCTTCGGTTTGAAGGGAGGCAGGGAAGCGGCAGTGAAGTTCATGGACAGCCTTCAGATGGCTTCTGTGGTCACCCACGTGGCGGATCTTCGCACCTGTGTGCTCCATCCGGCCAGTACCACTCATCGCCAGATGAACGATGAGCAGCTGAAGGAAGCCGGCGTGCCCTCCGACCTGCTCCGGCTTTCCGTGGGGATAGAAAACGTGGAGGATATTCTGGACGATCTCAAGCAGGCTATCGCCAAGGCGGAGGCTTGAGTAGCCACTGAATAAATCCTCACGCACATTTTGCCGTCCCATTTTCCGCCTGAACTGCGTTAAAAAGCCTTGAAATCCGTCAGGATCCCTGCGGCTTTTTGCCTTGCCAGACGAAAAATTGGGCGGGCAACCCGCACACATTGATTTAATCAGTGACTATTTGAAAGAAAACGGGCTGCGGACAGTGCTCTCTGTTTGCAGTCCGTCTTTTTCGGAAAGGAGCGGCTTATGTACGAATTGTGTCAGGCAGGCGAAAGGGCCTATTATGTTGACTGTCCGGCAAAGGTGGGGATCTTCCTTACGGAAGGGAACCGGGCGGTACTCATTGACGGCGGTTCAGACAGAAGTATGGGAAAGAAGCTCCTGAAGCTCCTGAAGGAGCGGGGATGGGAGCTGCGGGCTGTCGTGAATACTCACTCCCATGCCGACCATACCGGCGGCAACAGCTTTCTTCAGCAGCAGACAGGCTGTGAAATTTTTGCTTATGGGATCGAATTTCCTCTGGTGCGGTATCCCCTGCTGGAGCCCACCATCCTTTTCGGCGGATTTCCTCCCGAAGAGCTGCGCTATAAATTCCTGCTGGCGGAGCCCAGCATGGCAAAAGAGGTGACCGATCCGGCATTCCCCGCTGAGCTGGAGGTGATCCCCCTGTTCGGCCACGCCGCGGGAATGATCGGCCTGCGCACACCGGACGGCGTGGTGTTCCTGGCAGATGCCCTGTGCAGCGCCGCCACCCTGGAAAAATATAAGATCACGTATCTCTTTGATGTTGCGGAGCATCTGAAGACCCTGGACAAGGTGGAGCAGCTGGAAGCGAAGCTGTTTGTCTCCGCCCATGCGGAGGCCGCCGGGGACGTTCGGGAACTGGTCTCTCTCAACCGCCGGGCGGTGCTGGAGATCGGCGAGACCCTGTGCGGGCTGCTGGAGGAGCCCGCCGATTTTGAAACGCTTTTAAAGCGGGTCTTTGACCACTACGGGCTTGTGATGAATTTCCAGCAGTATGCTTTGATCGGGAGCACGGTGCGTTCCTATCTGTCCTGGCTAAAGGCCGGGAACAGGATCGCCGCCCGGTTTGCGGAAAACCGTCTGCTGTGGGAGCGGGTGTGAGCTTATGGAGATGAAACCCATCGGCTGGGTACACAGCGATTTTCAGGATAAATTCGGCATTCCCCGCCAAAGCGGACTGGTGGAGGAGCTCCGGGCCACGGTGACCTTTGCCCCGGCATACCGGGTAAAAGAGGCGTTCCGCGGCTTGGAGGGCTTTTCCCACATCTGGCTGCTGTGGGAGTTTTCGGAAAGCGTCCGGGCGGATTGGTCGCCTACAGTGCGCCCGCCCCGGCTGGGCGGGAACCGGAGGTTGGGCGTGTTTGCCACCAGGTCTCCCTTTCGTCCCAATCCCATCGGCCTTTCCTGCGTGAAGCTGGAACGGATCGAGCTGGACTCCCCGAAGGGCCCGGTGCTCCATGTGCGGGGGGCGGATCTGCTGGACGGCACGCCGGTCTTTGACATCAAGCCCTATCTGCCTTATGCGGACTGCCGCCCGGAAGCCGACGGCGGCTTCGCGCCGGACGCGCCCCGGGAAAAGCTTCAGGTAGAGCTTTCTCGGGAGCTGTCGGAAAAGATCCCGGAGGAAAAGCGGGCTGCTCTGCTTGGAGTGCTGGCGGGGGATCCCCGCCCCTCGTATCAGAATGACCCGGAGCGGGTGTACGGTATGAGCTTTGCCGGCCTGAACGTGAAATTTGCCGTCCGGGAGGACACCTTGACCGTAACGGCAGTGGAGCGGGAAGCGTAGAAAGACGACACAGCTTGTTGTGTGATTGTTATAAAGACAGAGAAAGGTTGTGGTACGGATGAAAAAGAAAATGACAAGGGTACGGACAGAAAAAAGAGGGAGGACCACGGCCTGATGAAAGCCTTTGACGGTTCGCCGGAAAGGATTGTATGAAAGAGCTTGAAATTTGCGATTACGACCCCTCCATGAAGGAGATCTGGGGAGATATGTTCGTCCGCTATGCCAAGGAGGATCTGGGAGACACCCAGTGGTCTGAGGAGATCCTCAGGGAAAAGCTGGCTTTTGGACTGTTTCTGCGTAACCAGGAAAGGGGAATTTCTTCTATTTCCTTTCTCCTGGCGGAAGGAAAGCCTGCCGGCTTTGCCGTTTACCAGGTGGATTCTCCGGAAAGCGACTGGTGCAAACGGCCCGGCTGGGGACTGATCCGGGAATTCTGCATCGTGCCGGAATTCCGCCTCAGAGGATACGGAAAGGCCCTGGCGGAATATGTGAAGGAGAAGCTTCTCACGAAGGCGGACAAGCTGTACCTGACGGCTCACGATGAAGAAGCGGGGGCCTTTTGGACAGCCTGCGGTTACAGCGATACCGGAGAATACGACAAAAACGGGTGCAGGATTTTCGTTATGATTTGTTAGATAGTTGTTAGCTGTTAGTCGTCAGTTGTTAGTTGTCAATTGCCCTTAGCCGCCCCTTGTAAACAAGGAAAGGCTAAGGGCAATTAAATTGTAGTTTGCGGTTGCACCGCAGGCAAGTCGAGAAGGCAGTGAGTGCAATTTTCCGGTGTGCAGCCCGACCGAAAGAAAGCGCTAAATTGGAATTTGGCACTCACCCCTTGGCCCCCCTGAAAGGGGGGCTGGCGCGGCGAAGCCGTGACTGGGGGGTTCTGCAATTGCAGTAGAAAACCCCTCCACCGCCGTCCGGCGGTTCCCCTCCCCTTTCAGGGGAGGTCAAGGCCTTTCTAACAACTAACAACTCACGGCTAACAACTAGCTCACTAAACTCCAATTTATCGCAGTGTTCCACTGTCATCCTGAGTCCCCCTCACTGTCATTCTGAGGAACGAAGTGACGAAGAATCTCTCCCTTTGTACAGTATACATTGTACATTGTATATTCTGCTTTGCTCCTTCGGCCCTTTCTAACGACTAACGGCTAAACTCTAACAACTAATTTGACAACCTTCTTGCCTCAGGTGTGATATCCTTCTCTTTGACAGTTGGAAGCTATACAGAAATCCAGCCGGAATTTTATGCAGATTAAATAAAGATGTAAAAATCTTTTCCAATACTTTCGAAGAAATTGCTGAAAAGCTCTTGAAATTATAACAAAATATGGTATGATAATCGTAGAATTCCGTTTCTTTGGCATTCCTTTTGCCGCGCTTTTTTCAGAAAAGTGGGAAACATGAGAAAGGAGAAGTTCGAAATGCCTTCTAAAAAAGAAGATCCTTCCCCAAAAGCTGTGCAGAGGGAAGAGGGAAACGTGCCTCTGTATCTGTTCCGCGGTGGAAAGAACAGGCGCTCCTATGAGTACATGGGCCTGCACCGTGCCACAAGGAACGGAAAGGAATGCATGGTGGCCAGAGTGTGGGCCCCCCATGCGAAAGAGGTCTCTCTTGTGGGAAATTTCTGCAATTGGGATAAGGCCAAATATCCCCTTCATAAAATAGATGACAGCGTCTGGGAGGGATATACCGATTTTCTCTTTGAGCCTTACGAGATCTATAAATTCTACATTAAAACAGCCGACGGAGAAGACAGCTATAAGGCCGATCCCTTCGCCCTCCACGCGGAGACCCGCCCCGGCACCGCTTCCCGCTGGGTGGAACTGAACCATTCCTGGAAGGACGAGGAATGGCTCAAACAGAAGAAAGAGAAGCCCCATTATTCCCAGCCCGTGAATATCTATGAGGTCCATGCGGGCTCCTGGCGCAAATATGCCGACGGCAGTGTGTTTTCCTACCGCAAGCTGGGAGACGAGCTGATCCCCTATGTGAAGGATATGGGATTTACCCATATCGAGTTCATGCCCCTTACGGAATATCCCTATGACGGTTCCTGGGGCTATCAGGTCATGGGCTATTTTGCTCCCACTTCCCGATACGGTGAGCCTGAAGACTTTATGGATTTTGTGGATCGTTGCCATCAGGCCGGTATCGGCGTGATCATGGACTGGGTCCCCGCCCACTTTCCCCGTGACGCCGCGGGCCTTGCCAAGTTTGACGGCACCTGCTGCTATGAGTATACGGATCCCCGAAAGGGCGAGCACAAGGAATGGGGGACCCTGGTTTTCGATTACGGAAAGCCGGAGGTCATGAGCTTCCTCATTTCCAGCGCCGTTTTCTGGCTCAAGGAGTATCATATCGACGGCCTGCGCGTGGATGCCGTGGCCTCTATGCTGTATCTGGATTATAACCGCAAGGACGGCGAGTGGATCCCCAATAAGGACGGCGGCAAGGAAAATCTGGAAGCCGTCGCTTTCCTGCAGGCATTGAATGAGGCGGCCTTTGCCGAAGCGCCTGAGGTGATGATGATCGCCGAGGAATCCACCTCGTGGCCCATGGTCTCGAAGCCCGGATATATGGGCGGCCTGGGCTTTAACTACAAATGGAATATGGGCTGGATGAACGATATGCTCCGCTATATGTCCATGGATCCCCTGTTCCGCAGCGGCAATCACAACGCCTTGACCTTCTCCTTCTTCTATGCTTTTTCGGAGAACTTCATTCTGCCCATTTCCCACGATGAGGTGGTCTATGGCAAGGCGTCTCTCATCAATAAGATGCCCGGCACCGATGAGCAGAAGGACGCGCAGATGCGCTGCTTTGTGTCTTATATGATGGCTCATCCCGGCAAAAAGCTTCAGTTCATGGGCACGGAATTTGCCCAGAAAAACGAGTGGAACTACGAAAAAGAGCTGGAGTGGGGCCTGCTTCAGTATAAAGAGCATCAGGATGCCCAAAACTTCTTCCGGGCTGTAAACCGTTTCTATCTCAGCCGGCCCGAGCTTTGGGAAGACGACTTTTCCTGGGAAGGCTTTGAATGGATCTCGAATGACGATTATCAGCAAAGCGTGATCGCCTTCCGCAGAAAGGCAAAGGACGGCCGCGAGCTTGTGGCGGTCTGCAACTTCGTTCCCGTCCTGCGGGAGAATTACTGTATCGGCCTGCCTTACCGCGGCACCTGGGCGGAGATCTTCACCTCCGACGACGCTTCCTTCGGAGGCAGCGGCATCACCAATGGCAGGTCCATCAAAACAGTTGACGTTCCCATGCACGGCTGTGAGCAGAGCGTTTCTCTCACCCTGCCCGGAAATTCCGTATTTTTCCTGGAATGCGTGAAGAAAGCGCCAAAGCCCGCTCCGCGCAAGGCGGCAAAGAACAAGGAAAAGCCCGCTGCGTCAAAAGACAAGACAGTCAAAAAATAAATTTCAGA
>CAZNZS010000006.1:31188-55117 GCA_964577585.1 uncultured Acutalibacter sp.
GTACCCTTTGGGGGGAAGTACCGTATCATCGACTTCCCCCTTTCCAACTGTGTGAATTCCGGCATTGAGACGGTGGGCGTGCTGACCCAGTATCAGCCCCTGGAGCTCAATGAGTACATCGGCAGCGGCCAGCCCTGGGACCTTGACAGCATGAACGGCGGCGTTCATGTGCTGCCTCCTTACCAGAAGAGCAAAAAGTCCGACTGGTACAAGGGCACGGCCAACGCCATCACCCAGAATATTCCTTTTATCGAGCGGTACAACCCGGAATATGTAGTTGTTCTCTCCGGCGACCACATCTATAAAATGGATTATTCCAAAATGATCAGCTTCCATAAGGAAAAGGGAGCGGCCGTCACCATCGCGGTGCAGCAGGTTCCCATGGCTGAGGCCAGCCGCTTTGGCATCCTCAACACCAATGAGGACGATTCCATCTATGAGTTTGATGAGAAGCCCAAGCATCCCAAGAATGACCTGGCCAACATGGGCATCTATGTCTTTACCTGGGAGAAACTGAGAAAGTTCCTTCTGGCGGACGAGGAAGATCCAAAAAGTGATAACGACTTCGGTAAAAACGTGCTGCCTGCCATGCTGAATTCCGGGGAAAAGATGTTTGCCTATCGCTTTGAGGGCTACTGGAAAGACGTGGGTACCATTGACAGCCTGTGGGAAGCCAACATGGATCTCTTGAATCCCAACGTTCCGTTGGATCTCAACGACAGTGACTGGCGCATTTATTCCAGGAATCCTGTCATGCCGCCCCACTACATTTCCAAGGGGGCCAAGGTCCAGAACTCCCTGATTGCGGAAGGCTGCAACGTATACGGAGACCTGGAATTCTCCATCCTGTTTGCGGGCGTGTATGTGGCGCCCAACGCGGTGGTGGAAGATTCCATTATCATGCCCGGCGCGCGGATAGAAGAGGGAGCCAGAGTTCAGTATGCCATCGTGGCGGAAAACGCCGTGGTAGGGGCCAATTCCGTAGTCGGAAAGCGGCCTGAAGATGTGGAAAACAAAGATGACTGGGGCGTAGCTGTGATCGGCCCCGACTGCAACGTGGCCCCCGGCACGGTGGTGCCCCCCAAGGCCATGTTGGATGCTGAGGAGGTGGAGAAATAATGCGTGGAAATGATGTGATCGGTATCCTTTATGCCTACGTGCATGAAGAGCGTGTAAGAGAGCTTACCCAAAACAGAGTAATGGCTTCCGTCCCCTATGGCGGGCGCTACCGTTTAGTGGATTTTTCCCTGTCCAACATGGTGAACTCCGGGATCAATAAGGTGGGCGTCATTACCGAAAAGAATTATCAGTCCCTGATGGATCATCTGGGCTCCGGAAAAGCATGGGACCTTTCCAGAAAGCGGGAAGGCCTGTATCTGTTGCCTCCCTTTGGTGCGGAAACCACCCGAACCGAGGGAAAGATTTCTTCTCTCGATTCCATTATGCGGTTCCTTAGAAATTCCCATGAAGAATATGTGCTGCTTTCCGACTGCGACACCGTGGCAAATATCGATTTTAAGGATGTTTTCCGCTTCCACAGCGAGAAGGAGGCGGACATCACCGTGATCTACCGTCACGGCGCCTCTCCCGATATCGACAAGAACGTGGTCTACACCGTGGATCCCGAGGGCTTTGTCCGGGATATGCTGGTAAAGCGCGGCAGCGATGCGGACTGCAACTACGGTATGGGCATTTATCTGATCGGCCGCAAAAAGCTGATGGAGCTGGTTCAGGAATGCATGAGCCGCAATCTGTACGACTTTGACCGGGATCTGATGCAGCGCCACCTGCGGGAACTGAGGGTGTTCGGTTATGAGTTTATCGGCACCGCCTATCAGATCAATTCCTTCGGCAGCTATTTCAACGCCAATATGGCGCTGATGGACCCCAAGGTTCGCAATCAGCTTTTCCTGTCCGACAGGCCCATTTACACCAAGGTGCGCGATGATATGCCTGCCCGCTATGGCCTGGGCTGCTCGGTGACCAATTCCCTGGTGGCCGATGGCTGCATGATCGACGGCGAAGTGGAGAACTGCATCCTGTTCCGGGGCGTGCGGATCAAGAAGGGCGCGAAGCTGAAGAACTGTGTCATCATGCAGGACACTGTAGTCGGAGAGGGCACACGCCTTGACTATGTGGTGGCCGATAAGGAAGTTGTGTTTGAAAGCAACCGTACCATGATGGGAAGCCAGTCTTATCCGGTCTTCGTGGCAAAGGGAAGCAAGGTTTGATTTTTGGGAACCTCTGAAGTAATCCTACAGGCGCACCTCGGCGGGAGATATTCCACCTGCCTTTGCCCCAAAATCCATGGGCAACACCGCGCAAAGACCGCCTAACGGCTTTGCACCCGCCTTGCTTGCAGATTTTCCGCCATATTTCACAAAAGCCCTCGGCCATACACAAAGTATGGCCTGCGGTTTTTGCTTCATCTGGCGAAAAATCTGACTGCACAATCCGGGCACAATCCTTGTGTGGCGTTGCCCTTGCAATACACCAAGTATTCCTGCGATTTTGGGTCTTTGACATCCGAAATATATCCTCGCCGATCTGGTCTGCTGATTTCATCAGAGCTTCCCTGGCTGTATTGGTAGTTGCTGGGTTACATTACAGGGCAAGGATTGAGCGGGCAGCCGGCGTTTTAGAAAGTTTGCATATGACGAACGTGGCTGTATGCTCCCAAATATGATGAGGAAAGGATTTTCTGTATGAAAGTTTTGTTATGCGCCAGTGAGGCCCTGCCTTTTTCCGCTACAGGTGGTTTGGCAGATGTTGCGGGTTCGCTGCCGCAGGCGCTTCGTTCCAGATTGGTCGGCTGCCGCGTAGTGGTGCCCCTTTATGACGGAACTCCTCAGGAACTGCGGGATCAGATGCGTTTTGTCACCAGCATCAGCGTCCCGGTGGCCTGGCGCCGGCAGTATTGCGGCATTTTCGAAGCCAAGGTCAACAATGTGATTTATTACCTGATCGATAATCAGTACTATTTCAAGCGCAACGGGCTGTACGGCCATTTCGATGACGCGGAGAGATTTGCCTTCTTCTCCCGGGCGATCCTGGAAATGCTGCCCTATATCGATTACAAGCCAGATATCCTCCACACCAATGACTGGCAGACCGCTCTGGTATCTGTGTATTACCGCCTGTTCTATGCCAATAACGAGTGGTATTCAGGCATCAAGACTCTCTTTACCATTCACAATATCCAGTATCAGGGTCAATACGGCATGGAGATTCTGGAAGATGTGTTCGGCATTCCTAACTGCGAAAGCCGGCTTTTGGAATACGATGGCTGCGTGAACCTGATGAAGGGGGCCATTGAGTGCGCGAACTGGGTCTCCACCGTAAGCCCCACCTATGCCCAGGAGATCCTGGATCCCTGGTTCGCCCATAAGCTGGATCCCATCCTGCGGGAGCGTTCCTGGAAGCTTTCCGGCATCTTAAACGGCATCGATGTGGTGAATTACGATCCGGAGCACGATCCGAACCTGTTTGCCAATTACACCCGGGAGGACAAATCCGGCAAGGCCATAAACAAGGAGAAGCTTCAGGAGCGGCTTTGCATCGAAGTGAATCCCGACCTTCCCGTGATCGGTATGGTCACCCGCCTTGTCTCTCACAAGGGCCTTGATCTTGTGAAAGACGCCGTTGACAACGTGATGGAATATACCAACGCCCAATTTGTAGTTCTGGGCAGCGGCGATCTGGAATACGAAAATTATTTCAAGTGGATGCAGGAGAAATATCCGGGCCGCTTTGTGCTCTGCCTCGGCTTTGTTCCCGAGCTTTCCAGAAAGATCTACGCGGGCGCCGATATTTTCCTGATGCCCAGTAAATCCGAGCCCTGCGGCCTGTCCCAGATGATGGCCCTGCGCTACGGCACCATTCCCGTTGTTCGGGAGACCGGCGGCCTGAAGGACTCCATCACCGACAGTGGTGACGGCGTGGGCAACGGTTTCACCTTTATGACCTATAACGCCGGCGATATGCTCAGCTCCCTTCACCGCGCCATTGCGGCCTATAACAATGATAAAGAGGGATGGAACGTTTTGGTGGACCGTGCCATGGGCTGTGACAACAGCTGGGGCAAATCGGCCAACGAGTATATCCGGCTTTATAAGCAGATCTTGAAATCCTGAGCAGTCAAATAAACAGGGCCGCGGTACAGGCGGTCCGTTACCGAAGCATGGAAAGCAAGGCAGACCTTCCCGGTCTGCCTTGCTTTTGCGTTCTCGCCGGAACGAAATATTCAGCGCGCTCATCGCTCAAAATGGCTTTTGAGCAGGAAAATGATCCCGGAGATCATGACCGCGGCTCCCAGAAGCAGCAAAAGCAGTGGTCCGGGCTGGCAGCATAGCGAAAAGAGAAGGGAAGAGGGGCTGTTTTCCGTCGGCGCGGATCCGGCAAACAGCAGCAGTGCCGCCATCGAGATCAGGATGCCGGAGCCGAGAGCAGCTGCCCCCAACGATTTTTTACTCATATCGATCACCTTCCGCAATTTCCAGTTTGACATTCAGTAGATGTCATATTGTGGCCTATTATAGCCTATACTCGCATTGGTGTCAAGCACTGAATGTCAAAAAGCGGAGGCGCTTATGTTTATCAATAAAACGCCGGAAGGCCTGAACAACCTTTGCGGAAGGAATGTGGCCGCACTCAGAAAAGAAAAAAAGCTTTCCCAGAGAGAGCTGGCGGACAGGCTCCAGATCCTGGGGCTGGAGGTGGACAAGAACGCCGTTCAGCGGATCGAAGCCGGAAAGCGCTTTGTTACGGATATTGAGCTCGATGTGCTGGCACGCTTCTTTCGCATTACGGTGGACAGGCTGATGCATTGAATTTCGGCGGATTTCTTACTTTTTCCTTTTTCCCGCGCATTTCCTTGTACCTTGACGGGTTTTGTGTTATACTAAGCATCAGTTCTTCATGACGGAATTCGGTGAAAGGGTGGAAGCGCTATGGCAGATAGGCATTATTCTCCCTGCGAGGAACTGAACAGATGCGATGAACTGATTAAAACGTACTTTTTAAAAGGACGGTACAGGGAATGCTTTGAAGGCCATCTTTCTCTGGCGAAGAAGGGATATCCCTTGGCGGAATGCCAGATAGGATATTTTTATTGTGAGGGGCTCGGTGTGGAAAAGGATCCCACAAAAGCCTTTTATTGGACAGAACGTGCCGCGGAGCATGGAGATTGGGACGCGCAGTATAACCTGGCGGAATTTTATGAAGACGGCATCGGCACGGAAAAAGATCCGGAAAAAGCGAAGGAGTGGTACCGAAAGGCCGCTAAGCAGGGTCATGATCTGGCTCTGACAAAATGCAGGGAATTGGGGATAGGGCTTTAAAATGAAACTGTCCTGTCAAAAACAGCGAGAAATTGCAGGGCAGCGGGGAGAAATTATGACTGGGCAAACCTTAAAAACAAGGCTTACAGCATGCACTGGGGAATTCATGGCAGCGTTGCTGCTGATCCAGCCCCTGTTGGACGTGCTGTCCTATTTTATGCAGGAGGCCGGCACTACCTTTATCACCACCGGGCTGCGCATGGCGCTGCTCGTTGTGGTGAGTCTTTACGGCTTTGTCGTCTCTGACCGCAAACAGATCTATGCCGCCGTCTATGGCCTGATCGCCGGGTTCTGGCTGCTGCATATGCTCAACTGTTTTCGAATCGGCTATTCACAGCCGGTAGGCGATATCGCGGAGTACCTGAAGCTGGTGCAGCTTCCTCTGTGGACCATGACCTTCGTTTCTCTGTTTCACCGCCGTGAAGGCATGGATATGGAGGTGCTTGGGATTTTAGCAGTCAACCTGGCTTTTATCCTGCTGGTGATCGGAATTTCCTACCTGGTGGGTATGCCGGTCTACACTTACAATTTCCCGGAACGGAATTTTCACAGGGGTATTTTGGGATGGTTCGGTGTGCCCAATGCGCAGAGCGCGATCCTTTGCCTTTTGATCCCCGCGGTCCTGCTGTGGGGGATGCGCGTGGAGAAGGCCTGGATATTTTCCCTGTGCACTGTAAGCGGGCTGGGGTTGATGTATTTTACGGGCACCCGTTTGACCTATTATGCCGCTCTGCTGATTTCCGCCGCCTTCCTTGTGATCGTCGTGATCTGCCGGAAGCCTCTGTGGCTCTGCATACCGCTGCTGGCGGCTTTTGTGCTGCTTCTGGCCTTCCGGGGAACGTCTCCCATGGCGCAGCGCAGAAATGTGGCCGGGGATTCCTTTGTGGTCTATCAGGAGAAGATCGACGCCGTCATGGGAGAGGATAAGGGCTTCCAATGGAAAAGGGGGGAGGAGATCCCCGCTGATATTTTGGAAAAGATCCGCACCGTGTACCGGGATATCTACGGAAAGCGGGGCGTTTACAAGGAGATCCTCATGGAGGATCTGCTGGACCGCTATGGGGTGGACCGGGTGATGGAGGCCTATGATTACAGCATTGATCCCGTAGTGCTCAACGATACCCGGGATCGAAAGGTGCTTGCTGTGCGGCTTGCCTGGGAGAAGCAGGATTTCCTTACGCACCTGCTGGGCATGGAGTATTCCTCTGCCATGATCGGAGAACATAATTATGACCCGGAAAATGATTTCCCGGCCCTGCTTTTTTACAGCGGATATTTGGGAACGGCTCTTTACGCGGCATTTCTTCTGGGCGTGTTCCTGTATGCCCTGCGCGCTTTTGTGACCCGCTTCCCATCGCTGCTGACAGCCGAATTCATCACTGCCGCCATGATGTGTGTGTTTGCGCTGGGCGCGGCTCAGCTTTCCGGCCAGGTACTGCGCCGCCCCAACGTAACGGTATATTTTTCCGTGGCCCTTGCGCAATTGATCGTCCAGGCGCAGACCGCTCCCGCCAAAAACGGCCTGCGGAGAAGCTACAGGCGGAACCCTTCTGTGTATTTGAAAAAAATCAGCTGAGAACTGACGGAGAAACTCTATGAAGCATGGACTGAAACGGGCAATCGAACAGAAGCTGAATATTCTGGTGGTGATGCTGATAGCGATACAGCCCGCCCTGGATGTGCTTTCCTACTTTCTGGCGGAAAGACTGGGAAGCAACACCATTTCTACGGCGCTCCGCTTCCTCCTGCTGGCCGCGGTGTCCCTTTTGGGCTTTGTGCTCAGTGAGCGAAAGAAGATCTATTTTATCTTGTACGGTGTTGCCGGTTTATTCTGGATCCTCCATGCGGCCAACTGCTTCCGGATCGGATACACCTCTCCCGTGGCCGATGCCGGGAACTTTTTGCGGATCCTGAATTTTCCCCTTTTTATTCTTTCCTTTATTACCTTTTTTCAGCGGGGCAAGGAGATACAGAAAAGCATATTCACGGGCTTTGCCATCAACCTGGGGGAAATTATCCTTTTTACGGCGCTGCCCTGGCTGAGCGGCCACCCGGTTTATACCTACAACGGCCTGGGGCTGGGAGTCCTGGGCTGGTTCAGCACGCCCAGCGCCCAAAGCGCGATCATTGTGCTGGTGGTTCCCCTGGCGCTGTACCGGGCCTATCAGGCAAAGAAATACCTTGTGTTTTTGCTGGCCGCGCTGGGTGCGTCTGTCCTGATGTTCCTGACAGGCACCAAGCTGACCTTCTATTCGATCTTTATTGTAATGGGCGCCTATTGCTTCCTGTTTGCAGTCAATTTGAAAAAGCATTCTCTGAAATATGTGCTGCCTCTGCTGCTGATCCTGATCCTCACGGCTGCCCTGCGCCATCAGTCGCCCATGGCGGTCCGGGAGCATATGAGCGATTATGCCCAGGGAAATTACAGTGGGCTGGTGAAAAGCAGCATCGCCAACAGCGGCGTGAGCCAATCTGCTTTCAGTCTGCTTGAAGGCGATTTTGACCCCGATCAGCTTACGCCCGAAGAGCTTGAATTGGTGCGCAGGCTCCTGATAGGCGTATATACGGATCCGGAGGTGTACGGCGCTGTTTTTGAGGGCCTCTACGACCGCTTCGGGGTCTACAACGTGATGGACGCCTATGACTATACCTATGAGGCCAGGATCCTTTCCGACAGCCGGGTGCGAAAAAGTATTTTTGCGAAGCTCGTTTGGGAGGAAAAGGATTTTGTCACACGGCTGTTTGGCTTTGAATACAGCGATATGATTTCTGACGGCGAGATCTACGATCTGGAAAATGATTTCCCGGCCGTGTTCTATTTCTGCGGATATATCGGCTTTGCCCTTTATATGCTGATCTTCCTGTATTTTGCGTTCCTGATTCTTCGCGCCTTTGTGCGCGACGTTGCGGACTGCTCGGCGGAACGCCAGGGAAGGCCCGGCAACTTCATCGTTCGGGGCCTGGGTTCCTTCTGGCAGGGAGTAAGCCGGTATCTTACCCTGGAGATGGGGGCCGTGGGCATGACCTTCCTGCTTGCAGTCATCGCGGCACAGATCTCCGGCAATGTGCTGCGCCGTCCCAATGTCACCGTCTATTTTGCCGCCGCCTCTGCCTGTGTGTATTACCTCACCGTTCTCCGAAGAAAGAAAGACGGCAGCGCCAAAGAGGAACCCCTTCCGGAGCAAAGCAGCTTCTGATGGTCTGCTTTTCAAATTTATAAAACAAAAGAACGCCGATAAGCTCGGCGTTCTTTTGTTTTATGAGTGATAAAGATGAAGAACTTGTACGCGAGATCAGTACTGGATCGAGCCGCTCTGGAAGGGGGAGAGATTCCCTCTCACCACGGCGAAGTTCGCCATGTAATCGGCTCCGCTCTTGATGATGCGGTCGATGAGGCTGGCCTTTCTTACCTGCTTGCGGTTCATGGTGGTCTTTGTGTTTTTCATAGATCCTATCGTCCTTTCAAAATGAAGTTGTTTTTTTCGTGAGGCTCAGAACAGGAAGGAGCCGCTCTGGAAGGGGGAGAGATTTCCTCTCACCACGGCGAAGTTCGCCATATACTGAGTGCTGGCCTTAATAATGCGGTCGATCCGGGAGGTTTTCTTTCTAATATGGTTTTTCATATAGATCATCGTCCTTTCAAACTTAAAAATGGTGGTTTGCTTAGTACTGAACGGAGCCGCTCTGGAAAGGGGAGAGATTTCCTCTCACCACGGCGAAGTTCGCCATATACTGAGCGCTGACTTTAATGATGTGGTCCAGACAGATCGTTTTCTTATTCAAGGTTGTGTTCTTTTTCATATTGTTTTTCTCCTTTGCGTGAAATTTCCTGAGTGCATTTTGGATTGTGTCTTCATTATAATTCCGACATGTGTTGTGTTCAACCATCAATATTAAAACAAATGTTGGAATAATTGCTTTCTGAGTGATTTTTTGGAACTGAAACTTAATACTGAATGGAACCGCTCTGGAAGGGGGAGAGATTTCCTCTCACCACGGCGAAGTTCGCCATGTAATCGGCTCCGCTCTTGATGATGCGGTCAAGCAGGGCAGGCTTTTTGTTCTGAATGCTTTTCAGGGTGATCTTTTCGGTGTGTTTCATAGCGAATTTCTCCTTTACTGAATTCTTTCGAAGCAGTGCTTCGTTTGATTACAGCCTTATTATAAATCAGGTTTATAAATTTGTCAAGCCTTTTTATAAAGATTTTTTAAAAAATTTTTAGAAGTTTATAAATCCAGAAAAATCCGTTTCCCGTGCAGAACTTTCGGTGATTCTTTACGCTTCCGCGAACTGTGTCGAAACGCAAAAAAGAAGGACCGGCAAGGGTCCTTCTTTTTTATCGCAATGGGACCGGCAATCAAGCGGATCCCTATTTCTCCTGCCAGGGCTCGTTCAAATCCCGCACGCTGTCGCGCTCGATCATTCTGGCGGAAATGTCGTACTTCAGCTGCGGAGCGGGAGACTCAAGCTCTCTCAGGCGGTTCAGGTTTTCCAGCAGCATAACGCATTCGCGGCCCATAAGCTGGCTTGAATTGCGCATGGTAGTAAGCTTCGGCCTCACTATATTGGAGATAGCGCTGCCGTCAAAACCCACAACGGACACATCCTTCGGGACCTTAAGCCCGTTCTGCTCCAGTGCGTTTATCGCCCGGAGCGCCTGACGGTCATTTTCGCAAACGAGGGCGGTAGGCAGTTCCGGCGTGTTTGCAAAAATCTCTGAAAGCCGCTGAAATTCGTAAAGATCCTCTCCGGTTCCGGCCTTGAAGGCCATCTTTTGGTCAAATTCCAGCCCGTTCCTGTCCATTGCGCTTCGGAAGGAAAAGAAGCGGTTGTGCTGCCAGCCTGTTTCCCAGCCGCTGTAGACGTATCCGATCCTTCTGTGGCCCTTTTCCTTCAGATAGCTTACAACGGTGTGCATGCTTTCCAGGTTGTCCACACGCACGGAGCTCACATTGACCTTGGGGTCGTAAATATCCATAAAAACGCTGGGAATATCAACGTTTTGAAGATCGTTTTTGATCCGTTCCGTGATGTTTTCACTTTGTATGATGATGCCCCGTACCTTCCCGCAATAGTTCAGTATCTTTTCCAGGGGCTCCTGCTGGCACAGCATGTGAAACACGGAAAAGCTGAAGCCGCGGTGCCGAGCCTCGCTTTCCGCTCCCTCCAGTACGCCGGGGAAAAAGCCGTTGCGGTCTTCCCATTCGTCGCATTCCAGGTAAGAGAGATAAACGATGGCTTCCCTTTCTCTTTTTTCCCGGTCCGCGCCGGGGGCTTCGCCCTCCCGGCAGGCTTCGCACATCATTTCCTCGCAGTTGAGCTCCCTGATCTTTTCCAGCAGAGAGCTGCGTAAGGATTCACTGATCCCGGGTTTATTATTCAACACCAGCGAAATGGTGGCAGGCGATACGCCCAGCTTCTTTGCAAGATCTTTTGCTTTCACAGGTAATCCCCCACAAAATATAAAGAAGTTTTACAAAGTTTATAAATTCATTATAACATGTTATTGTGAAATTGCAAGAGGAGATTTGCTTCCGCGTCATCCAATTTCGTTCTTATTTGCCAAAAGCCGGGAAAAATGATAAAATGAAGAATGATAAAAGGTCAGGAAAAGAGGGATAGCCTTGAAGCTGGAAGAGATTTTAAGCAAGGTGGATCATACGCTGCTCGCGCCCCAGGCCGCCTGGGAAGAGATCGACAGGCTGTGCAGAGAAGCGGAGGAATTCCGCACCGCCTCCGTGTGCATTCCGCCGAGCTTTGCGGCCCGGGTGCGTAAGGCCTATCCGGGCCTTACGGTGTGTACCGTTATCGGATTTCCGAACGGATACCACACAACGGCCTGTAAGGTGCTGGAAACAAGGGACGCCATCGCGAACGGTGCAGATGAGATCGACATGGTCGTCAATATCGGCTGGATAAAGGAAGGCAAATACGATCTGGTGCTTGACGAGATCCGGCAGATCAAGGCCGCGGCCGGGCCCCATCTTCTGAAAGTGATCATCGAGACCTGTCTGCTTACCGAAGAGGAAAAGATCGCCATGTGCCGGGTGGTGAGCCAATCGGGAGCGGAATTCATCAAGACCTCCACGGGCTTTTCGGCCGGCGGCGCCACAGCCGGGGATATCAGGCTCCTGCGGCAGTATTGCGCGCCGGGCCTTCGCATCAAAGCAGCGGGAGGCATCAGCACTCTGGAGGACGCGGAGGAGTTCCTTTCCCTTGGGGCAGACAGGCTCGGCAGCAGCCGGATCGTCCGCCTGGCCCGGCAGGCGGGAGAGGGGTTGTAAAAGCGTTTCAGAGAAGCCGACCGGAGAAGACCCGGAAAAAGAAAGTTGACAAATTCTATAGAAAAGCTTACAATAAGGGGCGAAAAATGAAAGAAGGGGTGCGAAAAGCCTCTTTGCACAGCAAAGAGACTTGCCCGGAAACAGCCGTTTGCTTCCGGGTGCTGAGAGGAGCTTCGAGCTTAAACCCTTTGTCCTGAAGGCCGCTGTAAGGCTTGAAAGGACAGGAACCTGATGCGGATAATACCGACGTAGGAAGCATTTCATAATAAGCCGGGAATATTCCTGAGGCCTGTTTTGCCAGTCTACCGCAAAGCAGTCTGTGAATGCGTTCTATGTCATTTGAGAGATCTTCTCAGATGACATTTTTCATTTTTCAAGAATACTTTTGCGGAAAAGAGGAAAAATGAAATGAATCAGAAAACAAAGAAGCTCGTTTTGGGCGGCGTTCTGGTGGCACTGGGTACGGTGTTCTCCTTTATCAAGGTCTTTGACCTGCCCCAGGGCGGTTCGATCACTCTCTGTTCCATGCTGCCGGTGATGCTGTTTGCTTACCTCTGCGGCGCCAAATGGGGCCTTGCCGCCGGATTTACATACAGCGTCCTGCAGCTTCTTGTTGGCCTGAACGCCTTAAAAGGGATCAGCGGCGGAGCCGTTGTCGGTTCCGTTCTGCTGGATTACCTGCTGGCCTTTACCGTGCTCGGCCTGGCGGGTATTTTCAAAAACAGGATCAAGCACGACGGCGCCGCCTTTACTCTCGGCTGCCTGGTGGCAGGGCTGCTCCGGTATCTCTGCTCCTTCCTGTCCGGCTGGATCCTTTGGGACGCCTATGCCGATGCAAACTTCTCTCCCATCCTTGCCGGCATGAGCGGCAATACTCTTGCCTGCTTCTATTCTCTGGCCTATAACGGCAGCTATATGATCCCCGAGATCATCATCACCTGCGTTGTGGCCTTTGTGATCATGCAGACTGCGGGCCGTCAACTCAAAAAGCTCATCGGGGAAGAGTCCGAAGTGTCTAAGGCGTAAATGCGGAAAACGAAGAGGGATAAGAACCTCCCCTTTTGGCAAAACTAAGGCCGTGACCCTGCGGCCCGCCGGATCACCGGCGATTTCCGCGGCGTTGCAAATTTATTGCGATGAGGTGCCTTAGTATGAACAAATTGGAATGTCAGGTCACTTCCTGTCAGCACAACTGCGACAATCTGTGCTGCCTTACCGGGATCCAGGTAGACGGCCCCGGTGCTGTGGAAAGCGGTCAGACCTGCTGCGAGTCTTATGAAGAGCGCCGGCAGGAAAGCGGGAAAAATGCCCGTGAGGATATGCCCACTGTGGAAACGGCCATTGACTGCAGCGCGGAGCATTGCACTTACAACAAGAACTGCAAGTGCGAGGCCGAATGTGTCTGCGTCGGCTGCTGCTGTGGAGAGGTCAATTCCAAAAGCGGCACGGAGTGCTGCACCTTTCGTTCGAAATAAGTAAAGCTTCGAACAAAAAACATCCCGGCTTTTCAGGAAAAGCCGGGATGTTTTGCGTCATTCTTGCTCAATCAGAGGAAAGACTTTTAAAATAATCGCATTTCAAGGTGTCCGCGGAGGCGGATATTCTTTTCTTTATTTCCGCGGAGCGGGCGGACATCTCATCGGTGACCTCTCCCTGGTAATTTGAGGAATAGCAGGTCTCCCCGTCGTACCAGGTGTTGTTCGGAAGGGGAACCACTCCGCCGCGGTCTCCGAAAATGTCGTCGCCCATATAGTATTTCAGGTCCACGGGCAGGGAATAGAGATTTGCAATGGTGGGGGCAAGATCCACGGAGGAACACAGCTTTTCCACCTTTTTCGGAGAAAGGCCGCCGCCGTACAGGAAGCAGGGCGTGTGATAGAGAGAGAAGCCGTCGTCCGCGATCCCCTTGACCTGCAGCAAGAAGCTCCTGTCTGACATGTATTTGCCGTAGTGATCGGCATAAAACACCAGGGCAGTGTCTTTCAGCCTGTCATCCTCTTCCAGCCGCCCGATCAGCTTTCCGATAAACTTATCTGTCTCCATGGCGTGGGCGACGGCGTTGACGTATTCCTCCATATTTTCCAGGCTCCCTGTTTCCCCGGAATGCTCCACCGCCTTTTTTGCCTTTTCATAATGCGGGTCCGATATCACCTGCATTTCCTCCGTGTAAGGGCCATGGCCGGAGTAGGTGATCAGGAAGGAATAGAAGGGCTCCTCAGGCGTCATGAGGTCGTATCCGTTGATGAGCTGAGAATCCAGCTGGTAGTTGTCCATTCCCATGTCCACGTAGTTGTGATAGGCTTCAAAGCCAAGGTTTGTGTGTACCGTCCCACGGCTGTAGATCGCCGGGCTTGCGGAATGGAAGGAATTTACCCTGTAATCAAGCTCCCGGAAGCCGTTTGCCAGGGAGAAGGGGAAGGCGTTGGTGGAATAAGCGGAGGCCGAAAGGCCGGAAACAGCCGGGATAAGGCCTGTTTGGGAAATGATCTCCGTGTTGAACGTGGCCGCCGAAAGGAAGACGGGCGTATAGAAATTGGTGAAGTCCACGCTTTCTTGCTGTATGGCGCAGAGATTCGGCATGTATTCCGGCGTGATCAGCCAGGTGTCGATGGATTCCAGCATGACCATGATCAGATTCTTGCCCTGAAGCGCGCCGGTCATCTCATTTTCGCCGCTTATTTCCGTGCCCCGCTGCTCATAGAAGGCGTCGAGCTCCCTGATATCGCCCCGATTCTGTCCGAGACCGAGGGAAATAGCCAGGTCCCGGAAGGTGTACTGATACAGGCCGGTAAGCATAGCGCAGCGGTTTGGATCAGAAAAATCCTTATAAACCTCGGATTCGCTGTTAGGGTCATAGGTGTTTCCCCACCACATGTTTTCCGTTTTCGGCATCAGGGAAAAGTGAACGCTTACAATCACCGCGGCGGCGGCAATAGCCGTGCCCAGCCCCGCGATGAGTCGTTTCCGGTAAATTGCGCCTTCCCTGGGCTTTTGGGCCAGGATCGCCGCCAGCGCCATGAGAAGAACGGCGAATAAAATGCAGAGGAAAAAAGCCTTCCTGAGGTTCAGATAGGTCCAGCTGAAAAATCTCGCGCCGTCTCCCGCGAAATTCATGTCGGAAAAGGTAAACATTTTTCCCACCAGCCGGTAAAGCACTCCGTGGACAATGGCCAGCAGAGAAAACACGGCGATCAGCGAGAGCATGGCGATCCGCCGTCCCCGCCGGGGCAGCAGGGAGATCAGAGCCGTAAGCAGAAGGGCCCAGCCGAAAGTAAACAGCAGGGGCTTCCAGGAAAGCAGGGCGGTGGTTCCCGTAAAGCGGTAGAAAAACCGAAAGGAAAAGTCCAGAAAGAAAAAACTCAAAAAGCATAGGGGAAGGCTTAAGAACGAAAGCTTCCGCGTCAGGTTTTTAATTTGATCCATAGAAACATCCTTCCCGTTTTCTGCCGGTACATGGGAACAACTCCGGCGGATGATTTTCTTTCCTGCTTACTATAGCACAAAGCTGAGAAAAATTCCATAGTGATCGGAGCGCGGAATAAAAATGAACGGAGCCGTCCGAAAATGCTTTGTCTTTTGCTCCGTAATCTGCTATACTCTGCTTTGAGAAGAAAAGATGGGGGAGTAATGGATAAATGATAAAGCTTTTGGCTTTCGATCTGGATGGCACCACCATCACAGAGCATCGGTATCTTTCAGAAGAAAACAGAGCCGCGCTGCTCAAGGCGGAAAAGCGGGGGGTGATCCTCGTTCCCGCCACAGGGCGTATGCGGTATTTCATCCCCGAGGTCATCACCTCTCTTCCGGGCGTGCGCTATGTCATCACCTCCAATGGTGCGGCAGTTTACGACCTTGTCACAGGAGAAACCGTATATCAGCGGCTCATTCCCAACAAAAAGGCGGTCAGGGTCGTGGAGCTTTTGAAGCGCTATGACGTCTATGTGGAGTATTACCGCAACGGAGAGGCTGTTACCCAAAGGGAATATGTAGAGCTTGCCAGAACAAAATTCCATTTCCCCGTTGAGAAGCTGCTGTTTGTAGACGGCAAGAAATACAATCTGGTAACAGATCTGCTGGGCGCTCTGCAGGCGACGGGGGACTGTCCCGAAAAGATCAACCTGCCCTTTCTGGAAAGAAAGACAAGAGATGAGCTGTGGGAAAAGCTTTCCTTCCTGGGCGGGCTGGATCTTACCTCATCGATCGCGGACAATATCGAGATAAACGACGCCGGCGCTCACAAGGGCGCGGCCCTGCTGGCCCTGGCGGAGCGCCTCGGCATTCGCGGGGAAGAGACGATGGCGGTGGGGGACAACGGCAACGATGTGACCATGCTGGAAGCGGCGGGCTGCTCCGCAGCAGTCGCGGACGGCTCCCCCGAAGCTCTGGCTGCCGCCAAATTCATTACCGCCGCCCATGATCAGGACGGCCTTGCTAAAGCTATTGAGCGGTATATTCTTGCATAGCAAACGGCCTTTTAGTTATTAGAGACAAGAATATCCTTGTGAAGGATCTTGCCTTTTTTCCCTACAAAGCGGTTTTCAGATGCAAACAAAAAGCAGCGGGAATTCCCGCTGCTTTTTCACGCTTACATGATAACCAGCACAAGCGCTGTGATATCGTCCTCATGTCCGTCGCTGCGCCGCTTTTGCGCTTCCTCAGTGATGCGCTCCGCCAGCAGGTTCGGATTCTCGTCCTCGCTCCAGTCAAGCACCATGTCGGAAAGCCATTCCGTGCCGGATACCGCCACGCCGTCCGAAACCATAACGATTACGTCTCCGGCGCGCAGCTCCCGGTCGCATTTGGTGAATTCCACCCCGGGCATGATGCCGATGGGAACGCTGGAGGCCTCCAGCGTGTCCATATGTTTTCCCCTCCGCACAATGGTAACGGCGGCTCCCGCCTTGCGGAATTCGGCAATGCCTGTATACAGGTCTATGCTGGCCACGTCCAGCGTGGCAAGGGATTCATCGCCGGATTTTGCGATAAGGGCTGAATTTACGGTATTCAGCATGCTGTCGAAGCCGACACCCGCCTTTAACAGGCTTTCCGCCATGGCGCAGGTCATGGCTCCGTCCACCGCCGCCCTTCCTCCGGTGCCCATGCCGTCGCTGAGTACGGCGATAAGCCTTCCCTGGCCGTCGTAAAACACGCTGGCGCAGTCGCCGCAGAATGCGCCGGATCCCGCGCTGTACTGGGAAAATCCTCTTCCCACCTCAAAGGCGGGGCGCTGGCACATCTGAATGCGGCAGCTTTCCTCCGAAGAGCTGACACAGGGCGGGGAAAACACTCTGCCGCAGGCGGCGGAAACCTCTTTTGTAAAGGCGCTTCGGTTCAAACGCTTCTGGCGTTCCCGCCTGATCTCAGCCTCCACCGTCATCCTGCCGAAACGGTCCAGCCGGCAGCAGACTTCAACCGGCTCGATGCCGTTGTCCCTCAGAATATCGCTGACCCTCTGGGCGGCCTCCTCATCGAAATGCTGATATCCGGAAAATTCATCCGCCATCTCCTCCAGGATCCCGGCGGTGGTCTTGAAATGCTGCTGGGCGGCGTCCCGTACCTGGGAAGCCCGCAGCTCGGCGGCTTCCTTCAGCAGATATCTGGAATAGTTTTTGTTGATCTCGTCCCGCAGTTCTCCGGTGCGCTTACAGCGCTGGGTGAATTCATCGGGAAAGTCTTCACCCGTGATCCTTCCGTTTTCCTTGAGCAGTCTGGTAAAGGCGGAAAAGGCCTCCTGGGTGTTTTCCTTGTGCTTTCTCCAGCAGACGGCGCTCATGGGGCAGCCGGAACACACGGCCTCCGCCGACCGGCTGTACACCTCCTGCATGCTGGGCGCGCACAGTCCCGAAAGCTTTTCCGAGATCTCGTCTACGGAAGCGTAGACGTTTGCCAGAGCCTCGGAAGCGCTGTGGAGGCGCAGTACGATATTGTCGCGGATCGCTCCGCCGCTGAGGGAATCCTTTCGAACGCCGAAAAGCTCGGAAAACCGCTGGCTTCTCGGCATCAGCATATAGATGACGGTGGCGGCCGCCACCTCCAGAGCACCGGTGAAAAGCTGGGAATTGCCGTTTCCGGCCTGCAGGGAGGCCACTCCGTGGGAAATGATGAACGCCACCGCCGTGGCCACCTTTCCCATGGGAGAGAACACGCCTGCCATAAGGCCCCCCAGACCGTATGCTCCGGACAGATAGGAAAGCCCCGCCATGGAAAGGCCCTGAATGGCTCCGGCGGTAACGCCTGCCACCGTCCCGCCGCTGATGCCTCCTATCCTGGCGCAGTAAAGGATCATCAAAAGCATGCAGATCCTTCCCAGAGAGACCCCGCCGATGGTGATCCCGGAGAAGGCCAGCACCAGAACGCCGGTAGTTACCGCCAGCGCTGCCACGTCTCCGCTGTCATACAGGCCTCCGGAGCGTGTCTTTCCATCGCCGGAAAGCCCGGAAAGCAGATAAGCTGACCGCCGCAGAAAATAGGCCACTCCCGCGCCGAGAAAGGATTCCGCCAGATAAAGGGCCGCGGTGTAAGTGATGGAGCCGTTCAGGAATACCATGGTAAGGCCTGTGAGCAGCAGGGGAAGAAAGGTGACTGCCGGCGCGAACATGGGATGGGTGGTCACGTTTTTCAGATCGGAAAGGGACCAGCGAATGGCTGCCACCGCCACCAGCGCTGCGGAATAGCGAACAGGAACATATACGGGAGAGGGAAGAAGATACCCGAGAAAGCCTCCTATCATGGCAGCCCACATCCCTTCCCGGGGCACGGCCGTCACTGCCGCCACTCCGAAGGGGGCGTATTTTCCGAATACCAGCCCCCGGGAGCAAAGCAGCCCGGAAAAGAAGCTTGCGATCACGGTAATGACCTTGCGGGCGTAGATGGTATGTAAATATTCTCCCCATCTTCCCAAAAGCTGACGAACCCTCGAACCTTCCACCAAAAACACCGCCTTATTACAATTATGGAAACCAAAAAATATGGTTACCGGACAAGTATACCCAAGGCAAATGGCTTTTTCTGTCGCTTGTTGTATGGAATTTATTGTAATTTTTCAGAGGTTTTCCGTTCATAGGGAAGAGGAAAAAACTATTCGGAACTTTTTGGGTGAAAAATATTATGTAAATTAAATTATGGTAATCAGAGGACTTCCCGCTCCGAAAAAAGAAATTGACAAAACCGATCCGAGGGTCTATAATAAGCGAAAATGAAAAGCCGATGATCGGGAGAAGTACCGTGAAAGCTTTTTTCAGAGAGCCGCCGGGCGGTGGAAGGCGGTAAAAGGTTCAGGGGAATGGCCCCGTGAGGGCGAGCAGGAAATGGCTCGACGCATCCCGGCGTTATCGGGCAGAGTGGGCGTGTTCCTTTGCGCCAAGCCGGGTGGTACCGCAGGAAAGCATCCTGTCCTTGCATTTGATCCGGGGAAATTCTTCCCGAATCACGCAGGGGCTTTTTTGTTTTTCTGCAGCCTTTTGAATCGGAGAAAGAGACGGTGTTTCTATGCAGTATTCCTTTTCTGATCGGGTCCGGGGCTTGAAGCCCTCTGCGATCCGGGAAATCCTGAAAAATTCATCCTTTCCGGGCGTGATCCCCCTGTCCGCCGGAAACCCCGCGCCGGATGCGTTTCCTTATGAGGAGATCCGCCGTATTTCGGAGGAGCTTTTGCGGGAAGCGCCGGTGGAGGTGCTGCAATACAGTGTTACGGAGGGCTATCCTGCCCTGCGGGAGTATCTGCGGAGCTATATGCAGCAAAAGCACCATGTTGGCACGGAGCAGGACGATGTGCTTATCACCAGCGGCGCGCAGCAGGTTATGGATCTTCTCACGAAGACCCTCCTGAACGAAGAGGATACCGTGCTGTGCGAAGCACCCAGCTTTATCGGCTCTCTCAATACCTTCCGCTCCTATCGTGCAAAGCTTTGCGGGATCCCCATGGAGGAGGACGGTATCGATACCGAACTGCTGGAAAAGGCGCTGAAGCGTGAGAAGAATGTAAAATACCTCTATACGATCCCAAATTTCCAAAATCCCTCCGGCATCACCATGAGCCTGGAAAAGCGGAAAAGGGTCTATGAGCTCTGCGTGGAGCACGGGGTCATGATCCTGGAGGACAACCCCTACGGCGACCTGCGCTTTGCAGGGGAAGACGTGCCCTCCATCAAATCTTTCGATACCCAGGGCGCCGTCATGTACGCGGGCTCCTTCTCCAAGGTAATCTCTCCCGGAATGCGGGTGGGCTATGCCATCGGCCCCAAAGAGGTCATTCAGAAAATGGTGGTCTGCAAGCAGGGGGAAGACGTGCATTCCAATATCTGGGCGCAAACGGTCTGCCACCGTTTTATGACGGAATGCGATTATGAAGCTCACCTTCGCCGGCTGCAGGAGATCTACCGCAGGAAAAGCAGAATCCTTTTTGAGGCCATGGAAGAGCATTTCAAGCCGCTGATCACCTGGAGCAGGCCTCAGGGCGGCCTGTTTGCTTGGTGTACTCTGCCGAAGGGGATCGATATGCTGGAATATGTGAAGAAAGCGGCGGAAAAAAAGGTCTGCGTCGTGCCGGGAACGGCTTTCCTGACCGATGAAGCAATGCCCTGCCAGTCCTTCCGGATCAATTTCTCCACGCCCACAGATGAGCAGCTGACTGAGGGCGTGCGTGTCCTGGGGGAACTGGCAAAGGAAATGTCCAGATGATTGCATGGCGGTAAATTGCAGCGTGCCGCTGCACCCACTCGTGAAGGCAGCTTGCACTGGCATACAGTGAAAATCCCGACCAAAGGCCGCATAGATAAATTGGAGTTTAGCGAGCTAGTTGTTAGCCGTAAGTTGTTAGTTGTTAGAAAGGCCTTGACCTCCCCTGAAAGGGGAGGGGGACCGCCGAATGGCGGTGGAGGGGTTTACCTCTGCAATTGCACGACCCCCCAGTCACGGCTTCGCCGTGACAGCCCCCCTTTTCAGGGGTGAGCGAGCGCAGAAAGCCATGGCTTTCTTGGCGCATCATGTGCGAACCGACCGAGGTCATGATTGCCAGTGGCAATCGTCTATGACCGACCGAATCGAAGATGAGAACGAAGGCGAGAAGGCCAAGGTGGGTGCTAAACAATAATTTATCGTTTTTCTCGCCCTGATCCAGCATCTAGCATCTAATATCCAAAATCCAATATCTATAAAGGAGAAAACCACAATGGAAACAGAACGGAAAAAGCGAGTTCTAAGCATGTATCAATGCACCGGGATCTTTACCCTGGGCAATTATCTCGGAGCCCTTCGCAATGCCGTGCGGCTCCAGGATGAATATGAATGCGTGTACGCCCTGGCAGACCTTCATGCCATCACGGTGCGGCAGGAGCCTCAAAATCTTCGCCGCTATACGCTGGAAGCCTATGCCTACCTGCTGGCGATGGGCATCGATCTGGAGAAGACGATCTTCTTCATTCAAAGCCAGGTGCCGGAGCATTCTCAGCTGGCGTGGATCTTAAATTGCTACACCCAGTTTGGGGAGCTTTCCCGCATGACCCAGTTTAAGGATAAATCCGCAAAGCACGCCGACAATGTAAACGCCGGCCTGTTTACTTACCCCTGCCTGATGGCGGCGGATATTCTGCTTTATCAGGCGGACCTTGTCCCGGTGGGAGCCGACCAGAAGCAGCATGTGGAGATCGCCCGGGACATCGCGGAGCGCTTTAACGGTATTTACAGCCCCACCTTTACCGTGCCGGAGCCCCTGATCCCCAAGCACGGGGCCAGAGTCATGTCTCTCCAAGATCCCACCAGGAAAATGTCCAAGTCTGATGAGAACATGAACGGCACTGTTCTTCTCTCCGACGATCCCGATACCATCATGCGCAAGTTCAAGCGGGCCATTACGGACAGCGAATCCTGCGTGTGCTATGCAGAAGGCAAAGCCGGGGTCAACAACCTGATGGATATCTATTCCTGCATTACGGGAAAGACCATGGAGGAGATCGAACACGAATTTGAAGGCAAGGGCTATGGCGATTTCAAGCCCGCCGTGGCGGAGACCGTCATTTCCGAGCTGCGCCCGATCCAGGAGGAATTCAAGCACCTGATGGCCGATAAAGCCTATCTGGAAAAATGCTATTCGGAGAACGCTCCCCGGGCCCAGCACATCGCGAGAAAGACCCTGCAAAAGGTCATGAAGAAGATCGGCTATCTCGAAATAAAGCGCTGACTAGAATACAGCCCCGCTCTTCTCTCTGTCATCTCTGAGCAAAAGCAAAGCAAGCTTTGCTTTCAGCGAAGAATCTCACCCTTGATCCCTGAAAAACAAAATGGGGAAAAGACGAGATTTTTCGGCGTTACACGCCTCAGAATGACAGAAGGGAGCGAAGGGCACGATTACGCAACTGTCAGGCCGTACTACTGGCGCGTGCCGCTTGTAACAAAGGGCTTCGCCCGTCTATAAATAACCCCCGGCGAAGCCGGGGGTTATTTATTCGCGATCCGTTTTTAAGCCAGTCCGTTAAAATTATCCGTCACTTTTTTCACCGTGCCGGTATCGCTCATGGCCAGTAAGATCAAATTTCCCTTGCGAAGCACTGCCGTGCTTTCCGCTTCCGCGCAGACCCATTTCCGCGGATCAAGCTTTTCCTCAATTTCGCTTCTCACCTGTTCGGCATCCGAGGTGTCCGGCACACGGAGCAGAGCAACACAGTGGGGAATAGAGCCGATGACCGGCTCCGATACCACCGCTTCCGCGCCCTCAATGGGATCAATGAACAGGTACCAGGAGAAATTCTCTTCGTTCACTTGGGCTTCCACCAAAGAAAGCTCAGGATCGGTGGCGTCCTTTGTCACCTGGGAGAGCAGCTCGGAAAGATCCCCCTCGATGGTTCCGTCCTCGGTTCCAGAGGCTCCGCTGCCGCCGCAGGCTGCGCAGCAGAACAGCAGAGAAAGGGCTAAAAGCAGGCAGAATAGTTTTTTCATAATGTGAACTCCTTATTTGTCTATGTATTTTCGGACAAAAAAGTCAGCGCCCACGCTTTCACACACCTTGCGGCACGCCTCTATCTCGTCCTTGGGCATGGTGCTGACCACCGTCATGCGCACGTGGGGCACATTCAGCACAGCTCCGGAGGTAAAGTGAAGAATGGCCGGAAAGGCCTTCAGTCCGAATTTACTGTGGCAAAGCGCGTCGTATTTTTCCGCGGTGCTGGCATTCAGGCTTACGGAAACGGCGTCCGCTCTGCCGTCCAGCTCCTGGGCCACCGGCCTGCCCGTTATCAGATCGGCCAGCCCGTTGGTGTTTATTCTGATGAAATGGGAGCCGTGGGCTCTCAGCTTATCGCAGAGCCACATCATGTCGTCCCAGCGGCAGGCAGGCTCGCCGTAGCCGCAAAATACGATCTCTGTGTATTTGTTGAGATCCCGCGCGGAAAGGGCCGCCCAGAATTCTTCCTTTGTGGGCTCCGTTTCCTGATACCAGAGGTTCTTGGCATAAAGACTGCCGGAGCTGTTTTTCCGCAGACAGAAATCGCAGTTGTTGGGGCATTGGTTTGTCATGTTGACGTACAGTCCGGTTTCGTATTCATAGACGATACTTGTCTTCCTTACTTCCATACCTTTTCGTATTCTTTCCTTTCAAATGCTTGTTTATTCCGGAATACCAAACAGACGGCAGGCATTTTCCTTTCCCGCCTGTAAAACCTCCTCTGTGGAGATTCCCCGCAGCTCGGCGATCACCTTTGCCGCAAGTGGGATCAGGGAGGAATCGTTTCGCTTTCCGCGGTGGGGGACAGGGGCCATGTAAGGCGCGTCTGTTTCCAGCAGCAGCCGGTCAAGGGGCATTTCCCTTGCCACTTCAACAACATGCCGGGCATTCTTGAAGGTCACAACGCCGCCGATGCCCAGATACATGCCAAGCCTCAGAATTTCCCGGGCCATTTCCACGCTGCCGGAAAAACAGTGTACAACGCCTTCTGGCTGATAGCGCTTCAAAAAGTCCAACACGTCGCCGTGAGCCTCTCTGTCGTGTACGGCCACCGGAAGGGAAAGCCGGTTCGCCAGCTCCAGCTGCGTTTCGAAGACCTCCTGCTGCCTTGCCTTTGGGCATTCGTCCAGCCAGTGGTAGTCCAGGCCGATTTCGCCGATGGCCACGATCTTTTCTTTTTGGAGCATTTCCCGGATTTGGGAAAGCCAGTCTTCAGGCAGCACCCTTGCGTTTTCCGGGTGGATCCCCACCGCGCCGTACACATAGTTGTATTGTTCTGTCAGCGCCACCGTGTCCCGGCAGCCCTTGAGATCCGCGCCCATGTTGATGACGCCGCACACGCCCGCTTCGGGGAGAATCTTTCCCAGCA
>CAZNZS010000007.1:0-51892 GCA_964577585.1 uncultured Acutalibacter sp.
GGATCATAATCAGGGGGAAAATGGCTGCGGTGAGCATTCCCGTCCGCAGAGAGGAATACTCGCTGACCATGCCGGTCAAGGCTGGCCCCACAGAGCAGCCGATATCTCCGCAGACGGCCAGCACGCCAAACATGGCCGTTCCGCCTTTGGGATAGGCGGCGGCGGTGGAGCTCAGCACGCCCGGCCACATCAGGCTGATGGAAAAGCCGCACAGGGCGCAGCAGAACAGGGAAAGCAGGGGAATGGAAAAGAGGGAAGCTCCCAAGTAGCAGAACACGCACAGAATGGCCGTGGAGACCAGGGCAAGGTGCAGGTTGAGCTTTTCCCCCCAGACGCCGTAGATCGTTCTGCCAATGCCCATGAGCACTGCAAAGAAGCAGGGGCCCAGCAGGTCGCCAATCACCTTGGGGACGCCCAGGGCTTCTTCGGCAAACAGGGAGCTCCACTGGGACATGGCCAGCTCGGAAGCGCCAGCGCAGAGCATCAGCACCATGGCGGTCAGAAATACCTTTGAGCGGCACAGGGCGCCGAGAGGGATCTTCTCCTCCTGGGAAACTGTGGGCATGAGCGGGACCTTGGCAAATTTGAAGATATTGTAGGCAGGGATCAGCGCCCACAGCAGAGGCAGGACCCACCAGAAGGATTCGCCGATCAGCCGGATCGCCAAAGTGGTGATCAGCACCACGCCGACCTGCCCCCAGCAGTAAAAGGAATGGAGCAGGCTCATTTTTGCATCTTTTGCCTCGCTGGGGAGAGAATCAATTATGGGGCTGATGATCACCTCGATCATACCGCCTCCAATGGCGTTGATCATGGTAGCAATGACCAACCCCACAAAGGGGGCAGGGAGAAGATTCGGCAGGGTCCCCAGGCAGATGAGCCCCACCGTGCTGCAGATGTGAGCCGCCACTGCCGCCGCCCGGTAGCCAATCCGATCCACAAACTTGACGCAGAAAGCGTCCACGGCGATCTGCGTGACAAAATTGAACAGAATGAGGGTAGAGATCATGGAATAGGAGATCCCGAATCTCTTCTGAAATATCACAAAGAACAGAGGGCTCAGATTGTTGATGATCCCCTGAACGATATATCCCCGGTAACAGGCAAGCCGGGTAGATCTGTATTTGCGGTTGTCCTCCATTGCTATCCATCCTTTCAGCTTTTCGCATTATACAGCAGTTTTTGAAAAATTGGAAGGGATAAGTTTGCAGAAATTTCCTTAAAAGGGATTGCATTTTCACTTCGAATTTTATATACTTGAACTAAGCGAGATTGACGGGCAGGCGTTCTGCCGGGCTCGAAGAATTTTAAAGGAGTGTTTGTTTTATGAAATTGGGCGTTTTGACAAACGTGATCGGTGAAGTGCCGCTGAAAGAAGCTTTGGCTTATTTCAAATCTCTGGGTGCGCAGATGGTTGAGATCGGCTGCGGCGGTTATCCGGGCAAGGACCATTGCGATCCTGGTGTGCTGCTTCATGATGAAGCCAAGTTTCAGGAATTCATGAAGACAATTGCGGATTCCGGCCTGGAGGTAAGCGCTTTAAGCTGCCATGCAAACCCGATCCACCCCAACAAGGAGATTGCTAAGGAATTTGACGATGATTTGCACAATGCCGTCCTCATGGCGGAAAAGATGGGAATCCATCAAATCAACACCTTCTCCGGCTGCCCCGGCGACTGCCCCGAATCCAAGAATCCGAACTGGATCGTCTGCGCATGGCCCAATGAGTTTCCCGAGGTCTTGGAATGGCAGTGGAACGAAGTGCTGATCCCTTATTGGAAGGATTTTGTGGCTTTTGCAAAATCTCACGGCGTAAACAAGATCGCCTTTGAAATGCACCAGGGCTTCTGCGTACATAACACCCGTACGCTGCTCCGTCTCCGCGAGGCGGTAGGCCCTGAGATCGGCGCCAACCTGGATCCCAGCCATCTGTTCTGGCAGGGAATGGATCCTCTGGCCGTTATCCGCGAATTGGGCGGAGAAGCCATTTTCCATGTTCACGCGAAGGATGCAAAGATCGATCCCGCTAACGCCGCTATCAACGGCACCCTGGATACGATCTCCTATGCAGACGAGCTGCATCGTTCCTGGATCTTCCGCAGCATCGGCTACGGCCACGACGAGCTGTTCTGGAAGGATTTTGTCAGCCAGCTTCGCATGGTGGGCTACGATTATGTGCTTTCCATTGAGCATGAGGACAGCCTGATGAGCAAGAACGAAGGTCTTGTAAAGGCATGCGACGTTCTGAAGCGCTCGATCACCTTTGAGCCCAAGATGGACGCTGCCCGCTGGATCTGAGATATATCATGCTTCAAAAACGGAAGGGCCCCTGAAAAAGGGCCCTTTTTTCTGCGCTTTTTTATGGGATCCTTTCAACCGGGATCCAGATCTCGTTTTGCTCGCTTTTCAGGTTTTCGCCGTAAGGAGCGCCGTAAGCTTCCACGTCGTAATTTCCCGCCAATCGATAGAACCTGCAGGTTTGCAGCCAGTGGTTCCAGATCTGCGTGTTTACAGCCTGAAGCGTTTCCGGCAGCGGGCCCCGGCAGGGAAATACGGCCCAGGTCCCTTTTGGAATGACTCTGGTCACAAAGCCTTCGGGAACAGCCGTTCCCGAAGAGTATTTGTCCGCAATCAGGTATTCAAAGCTCGTTCCGTTATTGTCAAGGCAGATGCCGTACATGCCGTACAGCTTTTTGCCGTCTTCACTGTGAGAAAACTCATCCCAGAATTCCGGGATATCCTGATAGGCGGTTTCCGCGGAAAAGACGCGGGACTTTCCCACCACGGTGAACTGTTCCTTTTCCACGATGCTGTATTCGGGCATCTGGCCGCCTTCCAGTGTCAGCGAGATTTTAAGCGGGGCAAAGAAACGAAGAGGGCGCTCAGAGCTTTTTACGGCGGAGGGGGCAATTCCATGAAATTTTGTAAAAGCCTTTGAGAAGCTTTCCGAAGAGCCGTAGCCGTATTTGAGGGCTATATCCAGCACCTTTGCGTCTTTTGAGCAGAGCTCCTGCGCCGCCAGCGAAAGACGGCGGTTCCTGATGTATTCACCCACCGTCAGGCCGCAGAGGGCATAAAACACCTTTTGAAAATAGAAGCAGGAAAGATAGGCGCGTCCGGAGATTTCTTGAATGTCCAGTTTTTCTGTCAGATTTTCTTCGATGTAATCGATAGCGCCGGAAATGCTTTCGTTCAGATTCATTTGGAAGCCCCTTCTTTGGCTGCTTCTGCGGATGCTGCCTCAGGATGGCGCTTGATATAAAGCACCCATTTGACAAAGCCATAGCATGTGTTGACCAGCATTGCCGCAACTGTGATCAGCATGATGAATGTGCCAGAGGTTATGTACAAAATGGCGTACAGGATCAATGTAATAAGCCAGGCATACCACTGTTCGTTATATCTCAGCAGCAGCAAAATGCCGTTTGCCATTCCGAAGGCCGCCGCCAAAGCGTCTAGATAGGAATCGGCGGCGCCGGGCAGCACGGAAATAACGGAGCCTATACCGAAGCCAAAGGCGAGAATGGCAAGGACAACAAGGATATCCTGCTTTACGGAAAGCCGCTTTACCACGGTGAGCTCTTCCTCCTCCCGGTCGGGATGGCGTGTCCATCTTGCGAAGCTTACAATGTCAATGGGAATCCAGAAAAGCATGGTAACAATGGCGATGGTATACCAGCCCATGGTAAGGCAGATCACAAGCTCCGGCAGCTCAATGAGAAAAACGTCTACCATAAAATTCCATTTGCTCTGCTTGGAGATCAGCAGCTCGCAGACAGGATTTGCCAACGTTGCAATGACAGAGCATACGACCATAAGCGTATTGCTGGTGTCGTCCAGCATATAGTCGGGAAAAAAGGTGATAAATAGCGCGGTCAGTGTAAATACAGACACAAGATATATGATCTGATAGGGAGTAAAGGACTTTAGAAGCTTTTTCATGTTTTTTCCTTTCAGATATTTTTAATTTTTTCCCTTAAGCGGGGAAATGCGCGAAGACAGTTTTTATAGTAAATCAAAGGAAAATCCTTTTTGGGGAAGATCTTTGCAATGCTGTAATCGTATTCGTCAAGCTGGGCAAGATTGATGGGCGGGCAAAAATCTGTGCCGTATAAGATCTTTGTTTCGGTTCCCGGCTGGGAATGAATGGCTTCACCGAAAATAGCAATGGCGCCGTCTACGTCGCCACCTTCTTTGGTGCCTGTTTCATAGGCGCCGGAAAAGTCCGTATAAAGGTTATCGTGTTCCGAAACGATGCGGATGCATTCCCGGAATCTTGGGTCGTCCATGTGAGCGATCACAAAATTGACGTTAGGAAAATCCTCTGCAGCCCTTGCAATATAGCATGCGGCGGAGCCTTCAATATCCTGGTCGGAAGGCAGAACCAGGGAACAGAGCCCGGTGTGAAATGTGACGGTCAGATCGTGTCCCGCCGCAAATTCATAAATGGGATAAAGCTCTTTGTCACTGGCTTTGCCCGCTTGATAGCTCAAATATATCTTAAGCCCAACTACCTTCCATGTCTCCAAATTTTCTTCGATCTTTTGAAGCTGCGGGGAAATAGGGACTTTCAAATCTATGCATGCGTTAAGAAAGAGGCGGTTATCTTCCATAACGGTTTCAATGCATTCGGGATTGCTGAAAATACTTTCAGGGAACTGCATTACCAGGGCATAACCGGAAGTGCGGCTGAAATACTCATCGCGTATTGCCCTGCTGACAATGTGTGTGTGACAGTCGATCTTCATCTGTGTTTTTTCCATAGCACGCTCCATTGATATATAAAAATGGACCCGGCACTGGCACAAGAGAAGAGGGAATGCGGAAACGCATCCCCCCTTTGATCTGGTGCCGCTAACCGGGGTCGAACCGGTACGGTATTTCTACCGAGGGATTTTAAGTCCCTTGCGTCTGCCAATTCCGCCATAGCGGCAAACTAACCTATAGTCTACCATATGTGCCATATAAAATCAAGAAAATAAAATCCTGGAAAATGAGGAAATTTTTTCAGAATCCGTTTACATTTGCACCGAAAATATTGTATACTGAATAAAAAGCAGGGGGGACCCTGAAAATATTTGAAGGAGTATGGCTATGTATTATCTTGGAGTAGACTTGGGCGGCACAAACATTGCCGTGGGAATCGTGGATGAAAGCAATCAGATCATTGCCCGCGCTTCCAGAAAGACCGCTTTGGAAAATGCAGAGCAGGTAGCTGATGCGATCGCGGAAACCGTTCGCGCGGCCCTGCAGAATGCAGACCTTACCTTGAATGATGTACCGTGGGTGGGTGTTGGATCCCCCGGAACGGTGAACCGCGATACCGGAATCATTGAATTTGCAAACAACCTACCCTTCCGCAACACGCCCATGGTGCAGATGCTTTCTGACCGTTTGGACGGTAAAAACATCATCATGGAAAACGATGCTAACGCGGCAGCCTTCGGCGAATATATGGCTGGGGCCTTAAAGGGCGCCAAAGATGCCGTAGCGATCACGCTTGGCACCGGCGTCGGCGGCGGTGTCATCATCGATGGCAAGATCTATGCCGGCAGCAATTTTGCCGGAACGGAGCTGGGACATACTGTTATCGTAGTAGGTGGCCGCCCCTGCACCTGTGGGCGTAACGGCTGCTGGGAAACATACGCTTCCGCTACAGGTCTGATCAAGACCACCAAGGAATACATGGCGGATGCTCCCAAGGATTCTCCGTTGTGGACCATTGTGGAAGGCGATATCGACCGTGTAAACGGCCGCACCGCTTTTGACGCCATGCGCAAAGGCGACCCCATCGGCAAGAAGATCGTGGACGAGTACATCCTTTATCTCAGTGAAGGCATTGTGGATATGATCAATATCTTCCAGCCAGATATCCTCTGCATCGGCGGCGGCATTTCCAACGAACGTGACACTCTTCTTGATCCGGTGCGCGAATTTGTGGCAAAGCATCAGTATGCGATGAATTCCGCTAAGAAGACCGTCGTCTGCCGTGCTGAGCTCGGCAACGATGCCGGTATTATCGGTGCGGCACTTTTGGGCAAGGGGGAATAAGCGTGCCTGTCAGTTCTAAAATTTTTGGGAAACTGCCCGATGGGCGCGAAGCAAAGCTTTACACCTTGAAAAATGCCAACGGCACTACTCTTGAGGTCACCGATTTTGGCTGCCGTGTGGTGCGCCTTCTGGTAAAAGACAGAAATGGCGTTTTCGGAGATGTTGTGCTGGGCCACCGCACTTTAGAAGAATACTTCGGCAACAATTTCCAGGGCACTTTTGTGGGCCGGTACGCGAACCGTATCGGGGGCGCTCAGTTCAATTTGAACGGAAAGACATATTCTCTTTCCAAAAATGACGGGGAGAATACCCTGCACGGAGGCCCCGGGGGCTATCATCAGGTGCTTTGGAGCGCGGAAACTGAGGACGGGGAAGAGCCTTCGATCCTTTTCCGCCATGTCAGTCCCGATGGCGACGAGGGATATCCCGGCGAGCTTCAAATCACGGTAAAGTACACCCTGACGGCAAAGGACGAATTCGTGCTGGAATACGGTGCTGTTTCCGATAAGGAAACGCCCTTCAATCCCACGAATCACTCCTTCTTTAACCTTTCAGGAGATTCTCAGAAGGAAGTTTTCGATACAGAGCTTACCATCAATGCCTCTCAGATCACAGCCTCTTCCATGGATCTTATTCCCGACGGCACATTCCTGCCTGTGGCAGGTGGGGCCTTTGATTTTACTTCTCCCAAAAAGCTGGGAAAGGATATGTTCGCAGACGATCCGATGATCCGGCATTGCGGCGGTTTTGATCAGAACTTCTGCGTGGACGGCGAAGGCTTTCGGAAGCATGCGGAAGCGTATGATCCGGAAACCGGACGCAGAATGGAAGTGTTTTCCGACATGCCCGGCGTACAGCTTTATACTTTTAATTCTGTAGATGTCCTTTTGGATAAAAACGGTATCCCCATGAAGCCCCATACGGCTTTCTGCCTGGAAACACAGTTCTATCCCGATTCGGTAAATCATCCGAAATTTCCCTTCCGTTTCATGCAGCCCGAGGTCCCGTTTACCAGTAAAACGGTATACCGCTTTACTGCAGAATAATAGCTGTCAGAGAAAAGCTGCGGAGTTCCGCGGTTTTTCTTTGCTTTATCAAACTTTTTCAGGAAGGAAGCAAACGGCATGAAAAAAGAAAGGTCTTGCGGCGCTGTTGTTTATCGAAAGGGAAAAGACGGTTTGGAAATCCTGGTGATCCAGCATAAAAACGGGGGCCATTGGGCTTTCCCAAAAGGCCATGTGGAGAAGAATGAAACAGACGAGGAAACTGCCTTCAGAGAAATTTGGGAAGAAACCGGATTGAAGGTAAAGCTTGACACCGGATTTCGGCAGATCGTTACCTATTCGCCGAAGGCCGATACCATGAAGGATGTCGTTTACTTTGCTGGCAAGGCAGGCCCGGACGATAAGGTAAAGGCTCAGGAAAAGGAAGTGGATGATATCCGCTGGAAAAGGCCGAAGGATGCCGAGGCTCTTGTTACATATCAAAACGACAAGGATGTTTTGAAATCCTTCCTGGAATACCGAAAGGAAAAAAAGGAAAGGAAATAGTTCAAAACCAGATCATGCCCCGGGGAATTGCCCCCGGGGCATTTTTCTGCTTTCGTTTTGAGGAGAGGTTTGAGGAGAGGATTTGGACAGCCTGTTCTATCGGGGTGCTTGTCTTCATAGATATGAATATCCGGTCAGACCGAAAAGCCCGGATGCACATTTTTTGAAAAAGGAGGGAAACAAATGGAAGCTTCGGCCTTTGAAAATGTTGCAAGGCGAATCCCACATTACGGAGAGCTTCTTCTTCGTCTTGCGCCGGAAATAAAAGAACAGACCTTTGATATCCATCTGAAAAGCACCCAGCCCATTTCCCTGTGCGGCAGGGAGGGCATGTTTTTCCTCAGAGAAGATGGAACGCTTTCACGCGCGATAACAAAGGATCTGCTGCGTGTGTCAAGCGGCGAGCTTCAGGAGATCTTCATGGAAGCCTGTGCCCATTCCGTCTTCAGCCACGAGCAGGAGATCCGAAAGGGGTACATAAGCCTGGGTGATGCCTGCCGGGTAGGCGTGTGCGGCACAGCAGTGTCGGAACAAAACGAGCTGAAAAGCGTCCGGGAAATCACTTCGCTGACATTTCGTGTTCCCAGAGAAGCCAGAGGGTGCGCGGACAGGCTTTTTCTGGAAGGTGGAGATCTGCGGGGAGGCGCGTTATTCGTCGGCGAACCTTCCAGCGGGAAAACAACGCTGCTTCGTGACACAGCATATTCACTTTCTACAGGGAAATTTCAACCGGTGCGGCGTGTGGCAGTGCTTGACGGCAGCGGTGAAATAGGCGGCGGGTTTGACCTTGGCCCCTGTGCGGATGTCTTACAGGGATATCCCAAAAAGAGAGCCTTTGACATTGCCATTCGCATGCTTTCACCGGAATATATCATCTGTGATGAGCTTTCCTGGGAGGACCTGGATATTGTCCGCCAGACTGTGTTTTCCGGGGTGTCCCTGATCGCTTCTGTCCACGGGACCCGCAAGGATATGGAAAAGCGGCCTGTCTGCAAAGCCCTTCTGGAAACAGGTGCCTTTGGAGTGACAGCATATCTTTTCGGGCGGACTCAGCCGGGAGAGATCAGCTTTATTGAAACGGAAAAGGGAGATGGGGAACCGGGTGAAGCTGCTGGGAGCGGTTTTGATATTGCTTAGCGGATTTCTGCTTGGCTGGAGCAGGGCGCGGGAGCTGCAGAAACGGCAGGAGTCCCTGCTGGACCTGAAACAGATGATCGGCGCGTTTCGTGTTGGGATAAGCTTTTCTGCCCAGCCGGTAGCCGCGCTGATATCTCAGAACCGTGATTCTCGCTTTTGCCGGCTTGCGGCGGAAAGCCCGGAATATCTTACCGCGCCGAAGGAAGCGCTGAAAAAGGCGGGAGAAAGGCTTTTGAAGAATAAAAAGGATCTGGCTCTGTACAGCGCTTTTTTGGAAGGTTTGGGAAGCAGTGATACTCAGGGTCAGCTGGAGCATTTGGAGCTTTACGGGAACCTGATCGACGCCAATTTATTGCAGGCCGGAGAAAACAGAGACAGCAAATCGAAGCTCTACGTATGCCTGGGAATATTCGGCGGGATCTCTCTTACCCTTGTTCTGTGGTGAGAGGACCTGCGCCAAAGGAAAGGAAGAAAATCGGCTTTGGAAGTGGATTTCATTTTTAAAATAGCGGCCATTGGGATCATTGTGGCTGTGCTGAATCAATTGCTGATCCGTTCCGGTCGGGAAGAACAGGCTATGATGACGACCCTTGCCGGGCTGATCGTGGTGCTGATGATGATCATCAATGAGATTGATTCGCTGTTTCAGGCGATCAAGTCGATTTTTCAACTATAGGCTATGGATGTGCTTTTCATCGGCCTGTGCGCCGTGTGTGCCGCGCTTTTCAGCACCCTGCTGAAAAAGGGAAACGGAGAATATGCTCTGCTCGCTTCCATAGGTGCCTGCACCGTGCTTTTCCTGGTTGTTCTGGAGGAACTGGGTCCTCTTCTTTCACAGATTCAGGACATCGCAGACGGCCAGGAGCTTCCGGCGGAGATATTTACCGCCTTACTCAAGGCGGTGGGTATCGCTTTGATCGGAGAACTCAGTTCCCGCATCTGTAAGGACGCGGGGGAATCGGCTTTGGCTTTTGTGGTGGACGCAGCCATGAAAACAGCGATCCTGGCCGTTTCCCTGCCGCTTATCGGCGTACTGCTAAGGTATCTGGAGGAGATAATCGCATTGTGAGAAGCAAGGAATATGCCAAAAAGCGAAGAAAAGGAAAAGGCTTCTTTTCCTTCTTCCTTGCCCTTTTCCTTCTCCTGTCTTTTCCGGTTTTTGCCGGAGGAGAGGAACTGAGCTTTGAGGAAGAGTTGAGGGAAGAAAGCGGTTCGGAAAAGCTTTATGAGGTTTTGGATGACGAAACAAAGGAACTTCTCTCAAAGGTCGGTGTGGAGGGCGCTTCTATGCCGGAAAAGACAGACGGGTGGATTTCCGCTCTTTCCGAGATGCTCCGGGAGAAGCTGTCTGCGCCGTTCCGCGGGTTTGCGTTGCTGACAGCCATTATGATCCTGTGCCGGCTGGCGTCATGCATCGATCCAGGCAAGCTAGGTGATTTGATCTTTATGGTGGGAGCCGCCGCCTGTGCGGCTGTTGTGATCGTTCCGCTGCTGAGTCTCATGCGTTCCGTAAGAACTGTGTCGGAGAGCGCCTCCGTGTTTCTGCTGGCGGCCGTGCCCGTATACGGAGGCCTGATGGCCGCGTCTGGGAGCGCCGCGGCAGGTGTGTCTCACAGCTTCATGACGTTGACGGCAGGGAACGCCATTCCTGTGCTTGTCACGGCGATGATCCTTCCCATGCTTCAAATGGTTTTGGCGCTCGCCCTTGTTGCGGCGATTTCCCAAAGCAGGCTGGAGCGCTTTTCAAAGCTGCTTTATAGCGGCGTAAAATGGCTGCTCGTTTTTTCTGTAACGGTTTTTTCCGGAATACTTTCCATCGAGACAGTCCTCAACGCGCAGGTAGACGCTGCTTCCAACAAGGCCGTGAAGCTGATCGCTTCTTCCGCTGTTCCGATCGTTGGCGGCGCCTTCGGAGACGCGGTAGCAGCCATTCAGAACAGCGTTCATATTGTAAAATCAGGCATAGGCGCATTCGGGATCCTGGCGTCACTTTGTATGTTTGCCCCCACCGCAATTGAAATTTCACTTTGGATCTGCGTGTGCTCTTTGGGAGAGCTTTCGGGGGAATTGTTGGAGCTGCCCAGGCTCAGCGCCTTTCTGGGAGCCTGTGCTTCGGCGGCGAAGGCCCTTTTAGCCGTTATTGCGTCCCTGTGCGCCGTTTGCATTGTTACAGCGGCGATCCTCATTTTTGTGAAAGGAAGTTTATGAAAGAAACGGTACAATATCTTGGAACAGTCTGTGTGCTTCTGGTGGCCGTGGAGCTCACGGGCCGGATCTGTCCGGAAAACACTGCGGTCCAGTTCGTAAGATCCCTTGCGGTGCTGGTGCTTCTTGTCTCCTTTGTGCTTTCTTTTTTTTCCCTGAAGCTGGAATTTAATCTGCCCGAAACGGCGGAAGGCCGGCAGGAAAGCTCCCTTGAAATGATGGTGCGGGACGAGCTCAGAAGCGCCGGGGAGAAGGAAGCGGAACAATATGTTGCCGGGCTGCTGGCCGCCGCGGGGCTCACGGCAGAAAAAATTGAGGTCAGAACAGATATTAGCGAAGACAACAGCATAGTATTAACAGGCATCGGTTTGGTGTTCACCTATGACTCGGACGCAGAAAGGGCAAAAGTGCTTTTGAAAAATGTTCTGGGGGAAACCGTTCAAACAGAGGTATATACAAATGGAGGGTAAAACGATAAAAGCCGCGGCTCAAAAGCTCCTTTCAGGAGAAAAAAGCGTAAAGCTTTTACTGCTGATAGGTCTGTCCGGCGTGCTTTTGCTTTGCGCAGCCTCCTTTTCGGGAGGTCCGAAAGGAAAAACGGCTGAAACACAAACGCCCTCTTCCTCTGAGCTTTCCGCGGAAGACTATGAGGAAAGGCTGAGGCAGGAGCTTACCCGCATTGTCAGCGCGATCACCGGTGAAGAGGCCCCTGCTGTCATGGTCACGCTGGAAAGCGCCGGGCAGTCCGTTTATGCACAGGATGAAAAAAACGGTATGCAGACGGAAACGGAGGGAGGCAGCAGTGAAAGCGAAAGAACTCATGTGATCTTGAAGGATCCCGATGGGGCGCAGCAAGCGCTGCCTGTTATGAAAATGCAGCCTGAAGTAAAAGGGGTGGTGATCGTAAGCAATTGCGCCGGTGATCCCGTGGTCCGGGAGAGACTGGTTAATGCAGCGAAAACAGCGCTGGGGGTTTCCGCATCCAGAGTATGCGTGACCTGCGGCAGATAGGCAGAAAAATAGGAGGTCATGGTTATGAAATTCGGAAAGAAACAATTGGTTTTAGCCTCGCTGGTATTGGCACTGGGAGCGGCTGTGTATCTCAACTGGCAGTTTACAGGAGTAAATAAGCTGCCTGTCGGAGAAGACGCCTCCAGCACGGTCAGCCAGCTTGGAGCGGCGCAGCTTGTGAACAACGCTTATGTGGAGACCGTTTCCGACAAGCTGAAAAGCAGCTCGTCAGCGTCAGATTCGGCCGATGCGCTTTCAGAGGCCCGCATGGATCGCCAAAGCTCCAGAGACGCCGCCATTGATCTGCTGGACGAAGTCCTGAAAAATGTTGACGCGGACAGCGAGGCAAAAAAGGATGCGGTAGAGCAGGCTTCCGTGATTGCGCAGAACATATTGAAGGAAACAAATGTGGAAAATCTTCTTCAGGCAAAGGGTTATAAAGAGGCGGTGGCCTACCTCAGCGGTGAGGATTGCAGCGTTGTGGTGGCCGGAGAGATCAAGGCTGAGGATACGCTGATCATTCAGGAAGTGGTCATGGACCAAACGGGTCTCAGTGCAGATAAGATCACCATTGTTGCCGCAAAATAAAAGGGAAGGTGACTTAAAGACCTGGTTTTTCGGATGAAAATGGTGGTTTTCTGCAAAACCGGGCTTTTTCTCTTGCGAAAGCCCGGAATATGGTATATAATGGCTTCACATAATGCCGGCATGACAAACACCGGTGGTGGAGCTTGAAAAATTCAAGATCGTTCTGCCCTATGCAGGCTCACCGGAAAAAGGTGGGCCTTTTTTGTTTGAGAAAAGGAGATCGTTCCATGAAGAGAAAAGATGCCAGGGAACAGGCGTTCTGCATCCTGTTTGAGCAGACTGTAAACGGAAATACAGTGGATGACATCCTCCATGACGCTTCGGAGGCCCGGGATTTTATTCCTGACCCCTTTACGGAAGAGGAGGTTCTCGGCGTTGAGGAAAATATAGAAAGGATTGATGAGATCATCAGCGGGAATATCCGCGGATGGAACATTCGCCGCCTTTCCAGAGTAACGCTTGCCCTGCTCCGCCTGGCGATCTATGAAATATATTATGATGCTTCTCTGCCAAATGCCGTTTCCATCAATGAGGCCGTGGAGCTTGCAAAGAAGTACGGAGGACAAGATGACGCTCCCTATATCAACGGAGTTCTCGCCTCTGTCGTAAAAGGCCTGGAGTCTCCGGAGGCGGCTCCGGAAGAAAAGGAGTGACCATGGCTGTAGCTGCTCTTACCGTTTCTCAGGTAAACACCTTTGTCAAATCCCTTCTGGAGGGCGATGGAAGGCTTTCAAATGTCCTGGTGACAGGGGAAATATCCAATTTTACCGATCATTACCGTTCCGGTCACCTTTATTTTTCTCTCAAGGATGAAAGGTCCGTTTTGAAAGCGGTCATGTTTGCCGGCTCCGCCAAAAGACTCAGGTTTCGGCCTACGGACGGCATGAAAGTGATCATTCGGGGAAGAGTATCCGTATATGAGCCCAGCGGGCAGTATCAGCTTTATGCCGAAGAAATGCAGCCTGACGGGCTGGGAGCTTTAAGCCTTCAATACGAACAGCTCAAAAACCGTTTGGAAGAGGAAGGATTGTTCGACACGGCGCGCAAACGTTCCTTGCCGCGGTATCCCCGCCGCATCGGGGTGATAACCTCGCCCACCGGAGCGGCAGTGCAGGACATCCTGCAGATCACGGCCAGGCGCTGGCCGTTGGCGGAGATCGTGTTCTGCCCGGTGCTGGTGCAGGGGGAAGGCGCCGCCAGGCAGCTCACCGATGCCGTGAAACGCATGAACGAGGCAAATGCCTGTGAGGTCATGATCATAGGCAGGGGTGGAGGCTCCCTGGAAGACCTTTGGGCCTTTAACAATGAAGAGCTTGCCAGGGCGGTGGCTTTCTCACGGATCCCGGTGGTGTCCGCGGTAGGCCACGAAACCGACTTCACCATCTGCGATTTTGCCGCCGACCTTCGCGCGCCGACGCCCAGCGCCGCGGCGGAATTGGTCTCTCCGGAGCTCGGGGAGGAAAAGCAGCGCCTTTCGGCCATGCACCGCTATTTTTGTTCCGGCGCGAAAGAAACGGTGGAGGAATTGAGACAGGAACTGGATCTTCTCCTGCGCGATTCGCCCCTGGGCGATCCTCAAAAGCTCACAGATTCCAGAAAGCAGGCCCTTGCCCAGCTGTCAGACAGGCTGGTAAAAGGGATCTCAAACCGGCTTGCGGGCTTTGATCAGCAGCTTTCCCTGGCTTCCGGAAGACTTGACGCGCTGAGCCCTTTGAAGATCCTCGGGAGAGGATATTCCATGGTGACAAACGAGCAGGGGGCCGTCATAGACAGCGGGAGGAAGCTTTCAGTCGGCGAACGGGTGACGATAAGATTTTCTTCGGGAGAAGCCTTGGCGGATATTGTGAAGATTGAAGAATGTAACGAAACAGGAAGGACAAAAAGCAATGGCAGGTAAAAAAATCGATTTTGAAGAAGCGATGCTCCGTCTGCAGGAAATTGTTTCCAAGCTTGAAACGGGCGAAGAATCCCTAGATAACTCCATGAAGCTTTATGAAGAAGGTGCAAAGCTGTCCGCGCTTTGCTATGAAACGCTGAACAAGGCAGAGCAAAAGGTGATCGAGCTGACGGCGCTGCAGGAGGAAAAAGCATGACGGCGGGGGAGCGTGCCGCCTTGTATCTGGAGAAGATAGAAGCGGCTCTGGAAAAATATCTGCCGCCTGCGGATCCCTGCGCTCTGGGTTCAACAGTAAACGAGGCCATGCGCTACAGCCTGCTTTCCGGGGGAAAACGAATACGTCCTGTTTTGACTCTTGCGTTCTGCGAGCTGTGCGAAGGGAATATTTCCACGGCCCTGCCCTTTGCCTGCGGAGTGGAGATGATACACGCCTATTCTCTGATCCATGACGATATGCCCTGTATGGATGACGACGATATGCGCCGGGGAAAGCCCACAAACCATAAGGTATACGGAGAAAATATTGCCTTGCTGGCCGGAGACGGGCTGCTGACAAAGGCCTTTGAAACGATCCTTTCAGCGGAAAACAGGGAGACTGCCGCTGCCGCGGGAGCTATCATGGCCTATTACGCGGGAGTGAAGGGAATGGTCGGCGGTCAGTGCATCGACCTGGAATCGGAGGGCGGAGAAGTGGATCTGGACCTGCTTCGGAAAATGGACATGGGAAAGACCGTAGCCCTGATTTCCGCCGCGTGTCAAATGGGATGCGTTGCCGCTGGAGCGGAGCCGCCTTTGCTGCAGGCTGCTGAAAAATATGCCCAGGGTCTTGGCATGGCCTTCCAGATCCGGGACGACGTGCTGGATGTTCTGGGCAATTCCCAAAAGCTCGGGAAAAACGTGGGCATGGATTCCGCCAGAGAGAAAAGAAATTACGTTTCTCTTCTCGGTGTGGAAAGAGCGCAGGAGCTGGTACACGAATACACCCTGAAGGCCCAGTCGGCGCTGCGGGGCTTTCCCGGAGATCCTTCCTTTCTGCTTTCTCTCGCCGAAGGGCTGGAAGAGCGGGAAGCATGATGCGTGTTCTGGAATACCTCGTTGCGGAGGAACACAGCGGCTTGTCGGTCAAGGAGTATGTCAGGCATGTGCTGATGCTTTCGGCTCATTTCCTTACAAAGCAGAAGCAGACCGAAAACGGCATTGTGAAAAACGGAGTTCCCTGCCGCAGCACAGAGATCTTGCAGACAGGAGACACTCTTTCTTTTTCTCTTCCCGCGGAAGAAGCCGATTATCCTGCTGTTCCGGGTGATCTTACTATTCTTTCAGAGGATGAAGATTTTTTGATCGTAAATAAGCCCGCAAATATGCCGGTCCATCCTTCACCGGGCCATGACTGTGACAGCCTGCTGAATGCCGCTGCCTGGCATTATCAGAAAACAGAAGAGCGCTGCCTTTTCCGGCCACTTTACCGGTTGGATAAAGATACCAGCGGTGTTCTGGCAATAGCTAAAAATCTTGCCGCGTCATCCGCGAAGATAGAGAAAAGATATTATGCGGTCTGTGAAGGTGTTCTTTCGGGAAGTGGAAGGATCGATATCCCAATCGGCCTGAAACCGGGCAGTAAAATTGTCCGTGAATGCGGCAGGGGAGAACGGGCTGTCACCAATTGGAAAGCGCTTGCTTTTTCTTCCACACATACGCTTTTGGAGCTCAATCTGGAAACGGGGCGCACCCACCAGATCAGAGCGCACTTTTCCCATTTGGGCCATCCTCTTGCCGGAGACGACCTTTACGGAGGAAGCCGGGATCTGATACAGCGGCAGGCACTGCATTGCGGATCGTTATCTCTGAGCTGTATCGCCTTGTACAAAGGCTTTTCCATGACCGCGGAGCTTCCGGAAGATATTGAAAAAGCGTTTCCTTGGACAGCGGAACGCTATCGGAAGAATTGACAAATTGAAAAGGGGGAGCTTTATGCCAGCCTGTATCACACATCATCTTTTTGCTCACAATGTTCTGCAGGACCTTTCTGAAAAATCAGACATGGACCTGCCCGCTTATTATTGGGGTGCCCAGGGACCGGATTTCCTTTTCTGTCACCGGTATTTTCCGTGGATGAAGGGGCGTTCTCTTAAGGCCTACGGCAATGATCTGCATTCGGCGGCAAAGCCTTCTGCGACCTTGAACGCCATGCGGAGCTTTCTGGAGCACCACGATGAAAAAACATACCGCTCTTATATCTACGGCTTTATCTGCCACTATGCGCTGGATTCCACGGCTCATCCTTATGTCAATGCTCTGGCAGAAGCACTGCAGAAGGAGAGGGCCAACGAGACTGTCGGGACCATGCACGGAGAGATAGAAAGCGCGTTGGACGCCATCGTGCTTCGCCATGAAACAGGGAAGCTGCCCTCCGAAGTGCCTCTGGGAAAAATGTTTCCAAAAAGCGAACCGGTACAACGGCGGATCGCCAAGCTATACCGGGAAGTGATTTTTCAGGTATTTTCAAAGGACGTGCCCGAGGAGGAACTGCTCCGCGCTACAGAGGACGCGCATTTTGTCTTCTCCTGTCTGACAGACAGGACCGGTCTGAAAAAGCTTTTCTTTGACAAGCTGGAAGCGGGAAAGGCCCATGTCGTTTCTTCTCACTTTGTTCCTCTTACGGAACGGGACGACGTGGATTATGCCAATTTGCAGCAGGAAGAATGGCATGCGGGGGAAATTACCTCCCAACAGAGCTTCTTTGAATTGATGGGAGAAGCCATGGGCCTTGCCGAAACGCTTATATCGGATTTTTCCTCTGTCGATTTTTCCGAGATTACAGGGGAAAGGCCCTTCGGCTGATCTCTCTTGTCTGCTGTTTTTCGCTTTTCGGGAAAAAGAAAAAGAGCCTTTCGGCTCCTCTTTCTTTTTCAGTTTAAATCAGACAGCACGGGTCACTTTGCCGGAACGCAGGCAGCGGGTGCAGGCGTACACGCGCTTCGGAGAACCGTTGACAACAGCCTTGACGCGCTTGATGTTAGGCTTCCAGGCCCTGTTGGAACGTCTGTGAGAGTGGGAAACCCGAATGCCGAAAGATACGTCTTTGCCGCAGAATTCACACTTTGCCATATCTGCACCTCCTTAAAATGGTCGCTTTCAAAAATTGCAACACTCAGGATTATAGCAGACTTACCATGAAAATGCAAGTTTTATTTCAAAAGAATTGCGCTTTTTTCGAAAATCGTTTATAATGCTACTTGTTTAGGTGAAAGGAGGGCTTTCATGCTCATTCGTGTGATCACAAGCCTTTTGTCAGGCCAATATGTGGATCCGCAGACAATGATTGCGCAGGTCCTTTCTATTGTGTTTGTGATTTTCTGCATTCTGCCCCTGCATGAGTTCGCTCATGGCTGGGCTGCCAATAAGCTGGGCGATCCCACGGCTAAGCTGGAGGGAAGGCTCACTTTTAATCCGTTGGCCAGTGTGGATCCCATGGGCGCTTTGGCGCTGCTTCTCTTTGGCTTCGGCTGGGCAAAGCCTGTCCCTGTAGATCCCCGGTATTTCAAAAAGCCCAAACGGGATATGGCGATCACAGCCTTGGCAGGGCCGGTCTCCAATTTGCTGGCAGCTTTCATCGGCGCGATCATCGTGGTCATCATTCAGGCCTTCGCGCCTTATAATAACCTGGTTGTTTTCCTGTTTGATATGTTTTACTATTATGTGGTCGTCAACATTTCTCTGGCGGTGTTTAACATGCTGCCCGTTCCTCCTCTGGACGGCTCCAGAATTTTAAGCGCTTTTCTCAGCGACCGCGCGATGGCCCTTTACTACAGGTATCAGAATTATTTCGTAATGATCATGTTTTTCCTCATGTTTACCGGCGCGCTTTCGGGGCCTTTATATACTGTTCAGAGCTTTTTTGCCAAAATAATTTTTGGCGTTGCCGAATTTCCTTTCCGCTTGGCAGGAGTGCTTTGAGCATGGAGAAGCTGCAATACAGGCTGGATGTTTTCGAGGGCCCGTTGGATCTGCTTTTGGTCCTGATCGCGAAAAACAAGCTGAATATTTACGATATCCCCATCGCGGAGCTTCTGGATCAATATATGGCTCAGATAGATCTCATGCGTGAGGAAAATATGGACGTTGCCAGCGAATTCCTGGAGATGGCCGCAAGGCTGGTTCAGATTAAGGCGGCTTCCCTGCTTCCCCGGCAGGAGGAGGAAGAGGATCCCCGGATGGAGCTTACCGGTCAGCTTTTGGAATATCAGCAGTGTAAAGCTGTGGCCGCCGTTATGGCGGAGCGGTGCCGGTTTGATTCCATCGTTCGCGGTGCCCAGGAATTTCCTGCCGAATATACATATAAGCGCGTTCATGAGCCGGAAGAGCTCGTTTCGGCACTGGTTTCCGCCTGGGGAAAAGGAAAAAGTTTGCTTCCGCCGAAGCCTGAAAGCTTTTCGGCGCTGGTTTCCAGAAAGATCGTTTCTGTCGCTTCTCAAACGATCTTTATTCTGCGCAAGCTTTGGAAAAAGAGGAAAATGCTGTTTTCCGCCGTGTTTTCCGAAAAGAAAGACCGTTCGGAGCGCGTGGCTGCTTTCCTTGCCGTACTGGAGCTTGTGAAAGGCCGCCGCATTCGTGTGGAAGGAGAAGGCGAGGCTTGCGAGCTCAGGCTGTTGAAGAAGGAGGACAGGCAGTGGACAGAGAAGAAATGATGGGAAAGGTCGAGGCCATCCTCTTTGCCGGTGGAGAGCCTGTGGCTCTTGACCGTATTGCCCAGGTGCTGGGAATAAGAACTTACGTGGTGGAAGAGATCGTCGATGCTCTTGTGGAAAAATATAACACTCCGAACAGCGGTATTCATTTGCTGCGGCTGGAAAATTCCGCCCAATTCTGCACAAATCCCGCCTTTGCGGAGCCTGTGCGTGGTGTTTTGGACTTAAAGCGCTCTACGCCGCTTTCTCAGGCGGCTATGGAAGTATTGGCTGTGGTGGCTTACAATCAGCCGGTGACAAAGGCCTTTGTGGAGCAGGTGCGCGGGGTAGATTGCTCCGGCGTCATCGGCAGCCTGATGCAAAAAGAGCTTTTGGAGGAAAGGGGAAGGCTGGAACTGCCCGGCAGGCCTTTGCTTTACGGCACAACACAGACCTTCCTTCGCTGCTTTCAGCTTTCTTCCATTGAAGAGCTTCCGCCTCCGCCAAGAGACGAAGGTGAAGAAGAGTTGGAAAATCCGCTTATGTGATCCTGCTGAAGGGGGGCAGTGCGTGTATGCTCGCTTTAAAAATCGTGGGTGGCGTGATCCTGTTCCTGCTTTTGCTGCTGCTTATCCCGCTTCGGGCGAAGCTTCGTTTTCAGAACGAATTTGTGCTGTATCTCAGGTATGCCTTTTTCCAGTTTTGTATTTTGCCGGGCAGGGAAAAGCCTCAGGCGGAAGAGGTCCCAAAATCGGAGGAGGAGAAGGGTAAGGGAACGGAAAAGCTCAGGAACATATTAAAGGCTAAAGGCTTTTTCGGCTTTCTGCAGGCCCTGTTTGAACTGATCGGCATTGTGCTTCAGTCAGGAAAAAGGATCGTGAAAAGAATAAAGCTAAAGCGATTCGACCTATATTTGTGTCTGGGCGGAAAGGAAGATGCGGCCGAAGCTGCCGTTTCCTACGGAAAGCTGAGCGCGGCGGTGTATTCGGCGTGCGGAGCCTTTTTCGCTTTGAAAAAGTGCCGGAAAAAGGCTGTTACAGTGGATCTGGATTACAATTCCTGCGAAAACACCGTAAATTTTAGCGGTACGGTTTCCGTTCTTCCGCTTTTTGTTTTGAAAGAAGGGATTTCCCTGCTGATAAAGGGTCTGCCAAAGGTTCTGAATCTGCTAAGAGCTGCGGGCCCATCAAAAAAAGAAAGGATTTCGCAGATGCGAAAGCAAGGTGACCGGCAATGAGCGATAATAAAGTAAATGAACTGTTGGGCGTTTCCATGGAAAAAATCAAGCAGATGGTAGATGTAAATACCGTCATCGGCGATCCGATCAAAACGGAGGATGGGACCACGGTTCTGCCCATCTCCCGTATCAGTTACGGATTTGCCTCCGGCGGTTCCGATCTCCCTTCCAAGGCGCAGCCGTCGTCCGGCTTGTTCGCTGGCGGCAGCGGCGTAGGAGTTACAGTGGTTCCCGTTGCTTTTCTGGCCATTTCAAACGGAAATGTGCGGATCCTGCAGATTGAGCCCTATATGAGCCCGGTGGACAGGGCTTTGGAAAAAGCGCCTGAGGTCGTGGATAAGATCACCGACCTTTTCAAAAAGGTGAAAAAAGAAGATACCGCCGAGAAAACAGCGGAGCCTGCCGAAGAAAAGTAATCATAGAGCAAGCAGCTTTTCGCATATTGTTGTGAGAAGGCGGTGAGCTTTATGAGACGGAATTTTTTTCGGTGGGCGGTAGCGTTGTGCGCTTCCCTGCACCTGGTTTTCCTGCTTGGGGGGAGCGCGGGCGCCCAGGGAAAAGCGCCGGAGGTATCTGCCCAAAGCGCTGTGCTGATCAGTGCGGATACGGCTTCGGTCATTTTTTCGAAAAATGCCTGGGAAAAGCGGGCGATGGCCAGCACCACCAAGATCATGACAGCTCTGCTTGCTTTGGAAGAAGCGGAGCGTGAAGGCGACTCTCCTGTGACTGTTACCGATGAAATGGTGGCTGTGGAGGGGTCCTCCATGGGGTTGCAGGCCGGCGATGTGATAACGCTCAGAAATCTTGCGGCCGGGATGCTGCTGGCTTCCGGAAATGACGCTGCCAATGCCGCGGCACTGTTTCTTGACGGTTCTCAGGAGGATTTTGCCGAGCGTATGAACAGCCGTGCCCAGGAGATCGGCATGGTTGATACCCATTTTGTCACCCCTTCGGGCCTTGATGATGAGCAGCATTATTCCACCGCCTATGATATGGCGCTTTTGGCCAGGGAAGCGCTGAAAAACGAAAGCTTTCGGGAACTTGCGTCCAGTGCGAAATACCAGGTGGAATTTATCAGCCCGGAGAAAAAGGTCACCTATGCTAACCACAATAAGCTTTTGACCACCGTTGCGGGCTGTATCGGCGTAAAAACAGGCTTTACCAAAAAGGCAGGGCGCTGTCTCGTTTCCGCGGCAGAGCGAGACGGGGCCGTGCTCATAGCCGTAACTCTGAACGCTCCGGACGATTGGAACGACCATGCCGCAATGCTGGACTACGGCTTTTCCATGATGGAGCGGGTTTCTTTCAGCGCGGAGAATTTTTCCGCGCGGCTTCCTTTGGTAGGGTCCGATGCAAGCTCTGTGGAGGTGCGCGGTGGGACTGGCGGTTTTCTTACTCTGCCAGAGTCTCAGGCGGCTGAGATCACCAGCAGAGTGCTGTTGCCTTCCTTTTGCTATGCTCCGGTAAAGGTCGGAGATAAATTGGGAAAGATACAGTATTATTTAGACGGTGTGCCGTTATACAGTATTTCGCTTGTTGCGGCGGATAGCGCGGCAGTGCAGGCAGAAGAGCCCGGCTTCTGGCAAAAACTTTTTGGAAGGACGTAAAGCAAGGAAATATGGCGGAAAAAAGCAGATTGCAGAAAATATTGGCTTCCTGTGGCATAGCGTCGCGCAGGAAGGCCGAGGAGCTGATCAAGGCGGGGCGCGTCACCGTAAACGGACAAACGGCGCAGCTTGGAGACAGCGCCGTAATGGGAAAAGATCGTATCGAGCTAGACGGAAAAAGGCTGATGGACAGTGAAAAGAAGATCTATCTTGCCCTTCATAAGCCGAGAGGGTTTGTGACCACCATGAACGATGAGCGTGACCGCCGCTGTGTTGCCATGCTCGTAGAGGACGTGGGGCAGCGGATTTTCCCGGTTGGCCGCTTGGATAAGGATTCTGAGGGCCTTTTGCTGATGACGAATGACGGTGAGTTTGCAAATGCCGTTTCCCACCCGAAAAGCCATGTAGCCAAGACCTATCGCGTTACAGTTCGCCCGGGGATCACGGAAGACCAGCTAAACCGCATGGCCATCGGAATTGAGATAGACGGCAGAAAGACCGCTCCGGCAAAGACAAAGGTGCTGGAACAGCAGGCCGGCCGGGTGGTTTTGGAAATCGTATTGTATGAAGGCAGAAATCGGGAGATTCGCAAGATGTGCGAGGCTCTTGGGCTGGAAGTGGCGCGCCTCAAGCGCATTGCGATAGGCCCCGTCCGGCTGGGGATACTTTCCCAGGGAAAGCATCGGGAGCTTACCAAAGAGGAAATTCGTGGATTGCTGGCGGAATCAAAAAAGAGAGGAACAGGAAATGATCGAAATTCTTCCAATGAAGGACAGGGAACGGGAAAGAGAGCTTCTCGGCACGGTGAAAGAGGCCGGTGCTGACGCAAGAGTTCTTGCCATGACAGAGCGGGAAAGCCTTTTGGGATGGGTGGCTGTCACCATAAAGGACGGAACGCTTTTCATTTTGAAAATGTCCGTTCAAGGGTATGTCTTTGACCGGCCCCCTCAGGGCGAAGAAGCCTTTATTCTGGATACATTGATGCGCTCTGCCGCTTCCTATGGGGAAACCTTCGGTGCGGCTGCGATCGAAACAGGATTTCCGGATTTCTACGGTTTTTTCAAAGCAAGGGGCTTTTCGGCTGATGAACGGCATGCTTTTACCCCGATGAGCACCATAGTAAAATATGAATGACATGTGCGGTGGGCAGTCGTCCGCCGCATTTTTTCTTAAATTTCCCTGAAATCGGTTGCGTTGAAAGCAGAAAAATGATAAAATAATTTTTCAACGCGGAACTACAATACTCCGTCCGCTGCCCAGGAGGAGAAAAATGCTGAAAAGTATGACGGGATATGGCCGGAATGAAGCTATGGCCGGCGGCAGACATATCATTTTCGAGATCAAATCCGTAAATCACAAATTTTTTGAGTGCAGTACCCGTATGCCCAGAGGATACCTTTTTCTGGAGGATAAGCTCAAGTCCTATGTTCAGAGAAAGATCTCCCGGGGGAAAATAGACCTTTTCCTTCAGGTGGACACCTTGGAGGAAGCTGACGTGCAGGTGATGGTCAACCATTCGCTGGCACGCTCCTATCTGGATGCTCTGCAGGAGTTGAAGGAGCGATATAGCCTGCAGGACAATGTTTCCCTTTCCATGCTAGCCGGATACCCCGATCTTCTTACAGTCCGCAAGGCGCCGGAGGATGAAGACGCCGTTTGGGAAGCTGTTCTTTTGGCGGCAGGACCCGCCATCGATTCTTTCCTCCATATGCGGGCTGCAGAGGGTGAACGGCTGAAGCAGGATCTGCTGGAAAAGGCGGCCCACATCGAGTCCCTGGTGGAGAAAATAGAAGCTGTCACGCCGGAAACAGTCAGCGAATATCGCAGAAGATTAGAGGAAAAGATCCGTGAGATCCTTGATGACAACCGGTTTGACGAGCAGCGTGTGCTCACAGAGGTCGCCATTTTCGCGGACAAGGTGGCGGTGGACGAGGAGACCGTCCGACTGCGCAGCCATATCAAGCAGCTCCGTCAATTGCTGGATTCCGAAGAGCCTGTGGGAAGAAAGATCGATTTCCTGGTGCAGGAGATGAACCGGGAAGCCAATACCATCGGCTCTAAATCGGTGAATTCAAAGATCTCCTATTTGGTGGTGGATCTGAAATCCGAGATTGAAAAGATCCGAGAGCAGGTCCAGAATATTGAATGAGGGAAAAATCATGAAGCTTATCAATATCGGTTTTGGAAATATGGTGGCTGCCGAAAAGGTCGTGGCAGTGGTAAGCCCGGATTCTGCCCCCATAAAGCGCATGGTACAGGAGGCAAAGGAAGCAGGAAGCCTCATTGATGCAACGTACGGCCGGAGAACAAAGGCTGTGCTTGTGATGGACGGCGGCACCGTAGTGCTTTCCGCGGTTTTGCCTGAAACGGTTGCAGGGCGCTTTAACGGAAAGGAAGACTCTGCCGGGTCCAGAGAGGAAGTGTAATATGAAAAACGGACTGCTTGTTGTGATCTCCGCCCCTTCGGGAGGCGGAAAGGGCACGATTATTAAAGAGCTTTTTGCGCGGGATCCGAATCTGCGCTTTTCCGTTTCCGCAACGACCCGCCAGCCGCGTCCCGGAGAAGAAGACGGGAAGCAGTATTATTTCATTACCCGGGAAACCTTTGAGGAAATGATCTCCGAGGGAAAAATGCTCGAATACGCGGAATATGTGGGCAATTATTACGGAACGCCCAGAGGACCTGTGGAAGAATGGATTGGGGATGGGCGTGACGTAATCCTTGAGATCGAGGTAAAGGGCGGCAGACAGGTAAAAAAGCTGATGCCGGAATGCGTTTCCATTTTTATCGCGCCTCCTTCCATGGAGATCCTGGGTGAACGGCTCCGGGGCCGCGGAACGGAAGAGGAAGCAGCCGTGCAAAAGCGCTTGGAAACCGCCAAAGGCGAGCTTGCCCATATGGGTGATTATGATTATGTCGTGATCAATGACCGCCTGGAGGATGCCGTAGAGGACGTTCTCGCCATCCTTCGGGCGGAGAAATTGACATACAGCAGAAATTCCGGATTAGAAGAAAGGGTGTTAAACAATGCTGAAACCATCTGACAACATGATCCGTACTCCTCACAGAAGCTATTATTCCCTGGTGATCGCCGTGGCGAAACGCGCCCGTCAGATCGCTGAAAAGGCGGAAAACGACGGTGTGATCCTGACAGAAAAGCCTGTTGATCTGGCCGTCCACGATTTCGTTGATAACAAGTATAAGATCATTGAGCCGGAATCCTTCGAGGATGATGAATAAACCTCTGCTGGTGCAGGTAGCGGTGGAAAACACCGTATACCATTTTGACCGTCTTTTCACCTATTCGGTCCCGGAGCCTTTGAGGGAGCTTGCCTGCCCGGGCATCCGCGTTCTGGTTCCCTTCGGAAGCGGAAATCGGGAGCGGGTAGGCGTGGTGTTTTCCCTGGGTGGAGAGCTTACCGACGGAATAAAAAGCGTTTCTTCCTTTTTGGATAAAGCTCCTGTCCTCACACCGAAAATGCTGGAGCTTGCCGTCTGGATGAAGGACAGGTACTATTGTACTTTGTTCGAGGCGATAAAGCTTATGATCCCGATCGGCCTTCATTTCCGCTTGAAGGACAGCTATGTCCTTCACCCTGAATTCAAGGATTTTGACAGGGAAGAGCACACTGGCGTGCAGTGGCAAATCATTATGCTGCTTCGGGAGGCCGGCAGATCGGTACCGATGGAAACGATCTCCGGTAAGCTTGGCGTCGATGCTTCCTCGCCTGATTTCAAAAATCTGTTGGAGCGCGAGGTGATCTGCCGGGTAAATACCGCTGCCAGCAGGATCCAGGGTGCGGTTTCTAAAATGGTCCGTCCCATTCCCGGCTTTTCCGGCAAGCTTACTTCCAGGCAGCGAGACGTATACGATGTTCTTCTTGACGCCGGAGAGGCTTCTGAAAAAGAACTCTGTTACTTTACGGGAGCATCGCCGTCGGTGATAAAAGCCCTCGTCGATAAAGGCGCTGCGGAAAGCTTTGAATATGAGGTATACCGGCGTCCCGCTTTTTGTGGAGAAGGACAAAGCTCTTTTGAGATCAACCTTTCGCCTGCTCAGCAAAAGGCGCTTGACGGCCTTCTGGCGGAATACAGAAATCCCGGGCTTCCCAGATGTGCGCTGCTTTACGGCGTGACCGGCAGCGGGAAAACCTCTGTGTTTTTGAAAATGATCGAGGCTGTAAGGAATGAGGGGAAGGGCGTTATCGTCATGGTCCCTGAAATTTCTCTTACTGCCCAGACAATAGACCGCTTTCACATGGTCTTCGGCGATGATATCGCCGTGTTTCACAGCGGGCTTTCCCTTGGAGAAAGAACTGACGAATGGAAGCGCGTGAACTGCGGGAAAGCATCCATTGTAGTGGGGACCCGCTCAGCCGTTTTTGCTCCGGTTCATGACCTTGCCTTGATCGTAATGGACGAAGAACAGGAGCACACCTATAAATCTGAGTCCAGCCCCAGATATGATACCCGGGAGGTGGCCCGGTACCGCTGCTGGAAGGAAGGGGCTTTCTGCCTTTTGTCTTCGGCGACGCCCTCTGTGGAAACATACCGGCTGGCTTTGGAGGGAAAATATGGCTTTTTCCGGCTGGACGTCCGTTACGGACAGGCGCAGATGCCGGAAGTAGAGCTGGTCGATATGAACCTGGACGGCCTGCCCGGCGACGGACACGCCATAGGGAACACACTTTCCCAGGCCCTGATAGATAATTTTGACAGCGGCAGGCAATCCATTGTGCTTTTGAACCGCCGCGGTTACCATACCTTTGCTTCCTGCAATGAATGTCGGGAAGTCGTAAGCTGTCCCAATTGCAGCATTTCCCTGACCTATCACAGCGCGAATAACCGTTTGATGTGCCATTACTGCGGTTATTCCGTTCCCTTTTCCTCCAAGTGCCCTTCCTGCGGGAGTGATTCTGTGTCTTTCCGGGGTCTCGGCACTCAGCGGGCGGAAGAGCAGCTGAAAGAGCTCCTTCCCGAGGCCAGGATCCTCCGGATCGATACCGATTCGGTGGCCGCAAGGTTTTCCCTGGAAAAAAGGCTTGCCGAATTTGCCCGCGGCGAATATGACGTGATGGTCGGGACTCAGATGGTGGCAAAGGGACTTGATTTTGAAAACGTAACGCTCGTGGGCGTGCTTTCCGCCGATCAGGCACTGTACAGCGATGATTTCCGGAGCAATGAGCGTACCTTTGATCTTTTGACCCAGGTCGTGGGCCGGGCGGGCAGGGGAAAATATCCCGGAACCGCCATCATCCAAACGTTCGTTCCGGAAAACCCGGTGCTTCATTTTGCGGCGGAGCAGGATTATCCCGGCTTTTTCGAGCAGGAGATTGCTTTCCGCCAGGCTCTCCTTTATCCACCCTTTGTGGATCTTCTGGTGCTGGGCTTTGTGGGAACGCAGGAGAAAAAGGTTCGCGACGGAGCCAATACCTTTCTCGGTATGCTTGAGGCTATGGCCGCAAAGGAATATGCAGAGCTTCCTCTCCGGGTGCTGCGCCCGTCTCCTGCGGCAGTTGCCAGGGTGGGAGGAAAGTACCGTTATAAAATCATTGTAAAATGCAGAAATTCGCCGCGGCTTCGGCAAATGGCGGGAAGACTGCTCACCGATTTCTCGGCGCTGCGGGAATATCAGCAGGTCACGGCCTACGCTGACGCAAATCCCACCAGAATATTGTGATATGACCCAAGGAGGATCAATTATGGCTATTCGGAATATCGTACATTTCGGAGAAGACGTTCTTGAAAAGGAATGCAGAAAGGTGGAAGTTTTCGATGAAAAGCTTCATCAGCTTCTCGATGATATGAAGGAAACGCTCGCCGACGCTAACGGCGCCGGATTGGCTGCTCCCCAGGTGGGGATCTTGCGTCAGGTCTGTATCGTAGACGTGGGGGAAGGGCCGATCGAGCTTGTAAACCCGGAGATCGTAAAGACCTCCGGCGAACAGACCGGCTGGGAGGGCTGCCTTTCCTATCCGGATCGGTGGGGGCAGGTCAGCAGGCCCATGAAGGTCACGGTCAAAGCTCAGGACAGGGACGGAAACTGGTTCAAGGCAACCGGAGAAGAACTGTGCGCCAGAGCGTTCTGCCATGAAATAGATCATCTTCACGGCGTCCTGTTTACCTCCCACACGACCCGCGTAGTCACCACGGAAGAACTGGAGGAGGAAGCCGCCAAAGCGCAGGAACAGGGGGAATAAGAGTATATGCGGATCGTCTTTATGGGAACGCCGGATTTTGCCGTTCCTTCCCTGCAAAAGCTTTTGGATCGCGGCGATCAGGTGTGCGCTGTGTTCACACAGCCCGACAAGCCAAAGGGCAGGGGGCATAAGCTGCAGGCGCCTCCGGCCAAAGAGCTGGCGCTTCAATATGGGATCCCGGTTTATCAGCCGGCCACGCTCAGAAATGAGGAGCAGTATCAGCTGCTGTCCGGCCTTGCCCCTGAGCTGATCGTTGTGGTGGCCTATGGGAAGATCATACCGGAAAATGTTTTGAATATACCGAAGCACGGATGCATCAATGTGCATGGCTCGCTGCTCCCAAAATACCGGGGCGCGGCTCCAATCCAGTGGGCTGTGATAAACGGAGAGAAAACTACCGGTGTTACAACCATGTATATGGATGTGGGCGTGGATACTGGCGATATTCTGCTGAAGGCCGAAACGCCCATTGGAGAAGAAGAAACTTCGGGCGAGCTTTTTGACCGGCTGTCTGTCATGGGGGCGGAGCTTCTGGGGGATACCCTGGATCAGCTTGAGAAGGGTACGCTGACCCGGCAGGCACAGAACGGGAAAGAAGCCACTGCTGCGCCGATGCTTTCCAAAGAGCTTTCCAAAATCCAGTGGAGCAGGCCTGCTCAGGAGATCCACGATTTGATCCGGGGCTTGAACCCGTGGCCGGGTGTTCCCGTTATTCTTGACGGAAAACGCATTAAGCTTTTGGCTTCCAGGGCGCTTTCCGGAGAAGGAACTCCCGGAACGGTGGATCCCAGGGATGGGCTTCGCGTCTTTTGCGGAAAAGGTGCGCTTTTGATCACTTCTTTACAAGCAGAAAACGGAAAAAAAATGAGCGGCAAAGAGTACTTGCTGGGCCATCCTATAAAGGGAGAGGCCTTGATTCAGAATATTTCATAATTTTTTCAGGGATACTATGATGAAAACAACTGCCCGCACAGTGGCGCTGGAAGCCCTTGTGCGCATGGAAAAAGAGGAAGGATATTCTAATTTGGTGATCGACCACGCCCTGCAGGCTTCCGGTTTGGATAAGCGCGATTCGGCGCTTGCTACGACCATCTTCTACGGTGTGCTGGAGAAACGCATCACGCTGGATTGGCTGATCGGTCAATGCCTCCGCGACCCGGGAAAAAGGATGGACAGCTTGGTAAAAGCGGCATTGCGCTGCGGTGCTTACCAGATCTTCTATCTGGACCGTGTGCCGGATTCGGCTGCGGTAAACGAGACAGTGACCGCCTTGAAAAGCTGTGGAAAAATTTCACTTTCCGGATTTGTCAACGGCGTTCTTCGAAACCTGAGCCGTAAAAAAGCGGAAATCACCCTGCCTGAGGGACACTCTTCCTGGGCGGAAAGCATTCGTTATTCACTGCCCAAAGAATTGATCCTTCTTTGGAAGAACGCTTACGGAAAAGAGATCACCCAAAAGCTTTTGACGTCGCTGCAAGAAAAACCGCCGATCACCGTTCGCGTCAATACATTGAAAACCGAGCCCGATGCCTTGAAGGTGTCTTTCCTGGATGTGGGAATCTCCTGCAGGGTGATGGATGGCCCTGCAGGCTGTATGCAGCTTGAGGATTGCGGCGCTCCTGCCGCTTTGCCACAGTTTCAGGAAGGCCTGTTTCATGTACAGGATCTTTCCGCTCAGCTTGTTTGTGAGATCCTTTCTCCGGCGCCGGGGGACACAGTGTGTGATTGCTGCGCTGCTCCCGGCGGAAAAACCTTTACCATGGCGGAAAGAATGGGAGACGAAGGCCGCGTTTTTGCTTTTGATCTGCATCCGGGAAGGGTGAAGCTGATTCTTGAAGATGCAAAGCGTCTGGGAATATCCTGTGTTACCGCCAAAGCCGCGGATATGTCAAAACCGATAGATGAGAAAATAAGCGCCGACAAGGTCCTCTGCGATGTACCCTGCTCCGGATTCGGCGTGATCCGCAGAAAGCCGGAGATCAGATACAAGGCTTTGCAGAACGTAAAGGAATTGCCGGAACTGCAGTTTGCCATATTGAAAAACTGTTCTTCTTTCGTAAAGCCGGGAGGAACGCTGGTGTATTCCACCTGCACGCTGAATCCGGCGGAAAACAATGAGGTCGCGGAGCGTTTCCTTCGGGAATCCCCTGATTTTGAACCTTTGCCGGTAAAGCTTTCAGGTGTCCGAAGAGTGGTAGAGGAACCTGACTGCCAGCTGACGATGATGCCTTTTTCCGGAGCTTCCGACGGATTCTTTGCCGCTTCCTTCCGAAGAAAGAAATCTGCGGCGGTGGAGGAATGAGCCCTTGCAAAAAAAAGACATCAAATCCATGACGCTTTCAGAGCTTACGGAAGAGCTTGTTTCTTCCGGGCTTCCAAAATACAGGGCAGGGCAGATTTATCGCTGGCTGCACCGCGGAGTAAAAAATTTTTTCCAGATGAGCGATCTGCCGGAACGGCTTCGGGAAGAGCTTTCGGAACAGTATGAAATAGCATGGGCGGAGGTAGAGCTCAAGCGCGTTTCCAGAGACGGCACCGTGAAATATCTGTTCCGTATGAACGATGGGGAATATGTGGAATCGGTGCTGATGGAATACCATCACGGATATTCTATTTGCATTTCTACCCAGGTTGGGTGTAAAATGGGGTGTACCTTCTGCGCGACGGGCCAGGGAGGCTTTACCAGGAACCTGACGGCCTCTGAGATCCTTTCCCAGATCCAGTCGGCTTCTTTGGATGCCGGCGCGCGTATTTCCAATGTGGTTTTAATGGGAATGGGCGAGCCGCTTGACAATTACGAAAATGTGCTGCGGTTCCTTGAGCTTGCTTCTTCGCCGGAGGGAATGAATATCGGAATGCGCCATATTTCTCTGTCCACCTGCGGACTGGCAGACAGGATTTGTGATCTGGCGGACCGAAAGCTGCAGCTCACGCTTTCCGTGTCACTGCATGCACCCGATGATGAGCTGCGAAGCCGTACCATGCCGGTAAACCGGCGGTGGAATATGGAAGAACTGCTGAATGCCTGCAGGTATTATTCGGATACCACCGGAAGGCGTATTTCTTTTGAATATGCAATGATCCGGGGCCTGAATGATATGGACTGGTGCGCTCGGATGCTTGCTTCTAAACTGAAAGGTATTTTGGCTCACGTAAATCTGATTCCTGTCAACGATGTAACAGGAACCGGTTATAGAAAAAGCGAAGTCGGCCGTCAAAAACGGTTTGTTTCAATTCTGGAATCCCTGGGGGTGACCGCTACGGTGCGGAGAACACTGGGGGCCGATATCGAAGCTTCCTGCGGGCAGCTTAGAGGCCAACACAAAGGAGGAAACGGTCATGAAGGTTGATTATGGTACGGATGTAGGTGCCGTGCGGGAATCCAATCAGGATTCCTGCGAATGCGGCCTATTTTCCAAAAACAGCGCCTGGGCGATCGTATGCGATGGAATGGGCGGCGCCAACGGCGGAAATGTTGCCAGCGCCGTGGCTGCCCAAAAAATCAAGGAAGTGCTGCTTGACGGATTCCAGGAAGGCATGACCGCCGGAAATTTGAAAAGCCTGATGCACAATGCCATCAGCCGCGCGAATGATGCCGTATACCAGATGTCACTGGAAAAAGAAGAACTTCGCGGCATGGGTACCACCGTGGTGCTTATGGTGGCTACGCAGGGCATCCTTTATGTGGTACATGTAGGCGACAGCCGCGCTTATCTGAAAAATGAAGACGGGCTGACTCAGATCACAATGGATCATTCCTATGTGCAGGATCTTGTGAATATGGGGCAGATAACGCAGGAAGAAGCACGTGTGCATCCCCACAGAAATATTGTTACCAGAGTGTTGGGCGTTCATGAACAGGTCGAGTGCGATTATGACACCTTTGATTTTTTTCCCGGAGATCTGGCGATCGCCTGTTCTGACGGCCTTTCCAATTACCTTACGGACGAAACGCTTTCGGAATACGTCGGAAAGCACGGCAAAAGCGGGAAAACCCTTGTTGATAAACTGATCCGCTTCGCGGTTGAGTCCGGAGGCTCTGACAATATCACCGTAGCTGTGATCCGAAACAGCTGAAGCGAAGGGCAGAGAGCAAAAAGAGAGTATAAATTAGGAAAGGTTGAGAAAGAATGGCAGATAAATTTATAGGCAAGCGCCTCGATGGAAGGTACGAAATTCACGAGCTCGTGGGCGTTGGCGGCATGGCCTGCGTGTACCGCGCGTATGACCGTGTGGAGGACCGCTGGGTCGCCATTAAGATCCTGAAGGAGGAGTTTTCCAGCAACAGCGATTTTCTCCGCAGGTTCCGCAATGAATCCAGAGCGATCGCCATGCTGGATCATCCCAATACGGTAAAGGTGTATGATGTCAGCTTCGGCGATCAGATTCAGTACATCGTCATGGAGTTTATTGATGGGATCACGCTGAAGCAGTATATTGAGCAGGAAGGCACGATCCGCTGGCAGGAGGCCGTCCATTTTACCGCGCAGATACTTATGGCTTTGGAGCTTGCCCACAGCAAGGGGATCATTCACCGGGATATTAAGCCACAGAATATTATGCTCCTTCAAAACGGCACCATAAAGGTGACCGATTTCGGCATTGCCCGCTTTTTGCAGAGCGAAACCACTACCATGACCGATAAGGCCATAGGTTCTGTCCACTATATTGCTCCCGAACAGGCCCGCGGAGATTATATCACCGATAAGGCCGATATTTATTCCGTAGGCGTTATGCTTTATGAAATGCTTACCGGCAGGCTTCCCTTCGTTGCCGACAGCGCCGTTTCCGTAGCTTTGATGCAGCTTCAGGCAAAACCGGTTATGCCCAGAGAACTGAATCCGGCCATTCCTAGAGGCCTGGAGCAGATCACGATGCGCGCCATGGAGAAGAATCCCGTGGACCGTTTCCAGTCTGCCGGAGAAATGCTGGATGATCTGGAGCAGTTCCGCAGAAATCCCAACATGATCTTCCGGTATGATGTCCCTATGGGTGGTTCCGCCTATGATTCCGCCCGTCAGCTGGAAAATTACGATTCGAACCGCTTCAAGCCCTCCTATGATGATAATTACGAATATGAAGAGGAGCTTGTCCGTTCCAGAAAGAGCGCGAAGGGCGCCATGGTCATTAAAGGAATTGTGGCCGCTTTGATCATTATTTTCCTTACAGTAGGCGCTGTTTGGGTGATGAATCATTGGGATACGCTCACTCAGGGCGAAGCGGTCGACGATCAGATCCAGATGCCGAATTTTGAAGGGATGATCTATCAGGACATCATAACGAATCCTGAATATACCGAGAATTTTACCTTTAAGACTGTCGAAGGGAACAATCCCGAAAAGCAGCCGGGAGAAGTGTTGAAGCAGTCTCCTCAAAAGGACGTCATGGTCAAGAAGGGAAAGGAAGTGGAGCTGACTGTCAACGGACAGATCAGCAAGGTCGAGGTGCCCGATGTGACCAATTATTCCCAGGCGGATGCCATTGCTCTTTTGAAGCAGTATAATCTGGGATATACTTCCGAAAATGTGGCCGACGATGAGATCGAGGTCGGTAAGGTGGTTTCCACCGATCCACCGGCAAATACGAATGTTTCTGAAGGCACAGTGATCACGCTGAAGGTCAGCAAGGGGCCATCCAAAAAGAAAGTGCCCGTTCCCGACGGTCTGAAGGGCGATCTTTTGCAGAATGTTACCGCAAAGCTGGAAGATGCCGGCTTTGCGATCGGAAATATCACAAGGGATGACAGGAGCACAGAGCCTGCCAATACGGTTTTGAGCGTAAATCCCGAGTCCGGTACCATGGTGTCCGAAGGAGCCACAGTGGATATTACCGTAAGCTCCGGCAAGGGAGCCGTAAAGACCATGAGCTATTCTGTGCCGCTGCCCAGCGGTATCGACCGGGATATCACGCTGCAGCTTTACCAGAACGGCACTCAGGTGCAGACCGTAACTGTAAACCCCGCCTATTCCAGCGGGTATATGTTGGAATACAGCGGGACCTCGGGCGTAGATAACTTCGTGGTAGAGCTGGACGGTCAGCGCTATATGACCATTGATTTTGATTATGACGCTCAGCAGGTCCGGCCGGGCGAAATCTCTGCCTATGTTCCGCCTGCGGATCACGATCCCTCCACTTCGAATGACAATTCTATACCCGGGTCCGGAGATGTGACCGATTAAAGCGGGTAGATTTATGGAATTTACCGGACTGCTTCGAAAAGGGATCGGCGGCTTCTACTATGTAGAGGCAGACGACAAACTATATACCTGCGCGGCCAGAGGAAGGTTCCGCAGAGAGAAGATCTCTCCCTGTGCCGGTGACCGGGTGCGGATATTTGTGGAGGAAGACGGGACAGGCGCGATCGAAGAGATTCTTCCGCGGAAGAATCACCTGGTTCGTCCGCCGCTTGCGAATCTGGATCAGCTCTTTGTGATTTCTTCTACAAAAGAGCCGTCTCCGGAGCCTCAGGTCATCGACAAAAGCATTGCGGCAGCGGAGCTTAATGGCATTGACCCCATCGTGATCCTTACCAAAACGGATCTGAAAGATGGAGAAGCTCTGAAGCGCGCTTATGATCTGGCGGGGATCCCGTGCTTTCTCGTATCCTCGGCCAACGGCGAAGGAATAGAGAGCGTCAGGGAGATGCTTCCCGGAAAGATCTCAGCTTTCACCGGGAATTCCGGTGTGGGAAAATCAAGCCTTTTGAATGCTGTTTTTCCCGAATTTTGCCTGAAGACAGGGGAGATAAGCCAAAAGCTCGGAAGGGGCCGCCATACCACCCGAGAGGTGGAATTATATAAGATCGGTCCTGAAAGCTACGTGGCCGATACGCCGGGCTTTTCCACCTTTGACGCCGAAAAATACCGGATCACCGATAAGGAAAGGCTTGCCTTCGGATTCAGAGAATTTGTCCCTTATTTGAACGAGTGCAGATTTTCCACCTGCTCTCACACCTGTGAAATGGGCTGTGCCGTGCTCCGTGCGGTGGAAGAAGGGAAAATTGCCCGTTCCCGTTTTGAAAGCTATGTACAGCTCTATCAAGAGATAAAGGATATCAAGCAATGGCAGCAGAAAAACAGAACTGTATGATAATCGGCGCTTCGCCCATAGAATCTGGCAGGATCTTCCACGAGTACGATCCGAAAAGCCACTATGTTATTTGTGCGGATGCCGGGTTTGAAACAGCGGAAAAATATCATATCAAGCCTGATCTGATCGTGGGCGATTTTGATTCCGCAAAGAAAAAGCCTCCGGAGGATGTTCGCGTTTTCAATCTTCCGGTTCAGAAGGACGTTACCGATACCATGTATGCAGTTATGCGGGGCCTTGCGAAAGGATTTCGCAACTTCGTGCTTCTCGGATGCCTTGGCGGTCAGCGGCTCGACCATACCTTTGCCAATCTGGAAGTGCTGCAATATCTGAAGGAACATGGCGGCCGCGGCGTTTTGGCGGACAGCCACACAAAGGTTTTTCTGCTCTGCGATGAAAAGCTGAAGATGACAGGGGCCAGAGGAAGCACGGTTTCCGTTTTTCCCTACCGCGGCGTTTCCTGCAACGTTTCCTATTCCGGCCTGGAATACCCGCTGAACCACGAAAGCCTTGTCTGCGGTGGCGTTTTGATGGGCGTAAGCAACAGCATCACTGCAGATGATGCGGAGATCCGTGTGCACACCGGTACCGCCCTCGTCTTGATCTACAAGCCGTAACAAAATTTCTCTCTGTGTATATACTGGTATTGAACGAAAAAAACGGCAGCATAATAAGCGGAGATGATGGTATGGCCCAGGCAAACTGCAGGCGGAAATGTGATGTTTCCTGCTTCAAAAATCGGCAGAGCAGATGTATGTGCGCGATTTGCTTTGGATTGGGTATGTCTCTCTCCTGCTTTTGCCCTGTAGGCCTTACCCTGTTCCTTTCTGCGGTGATCATGGTGGCCATGGGGATTTCTTTGCTGCGGCATTAAACGGGAGGGATTTTGATGAAGGTCGTCATAGTGGAAAAGCGTACCGGATTTTTTGGGTTTCTGCTCAGAAAGATGTATGGGATCAAGAGAGCAGCAGAGTAAAGGCTGCCCCTGTGGGGTGCCGGAAAAGAATACTTAATCGAGCGGTCCTGCCGAAAACTTCGGCCGGGCTGCTGTTTTTTGCATAAAATTCCTGTCCGTGCATAGATATGAGTTAGAAAAGTAAAGGAGAGGATACCCTATGCAGGCAAAAGTAAAGACGCAGCCCTATGAATACTTTGATCCCGTATTTGACGGCAGCTTTGAGGCGCCTATTGATACAGAATATAATCTTCCGGATTACTGCCCGGATGTGCAGAAGATCTTAAAGTGTCAGGTGACCCCGGAAATATCCTCTTATGTGATCTCTGAGGATACTCTGAGCTGTGACGGAAGCTGCGACGTCCGTGTTTTGTATCTGGATTCCAAAGGGGACGCTGTGCGCTGCTGTGACTTCACAAAAGATTTTTCTTCTTCCGTAAAGATCAGGGCGTCGGAAGAAAAGGCGGTGGCCAGAATAGAGTGCAGGGCAGAGCACGTGACCTGCAGGGCGGTCAGCGCCCGGCGCATCGACATGCACATTTCCGTTTCCCTGAAGGCCCTTGCCGTTGTACAGCGCCGTGAGCTGATCACCTGCGGGATCGATGAGGATACCATCGAAAAACTTGGCAGTACCTATGAAGCCTCTCAGGCCGTCAACGCCGTGTGCCATCAGTTTACCATGGAAGATACTCTGCAGCTGAAAAACGGAAAGCCTCCCGTGGAAACAATCCTCAGAAAAAGCATTAGCTGCCGCATTTCGGAATACCATCTTTCTTCGGGAAGAATATCGGTGAGCGGCACAGCGGACGTTTCTTTTCTCTACCTTTCTTCAGTTGACGGCACTACCACAGAAAAGATGAGTTCATCCGTAGAATTCAGCCAGGTCATTGACTGCGGCGGAGTGGATGAAGATTGCATCTGCGATTTTCGGATACTTGCCGGTGAAAGCAGTCTGCAGCCCAGAGAAGACGACATGGGCGAGAATACTGCTGTGAAATTTCTCTGCAGAACTTTTTTGACGGCGTTTATTTATAAGCCCTGTCAGGTCGAGGCCGTGGATGATGCCTATTCCGTTCAGGTGCCGCTGGAGCTGCGGTATGCGCAAAGTACGATGACAAGGGCCGAAAAGGCGCACGAAGAGACACTGAAGAAAAAATGTACCCTTTCCGTACAGGAAGATGAAATAGAAAAGGTACTGGATCTTTGGTGCGAACAGAGCGATGTACAGTCGGTTTGCGATAAGGGAAAGTTGAATTACCGTGTCCGCTTTACCGTCTGTATGCTCTATCTCGGGAGCCAGGGCAGAATGCTTTACACGGAAAAAGCCTTTGATTACAACTGCGCCACGGAATTGGAAGACGTCTTATCGAGAAAAACCGATACAGCCTCCCGAACGGAGATCTGGGAATACCGGATCGTCGATAGATCCACGGTGGAGGTCTCCGTGGAAACTCCGGTCAGCACATTCCTTTACAGCAAGTCTTCCCTGAAATATCTGACCTCGGCCGGCGTCCCGGAGGATGCGCAGCCATACGCGGCGTCACCGCGGCTGTTGGTTTACTATGCCTCCGCCGGAGAACGGGTATGGGATATCGCCAAAAACCACCGCGCGCTGCTTTCCGATATCCGCGCGCAGAACGAACTGTACGAGGAAACGATTCCGTCAGACGGGCCTATCATCATCTGCAACCGCTGATCAATCAAAAAGTAGAGAGGTACTTACATGGAAGAATTTAACGTTTTTAAGGACATTCAGGACCGTACGAACGGCGAGATCTATGTGGGTGTTGTGGGGCCGGTGAGAACGGGAAAATCCACTTTTATCAAGAAGTTCATGGACACGGTGGTCATCCCCAATATTCCGGACGGGGTACAGCGGGACAGAGCGGTCGATGAGCTTCCGCAGTCCGCCGCGGGACGCACCATCATGACTACAGAGCCCAAGTTTATTCCCGAGCAAGCCGTTTCTGTCCGGCTTGATAACGACGCCTCCTTCAACGTGCGGATGATAGACTGCGTGGGCTATATTGTCCCCAGCGCGATCGGGTATATTGAGGAGGATCAGCCCCGTATGGTGCGCACCCCCTGGTATGAAGAGCCGATCCCCTTCAATATGGCCGCGGAGATCGGTACAAAAAAGGTGATCACCGAGCATTCTACCATTGGCCTTGTGATCACTACCGACGGCAGCATCAGCGATATTCCCCGGGAAGAATATGAAGAGGCGGAAGAACGGGTGATCGAAGAGCTCAACCAGACAAACCGGCCTTATGTGGTGCTGCTCAACTGCGTTGAGCCCGATTCTCCCGAAGCGCAGAGCCTTGCAAACCAGCTTTCTCAAAAATATGAGGTCCCGGTTATTCCCGTCAATTGTGTGGATATCACGGAGGAGGATATCAAGAGCGTTATGGCAAAACTCTTGTATCAGTTTCCTGTGCGTGAGATCGAATTGGATATTCCCGGCTGGGTAACTTCCCTGGAAACGGATCATTGGCTGCTTTCTGATCTCCTTACAACTCTTCGGGGGCAATGCCGTATCAGCAGAATGTGTGAAGCAAAGCAAATGATGACCTCCATGACTTCCAGCGAGTTCGTAAAGGATGTCCGCATCAGGTCCATGGACCTTGGAAGCGGCCGCGGCAGCGCGGAGCTGATTTTGGATAAATCGCTGTTCTATCGGATCCTGAGCGAAAAAACCGAATTGGAGATCCGGGACGAATCGGCATTGATGGCACAGCTCATTGAGATGACATCCATCCGTAAAAAGTTCAAAAAGCTGCAGCAGGCCTACGATGATGTACTTGAAACCGGATACGGTATCGTGATGCCCGATGTGGAAGAGCTTACCTTGGAGGAACCGCAGATCCTGAAGCAAAACGGAAAATACGGAGTGCGGCTGAAGGCAACGGCTCCCTCCATCCATATGCTGCGAACGCAGATCAATACCGAGATCACGCCGATCGTGGGCTCCGAACAGCAATCCGAAGAGCTGGTGATGTACCTGCTCAAGGAATTTGAAGAAAACCCCGTGGATATCTGGGAATCCAATATTTTTGGCAAATCTCTGCATTCTCTGGTCAATGAGGGGATGCACAACAAGCTGTACCGTATGCCGGTAGACGCCAGGGAAAAGGTGCGTGAAACCATTGAACGCATTATAAACGACGGCTGCAGCGGGCTGTTGTGCATTATTCTCTGATATGCGGGATCCAAACGAATTTCAGGAAATTGAAGAATACGGGGAGCAGGCCGAGCCTGAAGCGGAAGAAGGGCAGAGAGTAAAAAAAAGCGGGGGATCCCTGGTCCCGCTTCTGCAGGCTCTTCTGTGCGCTTTGGCGCTGCTGGCCCTGGTGATATTGAAAATCACGGATTTCCAAAAATATGAACAGGTGGCGGACTGGTATCAGAGTGAGGCTTCCCGCGGAATTGAACTGCCAAGCTGGGTGAACAGGGAAGAAAAGGCGCCGGCTTCCCTGCCGGAAAGCTCTCGGCAGCCTGAAGCCGTCTTGCAGGGCGGCGATTCCCTGCAAAGAGTTTGAATGCTTGCCTTTACACTTGCGGGCTGCCGGATCGAATTGCATTTTTCCTGCTTTGCGCTGCTATGCTTCTGCATCCTGTTTGCGGGGGCCGATGGCAGCGCGGCTTTTTTGCCGGCGCTCATTCTCCACGAGAGCGCCCATCTGGCTGTCATGGCGGTAAACCACTGCCCGCCTAAGGCCGTTTCCCTTTCCGCACTGGGGTGCCGTGTGATGAAGGACCCCGCCAGATCCGCCACCTATCTGCAAAGCGCCTGGATCTCCCTCATAGGCCCCTTTGCCAATCTCTTTGCTTTTACCGTGCTTTTTGCCTTCGGGCTTGAGAAAAGCCGGTTCGGAGCGGCCAATCTTGTGCTCGGTGTGTTCCATCTGCTGCCCATAGAACCCCTGGACGGCGGGCTTGCGCTTCGGGCGCTGCTCTGCCGGATAACAGACGTGGAACGCGCGCAGAAGCTTGTTTTCACGATCTCCCTGCTTCTCCTGTTTCCGCTGGCAGTGCTGGGCTTTTTGCTTCTGTTGTCCACCAGGTATAACTTCTCTTTGCTGGCCCTCAGCATCTATCTGATGCTTTATCTTGTCTTAAAGCAGGATTTTTTCCTTTTTTAAGCGCGGTTGCAAATGCGGAGAAAATCAGGTATAATCATTTCGAATACAGCGTGCCTGAACGCCGTGAACATATCGAAGAGAAGGAATGGGTGTAATGTATCCCAGGGAAATTGAAAAACTGCTGCTCAAGGTACAGAAGCCGGGGCGTTACGTGGGCGGAGAACTGAATTCCGTTGTAAAGGATAAAAAGGACGTGGATGTGAGGTTTGCCTTCTGCTTTCCAGACACCTACGAAATAGGTATGTCCCATTTGGGAATAAAGATCCTTTACGGTGCCATGAATCAGGTGCCCTATTTCTGGTGCGAACGTGTGTTTGCACCCTGGATCGACATGGAAGAAAAGATGGTGGAGAACCACATTCCGCTGTACGCTTTGGAAAGCGGAGATCCTGTGAACAGCTTTGACTTTATCGGCTTCACGCTTCAATATGAGCTCAGCTACACAAATGTTCTGAATATGCTGAAGCTTTCTGGGATTCCCCTGCGCAGCGAAGACAGGCACGACCTGTTCAACATCGTGGTGGGTGGAGGTCCCTGCGCCTGCAACCCCGAACCCCTGGCCGACTTTTTTGACATTTTCTTTCTGGGAGACGGGGAAAAAGTGGACATTGAGGTGATGGAGCTTTACCGCCGCTGCAAAGAGGAAGGGAAGAAAAAGAAGGAATTCCTGGAGCTTGCCGCTCAGATCAAAGGCGTATATGTGCCTTCTCTGTACCGGGTGGAGTATAAGGAAGACGGCACGCTGAAATCCTGTAAGCCTTCCGGCGGCGCTCCCGAAAAGGTCAAAAGCCGGGTCTGTCTTGACCTTGATAAAACGTATTTTCCCGATTCCTTCCCGGTCCCCATGGTGGAGGTGGTATTTGACCGCATTTCCGAAGAGGTGCTGCGGGGATGTATCCGTGGCTGCCGCTTCTGTCAGGCGGGATTTATTTACAGGCCCTTCCGGGAAAAATCCGTGGATGTTATCGACGCCCAATGCAGGGCGCTGTGCGATTCCACCGGGTATGATGAGATTTCCCTTTCTTCTCTGAGCACCAGCGATCACAGTTGCCTTCACGAGATGATCGACAAGCTTCACCTGTGGACTGAAAATAGAAAGGTAAGCCTTTCTCTGCCTTCGCTTCGGGTGGATAACTTCTCTCCCGAATTGATGCGTCGGATCCATTCCGTGCGCAAAAGCGGTTTGACCTTCGCGCCGGAGGCCGGTTCCCAGCGAATGCGCGACACGATCAACAAAAATGTGACCGAAGAAGAATTGATTCGCACGGTCAATGTGGCCTTTGCCGAAGGCTGGACCCGTATAAAGCTCTATTTTATGATCGGTCTCCCCACAGAAACGGAGGCGGATGTCAAGGCGATTTTGGAACTCGGGAAAAAGGTTGTGGATGCCTTTTACGCCAATGAGGAAAAGCCGAAGGGAAAGGCCGTGGAGGTCTCGCTCAGCTGTGCGGCCTTTGTGCCGAAGCCATTTACGCCCTTCCAGTGGTTTGGGCAGAATACCATGCAGGAATTGAGCGAAAAACAGATCATCTTAAAATCAAATATTTCCTCAAAGCGGATCAGCGTAAGCTATCACGGGGCGCGGACAAGCTTCTTGGAGGCCGTGTTTGCCCGGGGCGACAGAAAGCTGTGCGCTGTATTGGAAGAAGCGGTAAACAGGGGAATGCACTTTGACGGCTGGGATGAATGCTTTGATTTTGACAAGTGGATGGATGTTTTCGCCTGTTGCGGCTTAGACCCCTCTTTTTATGCCAATCGCCTGCGCAGCTTCGACGAAACGCTTCCCTGGGATCATCTGGATTACGGGATCCGTAAGGATTTTCTGAAGGCGGAGTGTGAGCGGGCCTATCAGGCAGTCACCACGCCGAATTGCCGGGAAAAATGCTCTCAGTGCGGGGCGTCCTGTCACAAAGGAGGTATCTGCGTTGAAAAACGTGAGAGTGTGGTTTGAGAAAAAAGGTTCGGCAAAATACATTTCCCATTTGGATCTCACAAGGTGCATGAGCCGTGCCATCAGGCTTTCCGGGTTGCCGGTCTGGTACACGGAAGGCTTTAATCCCCGGATCTATATGACCTTTTCCATGCCGCTGTCCCTTGGGATAACCGGCGAAAAGGAATGCATGGATATCAGGCTTACCGAGGAAACGGCATTTGAACAGGTTGTTGGCAGGCTGAACGGGAAGCTGCCCGGCGACATTCACATCCTGAAGGCGGCAGAGCCGAAGGAAAAGATCGATGCCATTTCCTTCGCCGATTATGAGATCTTTTTGGAAACGGCCGATGGCATTGATCCGGAGGAAAAGCTGAAGGAGCTTTTGTCAAACGAGAGGATCACTGTGGTAAAGCACAGCAAAAAAGGGGATAAAAGCATTGACGTCAAGCCCTATTTTCTTTCCATGGACCGGCAGAGGACCGGCCCTCATTCCATGAGAATCGGCCTCAGGCTTCCCTGTAGTGTATCCGGAAGCGTAAATCCCTATCTGCTTATGGAGGCTTTTTCCAAGTATGAAGGCTTTGAACCGGAGCTCCAGATCACCAGAAAGCGCCTGCTTACAAAAGATTTTTCCGAGATATGCTAAAAAACGCTTGCTTTCCGGAGTGCTCTGTGATAAGATATATAGGCATTTGAGTCAGCAGGTTTTCTCTTAATCGCTTGCCTGCGGGGCTGTAAAGGCGGGCAGTCCGCTGCCGGTACCGGCATGAATGTCTGAAATCATCTATATGGAGGAATATCAAATGGACGCAATCAAAGCAATTTCCCAGAGTTCTCTCAAGGAAGAGGTCCCTCAGTTTTCTGTGGGCGACACCATTAAGGTGGACGTTAACATCCGTGAAGGTGACCGTGAGAGAATTCAGCAGTTTGAAGGCACCGTGATTGCCAGAAAGGGCAGCGGAGTCAGTGAGACATTTACCGTGCGCCGTATTTCCTATGGAGTGGGCGTGGAGAGGGTATTCCCGCTTCATTCTCCCAATGTGAAGGGAATTCAGGTAGTCCGCATGGGCCGTGTCCGCAGGGCGAAGCTCTATTATCTGCGTGATCGTGTCGGCAAGGCTGCAAAGGTCAAGGAGCAGATTCGCTGATAGCTGCATAAGAAAGCTTTCAAAGGGACATTCAGTTGTCCCTTTTTTGCTTTTATACAGGCCATGCCTGTGTTGAGCGGCGAAAGCCTTTTTTCGGATAAGTCTTTTGTGAGATCGATTTGTTTGGGAGTTTTCAATCATGGATACGATGGCTGCGCAGGAGCCCAAAAAGAAAAAACGAATAGTAAAAACCATCCTGGATTGGGCGGAAGAGCTTGTGATCGCCGTGGTGATAGTATCCATGGTCTTCACCTTCCTGTTTCGTGTGATCACGGTTACCGGCACCTCCATGATCCCAAGCTTCCATGACGGCGACAGGGTCCTTGTGGCAAGCAGTCATTTGGCTTTAAAGCAGGGCGACGTAGTGGTGATCACCAATGTGCTGCGGGAGCCGATCATCAAGCGTGTGATCGCCACCGAGGGTCAAACGGTCAATTTTGACTATGAAAACGGCAGAGTGCTGGTAGATGGCGAGGCTCTTGACGAAAGCAGGTTTGGGCTGGAAAACGGCGTCACAAAGGAGCCGTACACTTCCTTTGAGCTGTTGGATTTTCCGCAGGAAGTGCCTCCCGGCTGTGTTTTTGTGTTGGGCGATAACCGCTCGGTCTCTGAAGACAGCCGTTACCGTATCGTCGGCATGGTGGACGAGCGAAATGTATTGGGAAAGGCGGTTTTCCGCCTTTTTTCCGCAAAGGGTTCCGGAAAGGACAGTGATTTGAAGTGAGCGATACAGAAGAGCTTCGGCATCAGGAGCAGCCTGCGGAGGGCACTCCGAAGAGTTTTCGGGAATCCGTTCTCGAATGGACAGAAACGATCGTTTATGCCATTGTCCTGGTGGCTTTTGTTTTCACTTTTATCGTGCGCATCATCACTGTGGAGGGTTCCTCCATGGTGCCCACCTATCACGGCGGAGACCGGGTCATCGTTTCCGGATTTGCCGGCGAGATAGAGCAGGGTGATGTCGTCATCGTTGTGAATGCGCTTGATAAGCCCATTATCAAACGCGTGGTGGCAACCGCCGGGCAAACGGTAAGCTTTGATCAGGAGCTCGGTGAAGTGGTCGTAGACAGTGAACCGGTGATGGGGGAAACCTTTGGAATAGCCAACGGGATCACTTTCCTGCCGGATTATCCGGGGAAGGTATTGGAGTTTCCGCAGATTGTACCGGAAAACTGCGTTTTTGTGCTGGGGGATAACCGCGGCAATTCCACTGACAGCAGGTTTTTAGATGTGGGCATGGTGGATCACAGGAATATTCTGGGGAAAGTGGTCTTCAATCTGTATCCCTTTTCTCAGGCCGGTTTTGTAAAATAGGGCAGACATTCAGGCGCACGGGCGACATAAAGCTAAAGAAAGAGCGGGAAACATGGACGAACGGTATCAAACACAAAACCGGAATAATATACAATGGTTTCCGGGACATATGGCAAAAACGCGCCGCAGGATCACCGAGGATCTGAAACTGGTCGATATAGTTGCCGAGATTCTGGATGCCCGTATTCCCAAAAGCAGCTCCAATCCCGTTTTGCGGGATATCATTCAGTCAAAGCCACGGGTAGTGCTTCTGAACAAAAGCGACATGGCGGACCCTGCGGTGACTTCCCAGTGGGTCTCCGCTTATGAAACGCGGAAGATCCGTGCGGTGCCGGTGGATTGTAAGGCCGGGAAGGGTATCCCGGCCTTTTACAGCTCTGTCCGGGAGGCCTTGGCGGACAGGATTGCTGCCTGGGAACAAAAGGGTATGACGGGAAGGCCGATCAGGATCATGGTGGTGGGCATTCCCAATGTCGGAAAGTCCTCTTTTATCAATCGCCTTGTGCGTTCCGGTGGAAAAGCAGAGGTGCAGGACAAGCCGGGCGTGACCCGGCAGAACCACTGGTTTACCGTGGGGAAAGGGTTTGAGCTACTGGATACTCCTGGCGTGCTTTGGCCCAAATTTGAAGATCCGGTGGTGGGAGAGCACCTTGCGTTCACCGGAGCCGTGAAGGACGAGATCCTCGATAAGGAAGGCCTGGCGGGAAAGCTGCTGGAATTGTTGATGGAGCTCTATCCCAAAGCCGTCAACGCTCGGTACAAGTTGGAATTAGAGCCGGGTCTTCCCGGCTATGAGATCCTGGAAAGGATCGGCAGACGGCGCGGAATGCTGATCTCCGGCGGAGAGATCGATCTGGACCGCGCGGCAAACATTGTGCTGGACGAATACCGGGGAGGGCTTTTGGGCCGCATCACCCTGGAAAAGCCCTGAGGCAGGGCTTCCGTTGTCGGTCATGCGGCTTTGAGGTCGATTGTTTTTCAGGAGGAGTTATTATGGATTGGTTTCTCTATGAGCGCTGTGCTGCTTCGGCAGGTCATCCCTTGGTGTGCGGCATCGATGAAGCGGGGAGAGGCCCCCTGGCGGGTCCCGTGTATGCAGCCTGCGTCATTTTGCCTGAGTCCTGTGAGATCCCCGGTCTGAACGATTCCAAAAAACTGACGGAAAGAAAGAGAGAATCTCTTTTTGATGTGATCTGTAAAGAGGCTACCGCCTACGGAATAGGCTTTGCCACGGCGGAGGAGATCGATAAGGTCAATATTCTGCAGGCGACCTTTCTCGCCATGAGAAGAGCCTATGATGCCATGCGGATGCCTGCTGACTGGGCATTGGTGGACGGAAACAGAATGCCTCCCCTGCCGATCCCGGGAGAAACGGTAGTAAAGGGAGATGCGCAATGCGCAAGTATTGCCGCTGCCTCTGTTCTGGCCAAGGTAAGCCGAGACCGTGTGCTGCGGGAGCTGGATCTTAAATTTCCGCAATACGGCTTTGCCAAGCACAAGGGATACGGTACCAAAGAGCATTATGAAGCCATCAAAGCTTACGGCCTTCTGCCGGAGCATCGGAAAACTTTTTTAAAGAATCTTTCGGAAAAGTGAGAATATCATGAGTTTTGACGCTGGAAAGGCCGGTGAAGCCCATATTGCGAAGCTGATGAAGAAAAAGGGCTACCGCATTCTGGAAAAGAATTATCATTCCCGTTTCGGTGAGATCGACATTATCGGAGAAAACCGCCAATATATTGTTTTTGTGGAAGTAAAAACCAGAAAGCAAAACAGCATGGTTACTCCGTGGGAGGCAATTACGCCCGCAAAGCAGCAGCGGATCATTTTGACCGCGGAAGCCTATCTTGCGTCTCATCCCACTGAGGCCCAGCCAAGATTTGACGCCGCTGCCGTCTATCTCGACGGCGAAAAAATACTGGGCGAGGAGTATCTTGAAAACGCATTTTGCTTGTAGAGAGGATGACCGGAGTGGACTATTTTGACCTGCACTGCGATACCGTGACAGAATGCTTCGTCAAAGACATTGCCTTCAGAGAAAACAGCCTGCACGTAAATCTGGAAAAAGCCAGGTTGCTTTCGAATTACGTACAGTGCTGCGCAGTGTGGCTTCCTGACAGCCTTCATGGGCCGGAGGCCTTCGAACGCTTCTGTGCTGTTGCGGACAAATTTTCCGAAGAAGCGGCAAAAAATGAAGATCTGATAACCGTCTGCAAACAAAGCGGGGATCTTGCGGGCTTACAGGAAAAGAAACGGTACGGAATGATCCTGACTGTGGAAAACGCTTCCGCGCTGGGAGGCGATTTGAAGAACGTTCAGGAATTCAAGCGGCGCGGCGTAAAAATGTGTACGCTTACCTGGAACGGGGAAAACGAGCTGGGGCGCGGCGTCATGGCAAAGGGCAGCACTGGGATCACCGAATTCGGCAGAAAAGCCGTGGCGGCATTTGAAGAGGCGGGGATCATCCTGGATATTTCTCACGCAAGTGAAGAATTGTTTTGGGATGTGGCCGAACTAACCCAAACACCCCTGGTGGCTTCTCATTCAAACGCAAAAATGATCTGCGGGCACCCAAGAAATTTGACAGACCGGCAGTTTGAGGCGGTTAAGGCTTCCGGCGGACTGGTGGGCCTCAACTTTTATACGGCCTTTTTGAATGATGAGCCTGAAAAATCCTCTATGGAAGATATCCTGCGCCACGCGGAGCACTTTCTTTCTCTCGGCGGGGAAGACGTTCTTTCCATGGGAGGCGATATGGATGGCTCTCAGCTTCCTTCCGATATGGAAGACGGCCTTGCCGCCATTCCGAAGCTGTATGAAGCCTTTCTGCGGCACAATTATTCAGAGGAATTGGTCCGCAGGCTCTTTTTCGGAAACGCGCTCCGTTTTTTTCGGAGAAATGCTGACCTTTGACAGAATCCCAAAAGTAATGTATAGTATAAGCGCCGCCAAAAACGGCGCTGTTTTATTACGGGAACGGCCGGTATACTGGCTATGTTCCGATACCGATCAGGCAGGTGATTTGAATGAACTATAAGAGCACAAGAAATTCTGATTTGCGCATGGAGGCCTCTCAGGTGATCGCTCAGGGCATTTCCGAAGAGGGCGGGCTTTTTGTCCCGGAAACCCTGCCGGATCTGCGCGCGGAGCTGCCCGAGCTTCTCACTATGGATTACCGCAGCATGGCAAAGCGGATCTTCAGCTTTTTCCTTACCGATTTTACGGCGGAGGAGATCGATGACTGTGTGGAGAAAGCTTATTCTGAGGAAAAATTTGAGGGCAAGGAGCCAGTAAGGCTCGTTCCGCTGGTAAACGGGGAAGAAAGAAAATATCTTCTGGAGCTTTGGCATGGTCCTACCTGCGCGTTTAAGGATATGGCTCTGCAGATCCTTCCCAGATTTTTGACAAAGGCTTTGGAGAAGGCCGCTCCCGGAAAATCGGCGGTCATTTTGACTGCGACTTCCGGGGATACCGGGAAGGCCGCCCTGGAGGGCTTTAAGAATGTTCCGGGAACGGAGATACTGGTGTTTTATCCCAGAGACGGCGTGAGTCCGATGCAGAAGCTGCAGATGACCTCACAGGAGGGAGAAAACGTCCGTGTATGCGCGGTGGAAGGTAATTTTGACGATGCCCAAACAGCCGTCAAGCAGATCTTTACAGACCCTGCCGTCAAAAGAAAGCTGGAATGCTGCGGGAAGATCTTCTCCAGCGCGAATTCGATCAATTGGGGACGTCTGCTTCCTCAGATCGTTTATTATTTCTATGCGTACGCGAGGCTTTGCGCTTCAGGGGAGGTAAAACCGGGAAATAAGATTAATATTACGGTGCCCACCGGGAACTTCGGCAATATTCTGGCGGCTTTTTACGCGAGCGTTATGGGGCTGCCGGTGAAAAAGCTGATCTGCGCCTCCAATTCAAACTGCGTTCTTACTGATTTCATTCGAACGGGGGTCTACGACAGGCGCAGGGAATTTTATGCCACCAGCTCTCCTTCCATGGATATTCTGATCTCCAGCAATCTGGAACGGCTGTTGTACGCCCTTTCGGGAGAAGACAGCAAAACGCTGTCTGGATGGATGAACGAGCTTTCTCAAAACGGTTTTTACAGGGTCAGCGAGGATGTGGGGCAGAAGGTGCACCGGCTGTTTTACGGCGGCTTTTGTTCCGAGGAAGAGACGGCGCAGACCGTACGGCAGCTTTTTAGGCAGGAAAATTATCTTTGCGATACCCATACGGCGGTGGGCGTGCAGGTGTGCCGTCAATATATCCGGGAAACAGGGGACACAGACACACCCATGGTGATTGCTTCCACTGCCAGCCCCTATAAGTTTACAAGAAGCGTTCTTTTGGCGATCGGAGAAGAAGTTCCGGATGATGAGTTCCTCGCCATGAGAAAGCTGGAACAGGCATCCGGTACCGGCGCGCAACGGCAGCTTTGGGAGCTTCAGAACAAAAAGGTGCGTTTTGACCGATGCATTCCCAAAGAAAAGGCCGGCGAATTTGTTTTCCAGCTGATAGAAGCGAGTGAAGGCTGAATATGGCGTTATACGGAATTGCGGATCTCCACTTGTCTCTGGGCACGGATAAGCCCATGGATGTGTTTCGCGGCTGGAGCAATTATGTGGAGCGCCTTGAGGAAAACTGGAAAGCCACCGTGAAACCGGAAGACACCGTTATCATTGCCGGAGACATTTCCTGGGCCATGAAGCTGGAAGATACCCTGGCGGATTTTACGTTTTTGCAGGATCTGCCTGGGACAAAGCTCCTTCTCAAGGGCAACCATGACTACTGGTGGACCACCAGAAATAAAATGGATACCTTTCTTGCGCAGCACTGCCTCTTTTCTTTGAAGATCTTTCACAACTGCGCGTACCGTGTGGGAGAAAGAGCATTATGCGGCAGCAGAGGGTGGCTGTACAGATCGGCGTCTGAAGAAGATCAGAAAATCGTCAACCGCGAAGTGGGGAGATTGAACGCCTCTATCGAAGCGGCCCGCAGGCTTGGCGGAGAACTGACTGCTTTTCTCCACTACCCGCCTGTGTATGACGGAATGGAATGCAGGGAAATTTTGAATGTCCTTGTGGAAAATCAGATCAGGGAATGCTTTTTCGGACATATTCATGGGAAGGAAGCCGCGAAGAAAGTACTGCAGGGCGATTATTACGGCATAAAAATGCGGCTGATTTCCTGCGATTTCGTAAATTTTTGCCCGGTTTTTATTTCGGAATAGGCTTGCGGGCGTCACAGCCTTTTATTTCACAATTTTCCTGCATAATTTGGGGAAAACCTATAGATTCTTTGGAACCGTTGTGTTATAATGCCTGATAGCTTATGTTTTGCATGGTCAAGTCAATACCTTATATAGCGGAGGAAGAAAAAATGGATCTTAAGTCAACTCAAAACGTAGCGACAAACAAGTATGAACTGAAAATCGAAGTCAGCGCTGAAGCTCTCAACGAGGCGATCAATGCCGTTTATAAACGGGAAAGCAAAAAAATGAATATTCCGGGCTTCCGCAAGGGACATGCTCCCCGCGCTTTTATTGAAAAGTATTACGGGGAAGAGGTTTTCTTTGAGGCTGCCGTGGAGCATCTCTACCGTCCGACCGTTACGGAGGCCATTGAGAAGTCTGAGCTTCAGGTCGTCAGCGTCAGTGATTTTAAAGTGGACGAGATCGCTAAGGATAAGGGCATGGAATGCACCCTGACCGTGGTCACAAAGCCTGAAGTTTCCATCGATGGGTACCGTGGTCTCGAAGTCACCAAGGATCCTGTGGAGGTCACCGAAGAGGATATCCAGAAAGAGATCGAACGCGTTCAGGAAAGAAATTCCCGCATCGTTTCCGTGGAAGACAGAGCTGCGGAAAACGGTGACATTGCCGTCATTGATTTTGACGGATATGTGGATGGAAAGCAGTTTGACGGCGGCAAAGCCGAAAATTATGAGCTCACTCTCGGCGCGGGTCAGTTTATTCCCGGCTTTGAAGATCAGGTGGTCGGTCATAAGACCGGAGAAGAGTTCGATGTTAACGTGACCTTCCCGGAAGACTATCACGCGGAAGAACTCAAGGGAAAGGCAGCTGTTTTCAAGATCAAGCTCCATGAGATCAAGAAAAAGGAGCTTCCCGCGGTCGATGACGAATTTGTTAAGGACGTAAGTGAATTCGATACTCTGGACGAGTATAAGAAGGATATTGAAAAGAAGATCGCTGACCGCAAGGAACAGGCCGCGAATTCCGGTGTGGAAAATCAACTCGTTGACGCTGTGATCGAGCGCGTACAGGCTGAGATTCCCGATGAAATGGTGGAAAACGAAGTTGACGAAATGATCAATTCCTTTGCGTATCGCCTTCAGTCTCAGGGATTAAAGCTGGAAACCTATTTGAAGTATACCAATATGACTGTAGACGCGCTGCGGACAGAGTATAAGGATCAGGCTCTGCGCCAGGTGAAGCTCCGTCTGGGCCTTGAAAAGATCGCCAAGCTTGAGGATATCAAGCCCACCGATGAGGAAACGGAAGAAGAGTACAAGAAGCTTTCCGATGCTTACGGAATGCCCGTTGAGAACGTAAAGAACTTTGTAAGTGTTCCGGATCTGAATGCGGATATCTCCAACAGAAAGGCGATCGAATTCCTGCGCGGGAACGCAAAGATTGTTGAAAAGAAGGAAGAAGCGAAGAAGCCTGCCAAAAAGCCGGCCGCAAAGAAGAGCACCGCCAAGAAGGAAGAAGGGGAAGTTCCCGCAAAGGCGCCTGCTAAGCGCACCCGTACCACAAAGAAGGCCGCGGAACCCAAGAAGGAAGAATCCGAGGGCTAAATCTTTCCCGAAAAGAATAAATCTTATTGTTTCCATTCATACTAAATACGATGGCCTTTTGAAGCCATTATGAAAGGAGCTCATTTTGTGAATATGGCATTGGTTCCCTATGTGGTTGAACAGACCAGCAGAGGAGAGCGTTCCTATGATATTTTTTCCCGTCTGCTGAACGACAGGATTATCATTTTAAACGATGAAGTAAACAGCGCTTCCGCCGGTGTTATCGTGGCACAGCTACTTTATCTTGAAGGGCAGGATCCGGATAAGGATATTTCCCTGTATATCAACAGCCCCGGCGGCGTGATTACTGACGGCATGGCGATCTATGACACCATGCAGTACAT
>CAZNZS010000008.1:0-50758 GCA_964577585.1 uncultured Acutalibacter sp.
CCCTGGCAAGATATGTGATTGCCGACGCCGTGAATCCCGCCATGACGGAGGCCGCTCAGTGGTTCGAGCGGACGCTGGACGATTCCGCCAATAAGCGGATCAGTATTCCGGAGGCCTTCCTTGCAGTGGACGGCATTCTGAGTCTTTACGCCAATGTGGCAGACGGGCTTGTGGTGTATCCCAAGGTCGTCGAGCAGCATCTGCTCAAAGAGCTGCCCTTTATGGCCACCGAAAACATCATGATGGATGCCGTCAAGCGGGGAGGAAACCGGCAGGAGCTTCACGAGCGGATCCGGGTTCATTCCATGGCGGCGGCGAAGGTGGTCAAGGAGGAAGGTGGAGAAAACGACCTGCTTTCCCGCATTGCCGCAGACCCAATTTTCGGTGTGACCCTTGCGGAGCTTCACGAGATTGTGAAGCCTGAAAAATATGTGGGCCGTGCGCCGAAGCAGACGGAAGAATTCCTCTCTGAAGTGGTGGAGCCGGTATTGGCGCGATACAGCTTTGTAGGGGAAGAAACACCGAAGATCAAGGTGTGATAAGTTGTTAGTAATTAGAAGTTAGTTGTTAGTCAGGAAAGGTATGTGGATAATATGGTAAAAGCAATCGTAGGTGCTTGCTGGGGCGACGAAGGCAAGGGGAAGATCACGGACGTACTGGCGGAGGATTCTGATATTGTAGTGCGCTTTCAGGGCGGCTCCAATGCCGGGCACACCATCATAAACGACTATGGAAAGTTTGCGCTGCACCAGCTTCCTTCCGGCGTGTTCCGCCAGAATATTGTGAACATCATCGGAAACGGCGTGGCGCTCTCTGTGGAAAACTTCCTGAAGGAGATCAAGGATCTGACGGACCGGGGCGTGCCCACGCCGAAGCTGCTCATTTCCGACCGCTGCCAGATCGTGATGCCCTATCACAAGGAGCTGGACGGTATGGAGGAAGCCCGCCTGGCAGCCAAATCCTTCGGCTCTACCAAGTCCGGCATTGCACCCTTCTATTCGGATAAGTATGCCAAGATCGGTTTCCAGATCAGCGATCTGTTCGATGATAAGGAGGCTCTTTACGAGCGGATCGACCATGTTCTGGGCTTGAAAAATGTGCTGTATACGGAGCTGTATCACCGTGAGCCGCTGGATCGGGACCAGGTATATGCAAAGCTGATGGAGTACAAGGAAGCCCTCGCTCCCTACGTGGCAGATACCACCACTCTGCTTTATAACGCGGTGAAAGAAGGGAAGACTATTCTGCTGGAAGGTCAGCTGGGTTCTCTGAAGGACCCGGACATGGGCATTTATCCCATGGTCACCTCTTCGTCACCTCTGGCCGGATACGGCGCTGTTGGCGCCGGCGGTATCCCGCCCTATGCCATCCAGAAAATTATTACGGTGGTAAAGGCTTATTCCAGCGCCGTGGGCGCCGGGGAATTTGTTTCAGAAATTTTCGGGGACGAGGCCGAGGAGCTTAGAAAGCGTGGAGGCGATGGCGGCGAATACGGCGCCACCACGGGCCGTCCCAGAAGAATGGGCTGGCTGGATCTGGTCGCCGCCCGCTATGGCTGTATGGTGCAGGGCGCGACCAACGTGGCTTTTACCGTGCTGGATGCTCTGGGCTATCTGGACGAAATTCCCGTTTGCGTAGCCTATGAGCTGGACGGAAAACGGATTGATTCTTTCCCGCCCACCGCTCAGCTGAAACGCTGCAAGCCCGTGCTGGAGGTGCTGCCCGGCTGGAAATGCGATATCAGCGGGATCAAGAGATACGAGGACCTGCCTGAAAACGCCAGACGTTATGTGGAATTTGCGGAGCGGCATATCGGCGTGCCCATTACCATGGTCTCGAACGGCCCTGCCCGGGAAGATATCATGAGACGGTAAGCGTTGGAAAGTGAAAGTGCTTTACAGGACGTTAAAATCTCGATTTTAGCGTCCTTTTTCTTTCTAAATAGAACTTCAAAGAAAAGAATAGATCATCAAGGAGGCGTAAGCTATGTGTGGTATCGTAGGTTATATCGGCGGGGAGCAGGCCGCTCCATTTCTTCTGAACGGTTTGACAAAGCTGGAATACCGGGGGTACGATTCAGCAGGCGTGGCGGTCTACAATGAGTCAGGCCTGCATGTGGTAAAATCCAAGGGCCGCTTGAGCGTACTGGACGGCATTTTGCAGGGCGGCAGGAACCTGCCGGGAACGGTAGGCATCGGACACACTCGGTGGGCTACTCACGGCGCGCCTTCCGATGTGAATTCCCATCCCCAGGAAAGCTCGGGCGGCAAATTTGCCGTGGTGCATAACGGGATCATCGAAAATTATCTGGAGTTAAAGAATCATCTGATCCGCCGGGGCGTGGAATTCGTTTCCGATACCGATACGGAAGTGGCAGCCCAAATGCTGGAATACTATTATCGGGGCGACGTGCTCGATGCTATCCAAAAACTGCTGTCCAAGGTAGAGGGGAGTTATGCCCTGGGGATCATCTGTGCCGACTGCCCGAATAAGCTCTTTGCTGTGCGCAAGGACAGCCCGCTGATCATCGGCGTGGGACAGGGCGAGAATTTCATTGCCTCAGACGTTCCGGCGATCCTTTCGAAAACCAGGGATATTTACCGCCTGCGGGATAAGGAGATTGCCGTGCTGGAGCGGGACAGCATTGCCTTTTTCAATGAGGAAAAGGAGCCAATCACGAAGGAAATAGAGCGGGTGGAGTGGGATGTTGCCGCCGCGGAAAAGGGCGGATATGAGCATTTCATGATGAAGGAGATCTGCGAGCAGCCGGAAGCCCTGCGGAAAACCATCTCTCCCCGGCTGCGGGAAGGCCGGGTGGTTCTGGACGACATCTCCCTGACCGCCGAGCAGATCCGGGAGTTCAACAAGGTGTTCATCGTGGCCTGCGGCACCTCCTATCATGTGGGTGTGGTTGCAAAGTACGCCTTTGAAAAGCTTTTGAAGGTCCCCATGGAGGTAGATGTGGCTTCCGAGTTCCGCTATCGTGACCCCATCATCGATGAGAAAACGCTTGTCATCATCATCAGCCAGTCCGGCGAAACGGCAGATACTCTGGCGGCGCTTCGCATGGCGAAGAACAGCGGGGCGAGAGTGCTTTCCATCGTGAATGTGGTGGGCAGTACGATCGCCAATGAATCGGATGATGTGCTTTATACCTGGGCCGGGCCGGAGATCGCCGTGGCTTCCACCAAGGCCTACAGCACTCAGCTTGCGGTGATCTATCTCATTGTGCTTTATATGGCCCAGGAGTTGGGGACTGTTCCCGAAAAAGAGCTGGAGGGCTATCTGGAAGACCTTTGCCGCCTGCCCGATCTGGCGGCGGCCTGCCTTGCGGATAAGGAGACGATCCAGTATTTCGCGTCCAAGTATTTCAATGCAAAGGATATGTATTTTATCGGCAGAAATGTGGATTACGCCGCTTCCCTGGAGGCGTCTCTGAAATTGAAGGAAATTTCCTATATCCATTCCGAGGCCTACACCGGCGGCGAATTAAAGCACGGCCCTATTTCTTTGATCGAGGACGGTACCCTGGTGATCGCCATCTGCACCTATGACCGGCTGTTTGACAAAATGATGAGCAATGTCAAAGAGGTCAAGGCCAGAGGCGCGGTGGTCCTGGGCATCACCACCCGGAACAGGGAAGAGACCCTGCGCCAGGAGACGGACTACCAGTTCTGCATCCCCAAAATCACCGATTTCATGCTGCCCTCCCTGTCCATTATCCCCCTGCAGCTGTTCGCTTACTATGTGGCTTCCATGAAGGGCTGCGATATTGATAAGCCCAGGAACCTGGCAAAATCCGTTACGGTGGAATGACCGCCGTAACGGTGAAAAAAGGGCCTTCCCCATGTCCGCGGTGGGGAAGGCTCTTTTTGTTTATCCAAACCGTCCGGAAACATAGTCCGCTGTGCGTGTATCGTTCGGAGATGAAAAAACGGAATCTGTGGAACCGGATTCCACCAGTTCCCCCAAAAGGAAGAAGGCTGTCCTGTCTGAAATACGCATGGCCTGCTGCATATTGTGGGTCACGATCACAATGGTATACTTTTCTTTCAGGGAAACAGCAAGCTCTTCTATCTTTAAAGTGGAGGCAGGGTCCAGGGCGCTGGTGGGCTCGTCCATCAGTAGAACATGAGGCTCTACCGCCAGAGCTCGAGCGATGCACAGCCGCTGCTGCTGACCTCCTGAAAGACCAAGCGCGCTTTTTTTCAACCGGTCCTTTACTTCTTCCCACAGGGCGGCATCCTGCAGAGCACGTTCCACAATTTCATCGAGCTTTCCCCGGCGGTTCACTCCGTGAATTCTGGGACCGTAGGCTATGTTGTCATAAATGCTCATCGGAAAAGGATTGGGCTTTTGAAATACCATGCCAATCTCCTTCCTCAGCAGGGTCACGTCCACATCAGAGGAAAAAATATTTTTGCCGTTATAGCAGATCTCTCCGGTGATCTTAACGCCCGGAATCAAATCGTTCATTCGGTTCAAGGTCTTTAAAAAGGTGGATTTCCCGCACCCGGAGGGTCCAATCAGAGCGGTAACGGAGCGATCCGGAATTTCCAAAGAGATATTGCGCAGCGCTTGAGAATCACCGTACCAAAGGCACAGGTCGCGTACTGTGATCATGGAAGGCTCCTCCTTTTTTGAAAGTATTTTCCCACCAGCATGGCAAGAAGATCGATCAGCAGTGTCAATAAAATTAAAATGGCTGCAATGGCGTAAGCCGCTTCAAATTCTCCGCGTTCCTTCGCGTAAAAATACAGGGCGACTGACAAAGTTGCCCCGGAGCTGGAAAGCCCATCCCAAAGTCCGTTGATGGTATGTGCAACCCCTGCGGTAAACAGCAGGGCCGCTGATTCCCCCAAGATCCGTCCCGCCGCCAGAATGGAACCGGTGATGATACCGTCTGCACAGTTGGGAAGCACGACGGTACGGATCATGTGCCATTTTCCGGCACCCAAGCCAAAAGAGCCTTCCCGATAGGCTTGGGGAACGGCCTTCAGGCTTTCCTGGGTGGTTCGCAGGACCGTAGGCAAATTCATTATTGCTAAGGTAAGCGCACCTGCGAGCAAGGAGGTTTTCATATTTAGAAACTGGCAGAAAAACAGCATTCCCACAAGGCCGTATATAATGGAAGGAATCCCGGAGAGCGTTTCCGCAGCGTATTCGATAAGAGACACGATCTTTTTGTTCCCGGCATATTCGGTCAAATAGACAGCCGCGCCAACACCTATGGGAAGAACGAAGATCAACGCTGCTGAAATCACATATAAAGTGTTCAAGAGGTTGGGAAGGATCCCAATCCTTTCTTCGATATAGCTGGGGCATGTAGAGAGAAATTCCCAAGTGATATGGGGTAGACCTTTTTCCAGCACATAGACTGTGATAAACAGGGCCAATGCGCAGGTAATGGCGGCAGAGCAGTATAAAAGAATGCGAATTCCGGTAATGCGGAGCTTTCGTTTTACGGGCAAAAAATCAATTTCTTTTTTCGCAGCGGTTACTTTTGAAAACCGCGGTGATAACGCTTCCAATGTTACAGAATCCCCTTTCTTGGCTTTAGGGTTGAAATGCGTGATGAAAAGGAGAAAGCTTTTCTATCCCGCTTTAAGAAAAAATTCAGTGCGGCGTTGAGAAGCATAATAAACAGGAACAATACCAAAGCAATGGAAAAAAGCGCCTGCTGCTGAAGGCCGCTGGAATAGGACATTTCACTGGCTACCGCTGTTGTGAGAAACCGAACGCTTTCAAACAGGGAAGGCATATTTGGCGCGTTTCCTGATACCATCATCACAGCCATAGCTTCGCCGATAGCTCTGCCGACCCCAAGTACCACCGCGGCGGAGATTCCGCTTTTCGCGGCGGGAAGCGACACCTTGAAAAGAGTTTCCTCCCGGGTAGCGCCCAAAGCCAGGGAGCCGTTTTCATATTCTTTTGGTACGGCATTCAGCGCGGCAACAGACACACTGATCACCGAGGGAAGGATCATTACGGACAGCACCAATATAGCTGCCAAAAGCCCGGAGCCGTCCGGAATGTGAAAAAGCTTTTGGATGCCCGGCACCAGGACCAGCATTCCCAAAAGCCCGTATACTACGGATGGGATACCGGATAACAGATTTACGGCCCCTGTTGCTACAGCCTTGAATTTCGGAGGAGCCATCTTTGCAAGAAAGACAGAGGAAAGGATTCCAATAGGTACCCCAAGCAGGACCGCTCCGGCGGTTCCGTAAACACTGGTAAGAATAAAGGGAAGAATTCCAAAGCTGGGCTCTTTGGCTGTAGAGGCCCAACGGGTACCGAACAGAAATTCCGCAGGGCCGATTTTCCGAATGGCCGGTATTCCGGCAAGCACAAGATAAATGGTGATAAGCAGGACACCGCCCACTGTAAGCAGCCCCAGAATCAGAAATATGCCATGGATCATTGTTTCCAGAAGCCGTTTTTGCTTCATACTCAAATTCCTTTCCCAAAAATTCCAGCGGCTGTGAAAAGCCGCCGGTAGGTAAATTGCTTTACTTTGCTGCTACGACTCCCGCATTGGAAATCAAGGGGACCGCCGCTTCGGAGGTGGCAAAATCGAAAAATGATTGAGCTACCTCAGAAAGGGGAGCGTGAATATTTGTGACCAGAACAAAGGGGCGCTGCACCGGATAACTTCCGTCTTTTATGGTGGATTCACTGGGTGTTATGCCATCTACACCGAGGGGCTTCACACTGTCTTTTACCGCCGCCAAAGAAACATAGCCAATGGCATTTTTGTTGCCCGCGATACTGGCAATCACATCGCCTGTTGAAGTAAGCTCTTGGCGGTATTTGCAGGCATCGGCGGTGCCGGTGGCAGATTCAAACCCGTCTCGTGTGCCGCTGCCGGCTTCACGCCCTACCACGACGATAGGAGCGGCTGCGCAGCCCAATTCACCCCAATCCGTGATTTCTCCCGTAAAAATCTTTGCGATCTGCTCCAGCGTAAGACCATCCAGTTCGTTTTCCGGATTCACTATAATCGCGATGCCGTCGTAGGCAAGCACGGTTTCCGTAAGCCCGGCGGATTTTTCTTCTTCTTTCAGACTGCGGCTGGAAAGCCCGATATCGCAGCGGCCGCTTTGTACAGCTTCAATGCCGGAGCCGGAACCGGTGGGGTCATAAGTCACAGTGATATCGTTATGCTCCTGCATAAAAGATTCGCTGAGGACTCCAATGATCTCTTCCATTGATGTAGAGCCGTTGGTTGCCACTGTGCCAGTGAGTTTTCCGGCATTTCCGGAAGAGCAGGCCGACAGCAGCAACGTTGCCGCAAGGGCAAGTACCATTATTCCTTTTTTCATACTTTCACCTTTCTTTTCTTTTTTGATTACGGCCTCATAGTATACCGAAAAAATCAAATCCATTATCATCCAAAAGTAAAATCACCGTAAAAGGTCAGAAATTGCAGCGAAACGGTTTGCGGAGGCAGAACGATGCTGTGAGCGGAATGCGGCAGAAAATGGTGAATAATTATCTGCAGGAGCGCTGGTTACTTATATTTTTCTTGAAGAAAAAGGACGAATATGGTAATATGCTTTCATAAATGGATTTGGCTGTAGAAACGGTAAAGAAGGACGGTAAAAGCGTATGGAAAACTCTCACCAATTTGTGCTGGTTCTCGATTTCGGCGGGCAGTATAATCAGCTGATCGCCCGGCGGGTACGGGAATGTCATGTGTATTGTGAGGTAAAGCCCTATACTACCCCCATTGAGAAAATCAGGGAGATGCACCCCATCGGCATCATTTTTACAGGCGGCCCCAATTCTGTTTATCTGCCGGATTCTCCCCGACCGGATCCTGAGGTCTTCAAGCTCGGCGTTCCGATCCTCGGGATCTGCTATGGTTGTCAGCTTCTTGCCCAAAGTCTGGGCGGAGGGGTAACGGAGGCTCAAGAGGACTCTGCCAGGGAATATGGAAAAACAAAAACCTTTTTTGATACCTCCTGCAAGCTCTTTTCCGGCCTGCCGGAGGAGGCTTATACCTGGATGAGTCATGGGGACTATATGGCCAAGGTGCCGGAGGGCTTTTCCCTGATGGCCCATTCCGAAGCCTGCCCCAATGTGGCCATTGCCGATGAAAGCCGCGACTTTTACGGGGTGCAGTTCCACCCGGAGGTCAATCATACGGAAAACGGAACAAAGATGCTGCGCAACTTCCTTTATGAGGTCTGCGGAGCCGTGGGCGACTGGACCATGGGAGATTACTGCAAGACCGCTGTCCGTCAGCTTCGAGAGAAGATAGGAAATGGAAGAGTTCTGCTGGCTTTGTCAGGCGGTGTGGATTCCTCCGTGGCGGCGGCCCTGCTGGCGGAAGCGGTAGGAAATCAGCTCACCTGCGTGTTTGTGGATCATGGCCTGATGCGGAAAAACGAAGGGGACGAGGTAGAAGCGGCCTTTTCCAAATGGAATTTGAATTTTGTGCGGGTGGACGCGGAGACAAGATTTCTGCTGAAGCTGGCCGGTGTGGATGAGCCGGAGCATAAGCGGAAGATCATCGGCGAAGAATTCATCCGCGTGTTTGAAGAGGAATCTCAGAAAATAGGGGCAGTGGAATACCTGGCCCAGGGCACCATTTATCCGGATGTGATTGAATCCGGCCTTGGGGATGCCGCTACGATCAAGAGTCACCACAATGTGGGAGGCCTTCCCGATTACGTGGATTTTAAGGAGATCATTGAGCCTCTGCGCCTTCTCTTCAAGGATGAGGTGCGGCAGCTGGGACACGAGCTGGGCCTGCCTGAATATCTTGTTATGCGTCAGCCCTTCCCCGGCCCCGGCCTTGCCATTCGCATCATCGGGGATATCACCAAGGAAAAGGCTGATACCCTGCGGGACGCCGACGCCATTTTCCGGGAAGAGATCGCCGCTGCCGGGCTGGACAGATCCATCAACCAGTATTTTGCCGTGCTGACCAATACCCGCTCCGTGGGCGTTATGGGAGACGGCAGGACCTATGATTATACTCTGGCCCTCCGTGGCGTGACCACCTCCGACTTTATGACTGCTGACTGGGCCAGGATCCCCTATGACATTCTGGATAAAATTTCGGTCCGCATCGTCAATGAGGTCAAGGGTGTGAACCGCGTGGTCTACGATATTACGTCGAAGCCCCCGGCGACGATCGAGTGGGAATAGTGTTTTTTTATGGAAAATGGCATATAGACTTCTCAATGTACGATTATTGAAGATCATCCTACTGGAAGATATCACTTGTTCTGGTACTTGGCTTGAGGTTTTGTTATGAAGCGACTAAAGATAAAGCTTTTTCTGTCAAAATACAGAATCGTTATGATCGCAGCCGTAGTAGCACTCATTTTTTCTGTGACATGGGGTGTGCTGCAAATAGGCAGTACGAAAATGATTGTTGACCCCACTTTGTTCGGAGTGATAGGAACGCTATTAGGTGCGATAATTGGCGGTGTTTTTTCCCTGCTGGGTTCTGTTTGGGTCAATTCGAAACAACAACGGGCGCTGCAAAATGTAAAAAGGAAAAATGTGATTTACAGTCCATTGTACGATGAGTTAGTGGATATTCAAAATAATATTCTTCAAAGAAATCCATATCCCAATTTTATTGTTTTTGAAAAAGGTCCGCAAACTATTCTTCCCCACCCTCAATTTTCAGCATGGGGAAGAATAAAGGCAGATACTCGCTATTTAGAGGTTCCATCTATCTTGACTAAAAAAATGGAACAATTAGAAGAAGCCATACATAGTTATCAGTCTGTTCGTTACAAAGCAAATGAAGATATACAAAACATTTTGAATGATGTTTTAAGAAACAATAATTTAAGCACTTGCAGCATTAGCAACATTGGCAGTGTGATATCCGGTGACATATTGAGCCAAAACAAAGCGGATATTTACCGTAAAGCTATGATAGCAGAGGAAGATGAGATAGACGAAAATACAAAGGAAAAGGTAAACAAAGAGATTTATTGGAAATGTGATAATGCCCAAGCGGTCATAGAGGTCAGAAATAAGTATAAAGCGTGGCTGAATCTCCAAAACCAGATCATTGAAATGCTGAGTGTATTGATAAGGCTGGTGCTGGTAAAATATGAGGGATAAATTATGCTGAATAAAGGTCTGAGAAAGCACGAGATCGAGAGAAAGCTATATGAAAAAATTAATTCTGATCCGGATTTGAAGTATTATATCGATAACGAATATGTAACCAGACTGGTAGGGCTGTTGATCGAAGGCGTATCAGAAATTATAGAGGAGAACAACCAAAAATTGCTGGACGATTTGCTGCATAAAAGATAGCGGCTTCGTAATGACTAACTTAAATGTACTTCAGAAGCCTCCGGCGATCATAAAGTGGGAATAATCAATGCTGTTTTCTTATTAGCACAGGAGAAGCAAAATGATAGATGGGCATATTCATATTGAACGCGGGGCGTACACGCTTGATTGGATCAATCAGTTTGTCAATAAAGCAGTGGAAATGGAACTTGATGAAATACGTCTGCTGGAGCATAATTACATATTTGAAGAATTTGCTCCAATGTATGATTCTGTGCGCGCATACAGCGAATATGTAGACGCATGGTTTCATAGAAGCGCGGGGATACATAAACTCGCTGACTATCTGGAGCTTATCGAGCAGGTTAGAAACAAGCAGTTTCCGGTAAAGATCAAGTTTGGCCTTGAAGTATGCTATTTCAAAGAGTTTGAAGGCTTTATTTCTGAGCTTACCAAGGAGAAAGGCTTTGATTTTTTATTGGGGAGCATCCATTTTGTCGATGATTTTGCTTTCGACCACAAAGCCGAGCATTGGGCAGGGCTTGATGTTGATAAGATATACCGCAGATATTTTGAAGATTCCATTTCCTTAGCGAGGAGTGGAATATTTGACGGGATCGGCCATCCGGACGCGATAAAGCTATTCGGCCATAAACCATCGTATCCACTATCAGACTACTATGAGAGCTTAGCTAAAGAACTCTCAAAAAGTAGTATGTATGCAGATCAAAACAGTGGCGTAGAGAGAAGGTGTCCCGACACAGCTTCCCTTGGTATGGATAGAGAACTGCTTCATGCTTTGAAAAAGAATGGCGTGAAGATCATTACTTCTTCTGATGCACATTGCCCGGAAGATGTGGGATATAAAATTAAGGAACTGAATAGCCTTATCGCAAGTTCCTAGGACGGGTAAAGAACACGCCGCGTGAGAGTGAGCTGGAAGTTCGCAGTAACCCAGTATCTGCGTGGGGTGGCGGTCCTATTGGTAAGAGCAATTATTCTTGTAATCCGGTGCGGTGGAACGATTGGCAGACTGCTGTGCAATAAATTAAATGCGCCCTTAGCTGTGAGCACTAACCCATAGCTAAGGGCGTTTCGCACATGTTTTGGTGCTTGGAACAGGATGATGCTATGGAAGGGGGAGTGTCCGCTTCGAGGATTTTTCGTGTTTCCCCTCGCCCATGGGCGGGGAAAAGCACAGAATTATTATCTCCGCAGTTTGGACACTCCCTATAGAAGGGGCGGACTTGACAAGGAAAGCTTGCGCTGCTATTATGATGACAAGTAAACTTGGCAAAAAGGAGGATTTATGAATAAAGAAGAAATCCTAAACGCAAGCCGAAAGGAAAATAAGAACAGGGATTTGGCAGAACGGGAAGTTGTGTATCGGGCGGGAAGTCATGCAAGCAGAGCCGGCGCACTGGTCTGCTGCCTTCTTTCCCTTCTTGCTTCTATGATCGCAGGCAGAATGATCTACAGCCCCTGGGTCATTTATTTCAGCATGATCGGCACACAGTGGCTGGTTCGTTTCCTGAAGGGTAAGCGAAAAAGCGATTTTGTGCTGGCAATACTGTTCCTGGTTCTTGCGGTATTGGCTTTAGCAGGTTTTATCAGCCGCCTGCCTGAGGTGGCAAAATGAATGGGGAACTGAAGCTGAAGAATCATCTGAAAGAAGCCCGGAATGACGCAAGGCTTTCCCAAGCGCAGCTTGCGAAAATGGTCGGTGTGTCCAGAAACACGATCAGTTCAATAGAAACGGGGCAATTTACCCCCACGGCAAAATTAGCTCTTATTATCTGTGTAGCGTTAGATAAGAAATTTGAAGAATTATTCTATTTTTGACGGGAGGAAATATGGAGGAATTTATGCTGTTGGCCTTAGGCGTGCTGCTATCTGTTATGGGGGTCGTAAATATGACCGGCAATATCAGCACGATCCATTCTTACAATCGCAGAAAAGTCATCGAAGAAGACATACCAAAGTACGGGAAAGCAATGGGTTTTGGCACTTTGCTGATCGGCATGGCGCTGATTGTGGATTTCTTTCTTTTGCTGCTTGATTCAAAGCTCAATATTGCCTATATTACGATCCCAGTACTTGCTGTTGGCTTTGGGGTTATGTTATATGCGCAGTTTAAATATAACAAAGGAATTTTCTGAGATTGCAGGCAAATGAAGTGGATTTTCGCCAGGCAAATTTCTTAAGCTGCCTGACAAAATTGTGAACTGCCCGTTCCTCTCAGTTCTCGGGCCGGGCACCGGATACGCCAGCTTCCGGAACCGGTAGATTACTTTGAGTAAAGCGTTCCAAAGCGTAAAGAAACGACTGTGCAGCTTTAAGCTGCACAGTCGTGGGAAAAGCTAACGTCATTTCAGGTCGTTTCTGTTGCTTTAAGGGAACGCTGCAGCATAGCCGCAGCTTCGGCGCGAGTGGCTTTTCCTTTGGGATCCAATGTGCCGTTACTCTTGCCTTGAATGACCTCTTTGTCTACTGCCCAGGTCATGGGTTCTTTTGCCCAGTCAGAAACTGCACCGGTATCAGGGAACCGCAGGATCTCTGTGCCGTTTTGAATGCTGTCATTGCCGGTGTGCTGGGCGTACCTGTAAAGGATCGCCGCAAGCTCCTGACGGGTGATTGGGTCGTTCGGGGCAAAGATTTTTTCCGAACGTCCATTGACGATCCCCTGCTCCAATGCCCACGCTGTCGCATCATGGTAATAGGCGATGGGCGCTACATCTGCAAATATCACAGGCGCAGCACTTTCCGGCTTTCCTTCCAGTCGCCAGAGGACTGTTATGACCATCCCCCGGGTAATTGAGGTCTCCGGTGAAAAAAGCGTTTCTGAGACTCCTGTCATCAGTCCGTTGGAATAGACATAGCACACCGTGTCATAGTACCAGCTGTTTTCTTTTACATCAATAAAAGGAAGCTTTTCCAGCCCCTGATCAGGAGAGCCGGGACCTGCCTTTTTCGGGATCACTGCTGTTTCCAGCACCGTATGACAGACTGCACATTCTTTCTGCCTCAGTCCCTCCTGCGTGTCAGTGGCGGGTGTTACCACTCTCCAGGCTCCCGGAGTATGGGGAAGCTTTTCGAGAGTGACCTCCGCAAGAGTGATCTCCACAGTTCCCAACTCATCAGAGAAAATACCGTCGCATGTGGGGCAGCTCCAGTAGGTCAGATTGCCCTCTGCCCCGCAGGTGGCCGCCTTGGCTTCCACTTTTACCAGATCATGGGGATGCGCCGGCGGCGCCATGGTCACCGTGATGGAAAACTCCGTCTGCACGAAATTCTTAGTATCCCAGTATACCACTATGAGTGTGTTCTCGCCTTCAGCAAGCTCTTCGTCCGGTATTTTCCAGGACCAGCCGACCGGCAGCGGAATGGAGACCAACTGCGTTCCGTTTGATACGTTGACATCATCCGGCTGCTTTTCCGGGCGCTCCGCTTTCGAGATTGTCACTGGCAGAGGCGCAGGAGATAAGTCTGTATGCGTTTCGTCTCCCTGCACCTTATACCATACCGTGTGAGAACCGGCATCTGTATCTACGGGAAGCTGAGTACTATATTCCCCTGTCTCGCTCAGGCTGTACAGAAGTGTACCGCCCGATACTTCCCCGGGTTCTATCAGTACTTGAGCTTTTCCAGTATAGGTTAGGCCCGGTCTTGCCTTTGGTGTTTTTGTGAGAACTGCTGGAATGGGATTTCCAGCATAGCCCGGATTTTCTCTGATTGTAACCCCCTTGTACATACCGTTATAAGTGTAATTGGGCCAATCAGGGTAACTGCTGGGCGAACGGACAGAATTGACAAGCTTAGAGGTGGCAAGCACGATCACACTGCCGGGCACTTTTCCAGTGACCACGCCGTTTTCATCGATTTCAGCGCATTCGGATCTGATCAGGCTGCTGGGCTGCATCTTGCGCCAGAATAACCCCGTGTTCGCATTTGACGGGGTTATTTCCGCAGTCATTTGCCCTTCTTCTCCAACCAATATCGTGCCGGGTCCCGAGATCTTAATGTTTTCTATGGGAATCAGATCGTCCTCATCATAGTAATAACGAATATCCGCTATTTTAAAGCCGTAAACGGGATCCGTTCCCTCTGGCCAATAGGCGCCGCAATTGATCTGGAAGGTATTTCCCTCTATATAAATTGTCTGTCCGGCAAGCTCTGTCCCATAGAAAATGGTGGGATCATAGCCTAAAAAGTCCTCTACATCAGGAAAGATTTCCAACTCCAGCGCATAGGGAGAGCCTTCTTCACCCAAAAAAGTCTTTTCATCAAAGGTGATCGCGATATACTTTACGTCCGGCGGAGCTTCCCAAACCCAGTTGTCGATGAAATAGTATGCTCTCTTCATGTTATGCAGACTTTCCGGGTACTTAGAGGAATAGTAGGTTTCAGATACCGCTATGCTTTCCGTATATCCGTTCTGAAAGGCCTTTGCCCGTATCCTTTTCGGCTCGTCCAAAAGGATCGGGCCGGTATACTTCAAAGAATCCCGGGTGGGGATGGAGCCGTCTAGCGTATAGTAAATATCGGCATCCTCCGCGCTGCGCAGTGTGACAGTCTTATTCTCCTTGTAATTGAGCTCAGAAGGTCCAATGATCATGCCGTCATCAAATTCGCTCCATGGCCAATAAGAATTCCCGCTGGGGGTCACAAATTCCGGCGGGGAAAGCCTTTCCTCATATAGCGGCTCTACGCTTTTGATCTTAAAGCCATAGTCGCTGCCGGTAAGGGGAAAATTCAGCTTCACAAAAAAGCTGTTTCCGGGGATGATCACGCTTTTTCCCCGCAGCTCATCGTGAATGAAATGGGTCCGATCCACATCGGCAAACTCGTTATAAACCGGCTGTTTCTCCCCGTCGTACAAATACAGGCCGTATTTCCAGAGCCGGGCGTCATAATAGGGACCGGAACGAAGCTTGCTCTCCGGCGGAGCCGGAAACGGCAGATAGGTTTCCTCGTCAAAGGTGACCTTCAGGCATTTTGCGTTTTCGTCGGGACACTTATAGGCCCAGATATCGTAATTATTGTAGTTTTTGTAGTGAAGACTTTCCGGAAATTCAGAGACATAATAGATTTCCTCTGTTTGGTAGCTGTCCAGACACCCGGGCTTAAAGGCCTGTATCCTGAGCCATGCAGAGCTTTGCAGAAGCAGCGGTCCCGTATAGACGATTCCCGTGTCAGCCGGGTCAGAGCCGTCTAAGGTATAGCGGATCACGGCGTCCGGCGTTTCGCAGGTGAGCGACAGAATCAATTCCTTTTGATACTGACCGCTCACCTGACTGGCGACAGGTGTTTCTACCGCTTCTGGGATCATATCTTTTTCCAAAGCACACAAGGATGCGGCGGACAATACCTTGGAGGGACCGTCATGATACGGTTCTCCGATGTCCTGTTCTACGGCATATTCTCTCAACATACCCTCGATTTGCCGCGGGATAAGAGTCTTATCATAGGTTTTCAGCATGGCAGCGACCGCAGCGACGTGGGGCGCCGCCATGGAGGTGCCGCTCTTTTCCGTATACTTGTTCCCTGGGACGCTGCTTAGGATACTGCTGCCGGGCGCCCAAATATCGACAATCTCGCCGTAGTTGGAATAATTCGCATAAAGCCCCTTTTCGTTCAGCGCACCCACGGTGACTACTTCTGAAAGTCGTGCCGGTGATGTCAGACCTGCGTTCATGCTCTCGTTTCCCGCCGCAACTACTACGGAAATATTCTGTGAGATTGCTTCCCGTACCGCCTCCTGTTCCAGCTCACGCCTTCCATATCCGCCCAAGCTCATGTTGATGACATCGCAGTCCTGTTCTATGGCAAAAAGTAGGCCGTTGTAAACTGAAAGCTCCGTGCCATGACCGTTCATATCCAACACCTTGACCGGCAGGATCTTAACGTTAGGTGGAGTGCAGTCCACGATAATGCCGGAAACATGGGTGCCATGACCGTGCAGATCGTTGGAAGTAGGCCAGCCCTCAATAAAACTTTTGTCAGTCGGGATGAGCCTGTCCTGCAAAAACTCGTGCTTTGAGTTAGCGCCTGTATCCACCACTGCCACAACCACTTCGTCCAGAGTCGCGGACGCCTGAAGGTGGTCTCGGTAGGTGTCTGCCCCAATATAATCTGCTCCCCAGGATTTATGGGTTTCTGCCACGGAGACTACCGCGTCCGGCTCCACATACTCGACGTTCTCTGTGAGCAGAAGCTTTTCATGGGCACTTCTGGCCGCTTCCTCTGTTTCATACTGCAGCACATGCAGATCCCGGAAGCCGGAAATTTCCTTTACCGCGCCATAGGTTTCCAGCTTTTCTTCCTCACTTTTTACAATGAGCCGCTTTGTCTGATAGGGCTTTGTCAGCAGCACTCTTTCCTCTGCTGTCTCGGTCTCATATCCCAGAAAGCCGGCCATGGCATCCAGAGGAACATACATGGTGCCATCAATCAGTTCCGGTTCTGTACTCAGAACACAAAGACCTTTTTCTTCCCCGTCACCGACCACAGCCTTTGCCTCTCCCTGCGTAAAGGAGATCTCTCCATTCTCCGTCTGCACAGTGGCCGTACCGGTGCGGCGGTCAAAGGAAACCTCTGCGTTTTCCTGCTCTGCCAAAGCCCTGACCGGCAGCATGAGCACGTCATCCTTGGTGACCGGGGTCACCTCGCGGTTTTCCACCACGGGCTGAACCTCGCCGTCCACCATCATTTCCGGTTTACCGATCTCCAGGCTGATCCCGGAAATATAATCTTCCTCCATGGTCTCTTCCAGCAGGTTACTGACCGCCGTGGAAAACTCCTCAAACCCGGACCATTTCCACTCCTGCCCTGTTGGGAAAGAATCTCCCTCTACCGCAAAGACGGGTGCCGGTGTTGAAAGCAGCAGTACGGCTGCCAAAACAATACTCAAAAGTCTTTTCTTCATGATAGCTGCTCCGTTTCCCCACATGCGCAACAGAAAATATAATTGAAAAGAAGTGCCAACGGCTATACACTGCGGCTTCCTTTCAAATTGCCGGTTGCTTGGATATTGTGCGACTATATTATAATAAACGCGCAGAAAAGTCAAAGATTTTTCTGTATGCTGAGCGGGAGGACAGATCATACCAGACAAATGGCACCGTTGACCGCCAGGCAAAGGAAGGCCTTATTTCCCTCTTGCCACTTTGGCTGGATACCATTTTTGAAACCAAACGGTAAAGATGCCCATAAAGATAGGGATAACAGAATTTATCAGACCTACAAAGCTGCCGGCGGAAGTACACATCAAAAACCAGGTGAAAACAGAGGTAAGGACATAGAGGATCCCCCAAAGCGCAGTGAGGATCCGGTTGGTTTTTAAGAACAGGGGATTCTGCAGGGCGTTTTCACCGCCGTAGTTATTCATGGAATAATGGGCGGTCAGCGATACTTTCCCGAGACAGGACAAAAGCCACATAAGGCCGAAGGCAAGATAGGAAAGGGGAAGGATCAGCTTTTCGGAAGCACCGGCCAGTATGGCCACGGACGCGCCTGTAACAAGGGTGTTTGTCAAAACATCATACAGCGTCTTTTTGTTTCGATAGAAGATAAGAGGGATAAGCGCACACATGGCCAGGGCGATAAGACAGCCAGTTTGCCGGTGGATTGCGGGGACAATCCATAAAACAATCCAAGGGATCAGCAGGATGCTCATGTTGCTCTTCTTTTGCCTTGCAGCAGGTTTTGTTTCCTCGTTTTGGGGCTGGGAAGCGCCGAAATAGGCGTCCCATTTCAGCATGGTGGAAAAGTCGCCCTTTACTTTATAAAGACCCTGTATCAAAGCTTCTTCCCCGCTGATCTCTTCGGAAGCAATGGAGCGCCATACTTTGAGGGGCGTTTCGATGATCGTGGTTGCCGTCAGGCTTCCGTCTGTGAAGACGTGGCTGCCGTCCTTTTCCAGGAGGATCTGGTAGCTTTCGCCTATGTCAGTGTATCGCATTTCCAGCACGATGTCTTTTCCGGGATAATTTTCCTTGTTGTAAAGAGCGGCCATCTGCCTTGTGAAAATAAGCGCGTCCGATGCTTTCTCCGCTTGTGAGTCTGCCGCCGGACCGTCGCTTGGGGAAATGCCCCAGCTTGCGTCCGCACAGGCTTCAAAGGTTTCCCTGGGAAGCAAAAGCCTGTTCAAAAGCTCCCGGGTTTTCTCCGAAATGCCGCCGTCAGCGTATTCACGGCCAGACTGCTTTACGTCGGAAAGGTATTTCCCGGTGACGGAAGACAGCTCCGGTACCCGGAACAATTCTCCCTGGCCGCAAAAAATGGAAGTGTATTTTCCGGGGCCGTATAGATGATCAAACAGACTCCGAACACCGTCATAATTTCCTTTTGCCGTGTAAAAGCCGCAGGTGGAAATGACCACGGCTCTTTTACCGCTCATATCGTATCGGGAGGGATGACCTCCGCTTCCTGCCTGCCCTTCCGATTCCTCCATAAAGGGGAGGACCATGGGAAGCTGGCGGTCCATCAGATTTTTAAGGGGGCCGGGAACAGAGAAATAGTAAAGGGGAAAGCTCCACACCGTGATATCGGCCCAAAGCATATTCTGAATGACCTCAGACATGTCATCCTGTATGCAGCATTTTCCGGGCGTCTTGCTCCAGCAGGAAAAACAACCAAGACAGGGCTTTATATTCAGGGAACTGATGTGCAGCTCCCTGATAGGGGTATCGCCGGCCTTTTGCTTTATGCCCTCCAGAAAGGCGGAGGTCAATTTGTATGTATTGCTGCCCCTGCCTTTCGGACTTCCGTTTATCACCAGAATATTCACAGTCCTATTCCTCCTTCAATCGTTTGATACAGTCTTTGGCCCAGTCTATCTGCATTTGCAGGCTCCTGCGCCCGTATTCCGCTGTCATCTGCCAATACAGTGACTTTTCTTTCAGGCCAGCCAGATTGCTGTAGCTTCTGATGTGCTGCGGAACGGGGTCCAGACTTTTGAGAAAAGCTTCACAGCTCTTTTTCAAATGTTCAAAATACCGGATGTTTTCTTCCCTGCTTCTTTCCCCGAGAAAAAAGACCTTCATCAGAACAGGTGTTTTCGCTCTCAGGCCAAGGTCGCCGTCTGCAAGCCACCGCAGCAATTCCTCTATGCCGAAAGCCGTGACGGAATAGACGTTTTTGTCCGGCTTTCCGCTTTGAGGGACCACCTCTTTCGTGACCCATCCTTTTTGCTCCAGGCCCTGCAGCTCTCTGTAGATCTGGCTTGTAGTCGCGTCCCAAAAGAAATGCAGCGAATCCCGGAAGACCGCCATGATCTCATATCCGGTCATATCTCCATACTGTAAAAGCCCTAAAATGCCATGCTTCAGCATAAGCTTTTTCATCCCCTCTATTCTTTATGGGCCTATTATATTCCACTTGTAGAATATAGTCAATAGAGAAGCAACCGAAAGAGCTCCGGCGCGTTTCGCGCCGGAGCTCTACAGGTTCTATACAAATGCCAGTTTCTCGGAAAAGAACTCAGATGATCTCCAGATAGTCAGGGGTACCCAGGGGAGGGAAGGGCCGGGTTTCACCTGTCTGATACCAGAAGGCCACGGAAGCGATATCGTCCTGCAGGGGGAGATAGCGGCCGCCTTCGCGCCAGCCCAATGCCTGAATGGTCACCTTGATGTCGCTTTCAAAGCGGATGGGATCCATAATGTGCCAGCGGTACAGGCTGAACCGCTGCTGGCTTTGATAAACGCCGTCAGGCTGAGTCAGGAAGGAAAGGCCCGCATAGGGTGTGGTATAGGTCTCGTAGCGGTGAATTTTCTGGTTTTCAAAATTATAGGAGCCGCAGAAGTAATCCTCCGTGCCGGTGCCGCAGATGGTGGGATATTCCTTATCGCCGTCCAGAAAGAATTTGATCTCGCCCTCGCCCCACCAGCCTGTGTTGTTTACGCCCCAGGCCATATAGGTGCCGACATACTGTCCCTTGCCCTTTACACCGTCGAGGATCACATAGTTTTCCTTGTAGGGAAGAGGGTTTACCCGGCGGAATTGAGCGTGAAAATAGGCTGTATCCTCAGGCAGCTCGGTCAAGGTATAGTCGATCTGATAGAAGATCGTCATGGGTTCCATGCCCCGGTTTTCCATGGTGATGTAGCAATGCTTTCTGAAGGGCATGGGCCAATAGCAGTTGAAGGCGCTGCCGGGATTGACGCATACAGCCAGGGAGGAAAGGGGTGCGTATTCTCCCCAGCCGGTGGCAAAGAAGTCCCCTACAGGGCACTCTACCGCGGGCTGTTTTTCTTCGTCCCAGTACATTCTGATGATAGTGTTGCGCCATTTTCCGGTGGGAGTCATCCAAATGTGCTGAATGCAGCCGGGGCCATCAACATCCGCTAAGACACGGGTTTCACCGGGAGCGATGGAAAAGCAGGGACTTACCTTCCAGCCTTTCCCCAGCTCGCGGGCAGCATGGCGGGGGTTGTCCGCCGGTATCTCAGCCATTCCACCCATGCCCTTTTCCCCGTTGATATTCTCGGGGGAAAGAGAGCGGGTGACCGCCTGTGAAACTCTGAAGAGATTTCCCATATTCATGTCAAGTCCGTCAAACATGCTGTTTCTCCTTTGTTTTTTATTGTGATCCGATTCTCAGCGGTACAGGGGACCGAGGGTCTGGCAGGCTCTGTAATCCTGCCCTTCCTTTTCCATGCCGAATGCGTTCCAGACAGCGGGGCGAAAGATCTTTTCCTCCGGCACATTGTGCATGCATACCGGGATGCGCAGGATGGAGCAGAGTGTGATCAGGTCGGCTCCGATATGGCCGTAACTGATTGCCCCGTGGTTTGCACCCCAGTTGTTCATTACATCGTATGCCGTGGCAAAAGCACCTTCTCCGGTGGTTCTCGGAGCAAACCAGGTGCAGGGCCAGGTGTAATCGGTGCGTTTCCAAAGCTTGTCGGAAACCTCCTCCGGGAGATGCACTGTCCAGCCTTCCACAAGCTGCAGAACAGGACCAAGGCCCTTTACCAGGTTCAGACGCAGCATGGTGACCGGCATTTCCGCCCTGGTGCAGAAGCGGGATGAGAAACCGCCGCCTCTGAAATACCCCAGATCTGAGGAACACCACTCGGTGGCCTTCAGGCATTTTTGCTGATCCTCTTCGGTCATTTCCCAGAAAGGCTTCATGACCGCGTTCCCATTTTCGTCCTTCACTTCGCCGCAGGCGTCAATGCAGGCAGCGCCGGAATTGATCAGATGCAGGAATCCGCCTGCAGCCTTTGCTTTTCCTTCCAGCTCGTAGCCGTCGGCAGCACGCTTTACAGCCTCTGCGCTCCAATGGGTCCGCACATCGGCAAAGATCTGCGCACGGTTGGTGAGCAGTTTCGCAAGCAGCATGGAAGCGCCGTTTAGGGTGTCATTTTCCGTTGCCAGAACGAAGGGTTCCCGCGCACCTTCCCAGTCAAAGGAGGAGTTCAGGATCGCTTCGGCGAAATCGCCGTTGGGATAGAAATCTGTCCACTGGCGCTGCCCCTGGAATCCGGCGGCAATGGCATTGTGGCCCACACGCTCTTCCTTGCGGTTGTCGGGCAGCTTTTCATTGCCGCGGCAAAGGTCCTTGATGATACAGGCCATTTTTACGGAGAATTCCCAATCGCGCTCCTTTTGTTCCGGACTGCGCTGCAGTTCCTTCGGGTTTTTGTCAAAGCCTTCGGGACAGTTCTTCTTTGTCCAGGCCAATGCGCGCTGATATTCTTCTTCGTCGTAGATGTTTTCTGTCATGCGGCGGATCAGCTCCACCTCGTCTACAGATTCCACACGCATTCCGAGGTAGTTTTCAAAGAAGGAGGGATCCATGATAGAACCGGCGATGCCCATGCAGACAGAACCGATCTGAAGATAGGATTTTCCGCGCAAGGTGGCGGCAGCGATGGCTGCTCTGCCGAAGCGGAGAAGCTTTTCCTGTACGTCTTCGGGAATTGCCGTGTCGCTTGCCTCCTGCACATCCTTTCCGTAGATGCCAAAGGCTGGCAGTCCTTTTTGAGCGTGAGCGGCCAAAACGGAAGCCAGGTATACCGCGCCGGGCCTTTCGGTGCCGTTAAAGCCCCAAACGCCCTTGATGGTTTTGGGGTCCATATCCATGGTTTCCGCGCCGTAGCACCAGCAGGGAGTGACCGAAAGAGTGATGTCAACTCCAGCTCTGCGGAATTCATCGGCGCAGATGGCCGCTTCACCTACTCTGCCGATGGAAACGCTTGAGATAATGACCTTTACCGGTTCACCGTTGCTGTAGCGCAGATTTTCCCGGAAAAGCTTTGCCGCTGCCTCCGCCATGCTACTGGTCTGATCTTCCAGCGATTCGCGGACCTGCAGAGGGCCTCTGCGGGCATCTATGATCCGTCGGATGCCGATCACAGGATATTCTCCGCGGTAACGATTTTCTGCCATAAAAGAAAGCCTCCTTTTTATCTGGATCAAAGAAAATTCTTCTTTTTTCATTATATCCCTGTGATTTTTCTTCCACTTGTGTTATTATAGCAAAAAGTAGGATGATATTCACTTGTTCAGAAAGGATACATATGATGCGGCAACAGGCGTATAACGAATTGATGCCCAGAGGGGAACCGGAATTTCCCCTGGAGCTCTATCATCTTTCCAAGGGGCATGTGCGTTATGTGATGCCCTGCCATTGGCATATGGAATATGAGCTGGTTTGGGTGCTTACCGGAAAGCTCACCATTTGGCTGGATGGGGCGGAATACCGCTTAAAGGGCGGGGATCTGCTCTGGATAGCCGGAGGCGTGCTGCACAGCGGGCAGCCGGAAGAGGGCTGCGAATATCAATGTATCGTGTTCGATATGGATCTGTTGCAAAGCGCCTGCGGGCAATGGTCCGGACATTTGCGGGATATGGCTGCCGGCCGGCTCTTTCTGCTGCCGAAGCCTCCCGAGGTTGACAAGACCTTTTCTTTCCTGGCGGAGCAGCTTTTTTCTCACGGGGCAGCAGGGAAAAAGGGAAGCCGTCTCGCGGCCTTTGGCGCGCTTTGCAGCATATTCGGCTATATGATTGAAAAGGGCTGGTATACCGCCGGCCTTCCGGGAAGAGGCTATCGGAAAAAGAACATTCGGCTGCTGAAGGACCTTTTCGATTATATTGAGCTTCACTACAACGAGCCTCTTACCTTGAATCAGCTGGCCCGGCAGGTGGGTATGTCACCCAAGTACTTCTGCCGGTTTTTCCGGGAAATGACCCGGCACACGCCGGTGGAATACCTGAACCTGCGGCGGATCAGCCACGCCTGCAGCCTTCTGTCGGAGGGAAGCTGTTCCGTGACGGAAGCGGCATATGCCTGCGGCTTTAACGATCTCAGTTATTTTATCCGCATTTTTCATCGCAGCATGGGGATCACTCCAAAGCAGTATGCCCTGCGGCCAAATGAAAAGGAAGAAAAGGCCGGGGCATGCTATGCGGCGGATCCGGCGCTGATGGGCGGGCCAAAAGTTGCACAGATATCTGAAATGTGATATGCTACTGAAAACAGGACCGTATTCTGAAATCTAAGCTCAAGAGCAGAGTCGGGAGAGCATATGAGTGAATCAAAAAGACTGGTTGTAAAAATAGGTACCTCCACGCTGACACACGATTCGGGCAGCCTGAACCTCAGGCGGATGGAACGGCTGGTGCGGGTGCTGGCAGATCTCAGAGGCGAGGGCTGGCAGGTGATCCTTGTGACCTCCGGAGCGATAGCTGTGGGTGTTTCCCACATGGGGCTTGAACGCCGCCCGGAATCCCTTCCCATGAAGCAGGCGGCCGCGGCAGTGGGGCAATGCAGAATGATGCACATATACGATAAGCTTTTTTCGGAATATAACTGCACCGTGGCGCAGATCCTGCTTACCGGGGACGACGTGGAGGAGCCTTCCAGGGCAGAGCACCTGCGCAATACCTTTTCCGCTCTGCTTGAAATGGGCGTGATCCCGGTCGTCAATGAAAACGACTCTGTTTCCTCTGCCGAGATCGAAACGGGGCACCACAAGGTGCTGGGCGACAACGATACCCTTTCGGCTCTTGTGGCGGCTCTGTGCAAGGCCGATCTGCTGGTGCTGCTCAGCGATATTGAGGGCCTTTTCAGCGCCGATCCCCGAACAGATCCGAACGCTGTTCTGCTTTCCAGGGTGACGGAGCTTACGCCGGAGATCCTGCAGATGGCAGGCGGGGCCGGTACGTCCCGGGGGACGGGGGGGATGGCCACAAAGCTCAGCGCCGCAAAGATCTCCATGGCGGCGGGAGTGGATATGGTGATCTCCAACGGCGCCCGCCCACAGGAGCTTTATAGGATCGTAAGGGGAGAGAACGTGGGCACCAGGTTTACGGTGCGAAAAGAGAATAAGGGGGAATAGCGGTGACGGTACTGGAATTGCAGGGAAAAGCGGCAAAGGAGGCCGCCGGAGTCCTTTGCGGCGTAGGCGAAGAAAAGAAAAATCAGACCCTTGCGGCAATTGCCGATGCCCTTTCCCTTCATCGGGAGGAGTGGCTTCGGGCAAATGAAGAGGATATCGAAGCGGCCAAAGCTGCCGGACTGCGCCCTGCGCTGCTGGACAGGCTGGCCCTTACTCCCCGAAGAATAGACGGGATCGTGGAGGGAGTGCGCGCCGCGGCGGCTCTGCCCGACCCAGTGGGAAAGTCCGACCGCAGTATTACCCGGCCGAACGGCCTTTTGATCCAGCAGGTGCGCGTGCCTTTGGGCGTGATCGCCATTATCTATGAGGCCCGGCCCAATGTAACGGTGGATGCGGCGGCCCTTTGCCTGAAATCTGGCAATGCCTGCATTTTGCGGGGCGGAAAAGAGGCGCTTCACTCTAACCGGGCGGCGGTAAGCATTATGCAGGCCGCGCTGAGATCCGTCGGGCTGCCCGCCGATTGCGTGTCTCTTGTGGAGGATCCGGGCCGTGAGGCCGCAAATGAGCTGATGCACCTGGAAAAATATGTGGATGTGCTGATCCCCAGAGGTGGCGCCGGGCTTATCCGGGCTGTGGCAAAGGAGGCAAGCGTGCCGGTGATCCGCACCGGAGAAGGCGTGTGCCACGTATATATTGACCGGGCCGCCGACCTCGATATGGGGGCGAAGATCCTTTACAACGCGAAATGCTCCAGGCCCTCTGTCTGCAATGCGGCGGAATGCGCGCTGATCCACAGGGAGGTCGCCGAACAGTTTTTGGAGCGCGCCCTGCCGCTGCTCGATCAGGAAAATGTGGAGCTTCGCTGTGACGGAGAAGCTCTTGCCATTCTGAAGGACCGGGGCACTCCGGCGGAGGAAAGCGACTGGGACGCGGAATACGGGGACCAGATCCTGGCCGTAAAGCTTGTGGGAAGCACGGAAGAGGCAATCCGCTTTATCGCTGCTCACGGCACCGGCCATTCGGAAAGCATCGTTACGGAGGATGGGGAGGAAGCGGAGAAATTCTTGAACGCTGTGGATGCCGCCGCGGTCTATGTGAATGCCTCCACCAGATTTACCGACGGCGGGGAATTCGGAATGGGAGCCGAAATCGGTATTTCCACTCAGAAGCTTCACGCTAGGGGGCCAATGGGCCTTGAGGAATTGACCACCTATAAATATATCGTTCGCGGCAGCGGACAGATCAGATAACAGGAGGCCTCATATGGACAAGGAATACAGGATCGGCTTTATCGGCACGGGAAATATGGGCGGAGCCCTGGCAAGGGCCGTCTGCCGCCGGGTGCCGGGAGAGCGGGTGCTTCTGGCAAACCGCACGCATGCCAAAGCGGTATCTCTGGCCGGTGAGCTGGGGTGTATTGCAGAGCCGGACAATCTGGCCGTAGCTCAAAAGGCAAAGTATATCTTTCTGGGGGTAAAGCCGCAGGGCATGGCAGAGCTGCTGGCAGAGCTGGGGCCCTCTCTCCGGGCCAGACAGGACCGCTTTGTGCTGGTAAATATCGCAGCGGGCCTGGGTGTTGAGGACATTCAGGGCATGGCAGAGGCCCGGTATCCGGTGATCCTGCTCAAGCCCAATACTCCTGTGGCTGTGGGGGAGGGAATGACCCTGTATTTCAGCAGCCCGGAGGTCACGGCGGAGGAAGAGAAAGAGCTTCTGGATGCTTTAGAGGCTTCTGGGAGGCTTGCTTCTCTGCCGGAAAAACTGATGGATATCGGCGGGGCGCTGGCAGGCTGCGGCCCGGCCTTTGTGGATCTGTTTCTTGAGGCGCTGGCCGACGGTGGCGTAGCCTGCGGTTTGCCCAGGTCTTTGGCGGTGGAGTTGGCCGCGCAAATGGCAGTGGGGGCTGCAAGGTTAGTGCTGGAGAGCGGAAAGCACCCCGGCCAGCTGAAGGATGAGGTGTGTTCTCCGGGCGGGGTGACTATCCAGGGAGTCAGGAAGCTGGAGAAAGCAGGATTCCGGGGCGCGGTGATGGATGCCCTAATCGCGGCCTGGGAACAGGGCAAGGCTCTGGGATAAGCAGAAACGGACAAAAAAGCCTATGACAAGCAGAACAAATTTATTGCAAAACATATTTTGGGATTCAGTCAAAAATTTTTAGAACCGGAGGAAGCCATATGTTTGATGAGAGAAATCGTTTTGTGATCCGCAATTACCGCCAAAAGCCGGTGTTTTCCAGTTTCCTGCCGGGGATCGGCGGCCCCATGGGAGTGCCGCTGTGGTGCTATTATAACAACAGGGGCCAGGCTGTGTGCAGCTTCGGAGTGGGGGATAAGGACCACTCCATTATGGAATTCTCTCCGGCTCATGTGGCTTACCGGGATGTGAGCCGTATCGGATTCCGTACCTTTGTAAAGACGGACGGCGTGTTTCAAGAGCTTTTTACCCGGGAAAGCGACATGCATATTGGCATGAGTGAGCTTGAAATAACGGGAAAATCGGACACTCTGGAATATTCCGCGCTGTACTTTGGCGTGCCGGAAGAGCGCTGCCCCGCCCTGGCAAGAGTCCTGACGATTTGCAACTGTGGGGACAAGCCCATTACATTGGAGGTTTTGGACGGTATGCCGGCTCTGGTGCCCTACGGCATCAATCAGGATATGCTGAAGAACATGACGCAGCTTGCCAAGGCATGGATGCAGGTGGAAGATGCGGAGACCGGCCTTGCCTACTTCCGTGTGCGCGCCTCCACGGCGGACACCGCCATCGTGACCACAGTGGAGGGCGGAAACTTCTGCCTTGGCTGGGACGACCGCGGCGGCAGGCTTTGCCCGCTGGTGCAGCCTTCCATTGTCTTTGGAGAAGACACCTCCTTTGCTCTGCCGGAGGGATTTTTGAACGCTTCGCTTTCAGAGCTCTGCGGGCTGCCCCAGGTCACGCAGAACCAGTTCCCCTGCTGCTTCCTTCCCGTGGAAAGAGTTTTGGAGCCGGGGGAGGAGCTTTGCATATACAGCCTCTATGGGCAGGCTGAAGAAAAATCCCGTGCCCATCACGCAGCGGAAGGGGTTTCGGGGATCGGCTGGTTTGCGGAAAAGCGCCGGAGAGCGGCGGAGCTTGTGGAAGAGCTTTGCGCCAGGATCCGCTGCCGCACTGCCGATCCGGTGTTTGACGCGTACAGCGGCCAGGCTTATCTTGACAACCTGCTGCGGGGCGGCGCGCCCATGCTTTTTAGAGACGGTGAAAAAGCCGTGCCCTTCTATCTCTATTCCAGAAAGCACGGCGACCCGGAAAGGGAATACAATTACTTTTCCCTTGGAAGGGAATACTTTGCCCAGGGCAACGGCAATTTCCGGGATGTGAATCAGAACCGCCGCTGCGATGTTCTGTTTTCGCCGGAATTGGGAGAAGAAAACATTCATACCTTTTACGATCTGATTCAGACGGACGGCTACAATCCGCTGGTCATCACGCCCAGCACCTTTACGCTGCCGGAGAAGGCCCTCAAGCAGTTTGTCAAAGAGGCTCCCTGGAGTGAGAAGATCCTTTCCGGCGCCTTTACGCCCGGTGTTCTTGCCATGGCGGCGGAGGACAGCGGAATGAGCAGGGAAGAGGCGGCGCGTTTTACCGCCGGAGCCGTGTGCGCCGCGGACAGCGAGCCCAACGCCGATTTCGGAGAAGGCTATTGGAGCGACCACTGGACCTATAACCTGGATCTGGTCGAGTCGTATCTGGCTGTTTATCCCGAGAAAAAGGAAGAGCTGCTGTTTGAGGACTGCCGGTACCGCTATTATGAGACCCGGGTATTGGTCAATCCCAGGGAAAAGCGGTATGAGATGACGGCAAACGGCCTGCGGCAGTATCATGCTCTTGATATGAACGCCAAGAAGGCCGAGTATAAATGGATGCGCTGCGAAGACGGCACGGAAGCCAGAAGTACCCTGATAGAAAAAATGATCCTGCTGGATGTGCTGAAGACCTGTACGCTGGATCCTGCCGGAATGGGCGTGGAAATGGAGGGCGGAAAGCCCGGATGGTATGATGCACTCAACGGTCTGCCGGGGCTTTTGGGTTCTTCCATGGCGGAAAGCTGTGAGCTTTCCAGGCTGCTGCGCTTCACCGTGGAAGCACTGGAAGAGCATTCCGGGGAGATTGAGCTTTTCAGCGAGGTCCATTCCCTGTTGGAGCAGACAGCGGCGGTCCTTTCTCTGGAGGAAGATCCTTACGCCCGCTGGGATCAATTGAACCAGCGGAAGGAAGCCTATCGCCTGCAGACGCTGAACGGATATCAGGGGAAACGGACCCGTTGCTCCTGCGGGGCGCTCGTTCAGGAGCTCAGGTGCCTGGAAAGCGCGGTGAACCGGGGAATCAAGGCTGCCTGTTCTTTTGGGGACGTCATTCCCACATACTTTATTTTTGAAGCCCTTTCCGTGCAGGAAACGGAAAATGGCCTTATGCCCACTTCCTTGAAGCCTGTTCCCATGCCGCTGTTCCTGGAAGGGCCTGTGCATTTCTTCAAGCTCGGCGGGGACCCGGAGGAAAAGCGGGCCCTGGCAGGGCGGGTAAAGGCAAGCGGCCTGTATGACGAAAAGCTTCATATGTACAAGGTAAACGCCAGCCTGAAGAACGAAAGCTTCGAGATAGGCCGGGCAAAGGCCTTTACTCCCGGCTGGCTTGAGAATGAATCGATCTGGCTGCACATGGAATATAAGTACCTGCTGGAGCTTTTGAAGGCCGGGCTTACTTCCGAATTTTTCGAGGCCTTCCGCCAGGCGGCTGTTCCCTTCCTGGATCAGAAACAATACGGGCGCAGCCTTTTGGAAAACGTTTCGTTCCTGGCTTCCTCCGCAAACCCGGATCCCGCCGTACACGGCAGAGGTTTTGTGGCAAGGCTTTCCGGTTCTACCGCTGAGTTCTTACAGATTTGGCAGCACATGTTCTTCGGCGGCGCGCCCTTCCGCATGGAAGACGGTGAGCTTGTTCTGGAGCTTTCCCCCTGCATTCCGGACTATCTGGTCCCGGAATGCGGCACTGTGGAAGCGGAATTCCTGGGCGGGACCAGGGTGGTATACCACGCCTCCGGCAGAAAAGCGCTGCTTCCCGGAGACAAGGCCGTTTACCTTGAGCTTACCGTAAATGGCCATACGGAGAGAATAGAGGGAAGTTGTCTGAAGGGTGAAAAAGCGCTTGCTGTCCGGCAGGGCAAGGCAGAATCCATTCAAATGTATTGGAACTGAGAAAGGTTTACTGAATAGGAGAAGCATAAAAAGGGGGCTGAAGCGTACGCTTTAGCCCCTTTCTATATCAGTTATCACGTAGTTAAAGAATATAGAGTGCTCCGAGCTTTATCTGTATACGATGCACAGGGAACCGTTCGAAATGTAGCAGTAATAATAGGAAGCATTGGCGCTTTCCAGCGTCTCTGCCGCCATTTCGGCCTGAGAGGCGATACCCAGGGCGGTGGTGCGGTAAGCAGGGTCTTTGCCAAAAGCAATATAACATTCGGCAATACGTGTGCGTGTATAGTTGGCCTGGTTCTCGCGCCTGATTCTGCACTGTACGCTGCTGCCGTTCATATCGGTAACGAGATTAGCGGAGGAGGTGCTTCCGTGGAAGCCTCCCCATTGAGCTGAAATACGGCTGTCGAGCTGCTTGATGAATTCAGCGAACTGATAGGTTCCGTAGGCATTGATCAGTTGCTGAGTGAGCCCGTTCTTGCCGATCCTCGTTTTTGCGTAAGCGGCTTCGGAGCCGGAAATGGAGGTCTGGATCAGGGTAAAGGCAGAGGGAGCGGCATATTTGGAACCGCTTTGCCCGCTTGAGGTCCTGTAGGTAGTCTTTGTGGGCATGGGAGCTTCTCTGGCGTAAATGACGCCGCCAGTGGATCTGTCTGAGGTAGTGGCGCCTTCGAACAGGGGCCTGTCACCGGAAGGGATGCTGTTGATATCGATGACGTTGGGGTTCGGCGCGACCACTTCGCTGGTGATCGTAAGGTTCGTAAGCACTGACTGACTGGAGAAGAAGATCTTGGCAACCTGAGCTCTGGTGGCGGTCCCCTTGGGGTTCAATTTTCCGCCTGAGCCGTTGATGATGTCTTTGCTGGTGGCCCATTTGAAGGCGTCCACGGCATAGCTTGAAATAGAAGCTCTGTCGGGGAAGGTGAGGAAGGCTTCCTCACTGAAGGTCGTGTCGTTGCTGGTCTTACCGGCAAAGCGGTAAAGAATGGCGGCCATCTGTTCTCTGGTGATGTTCCCGTTGGGGTTGAATCTTGTGGCGCTTTCGCCGGTGACGATGCCATAGGTGGCGGCCCATTCGGCATAGGGGGCGGCATAAGCGCTGTTTGAGCCGATGTCGGTAAAGCGGCAGTCAGTATATTTTGAGGTGTCTACATTGGCTCTTCTTCCCAGAACGGTGACAAACATGGCCCGGGTCATGGGGCGGTTGGGAGAGAACGTGGTGGCGGAAGTGCCTGAAAACAGAGAGTTCGTATAGGCGTAATCCACGGCTTCATAATACCACTGGCTTTCCGGTACATCAGAAAAAGGTACGGCGGCCATGACCTGCATGGGGAACATGCAAAGCACAAGCAGCACAGAGAGCAGCGAGACGAACTTCTTAAAATGTCTTTTCATGGTGATCTCCTTTCAGCTGAATGGGTTTCAATCTGCTTTGATATATCTATCCAGGATCCGGAAGAGCTCGCGCATGTCGATGGGCTTGGAAATATGAGCGTTCATGCCGCTGTCCAGAGCCTTTTTCACGTCTTCTGCAAAAGCGTCCGCCGTCATGGCGATAATGGGCAGATCCGCGTCCGCCCTAGGAAGGGCGCGAATGGCGCGGGCTGCTTCATAGCCTGTCATGACCGGCATACGGATATCCATGAGAATGGCGTCGTAAAAACCGGGAGCAGAATTCTGGAACTTCTCCACGCAGACCTGGCCGTTTTCAGCACGCTCCATAACAAGGCCCTCCGCGGAAAGCAGTTCGTTTGCGATCTCCCAGTTCAGGTCGTTGTCTTCTGCCAGAAGGATCTTGCGGCCGGAAAGATCGGCGTGATTTTCCTTGACAGCGTCCGTTTCCGGCGCTTTGTCTGTATAGGAAAGCAGGCCGTGATACAGAGTGGATTTGAACAGGGGCTTTGAGATAAATCCGCTGATGCCCACGGCCCTTGCCTCGTCCTCGATCTCGCTCCAGTCGTAAGCGGAGATCAGCAGAATGGGGATATCGCCGCCTGCGGTATTGCGGATGCGCCGGGCGGTTTCAATGCCGTCTATGCCGGGGAGCTTCCAGTCCAGAAGCACGATATGGTAATCGTTATGCTGCCGGTGGCGCTTTTCTATCAGCTTGACGGCCTCTTCGCCTTCCAGCGTCCAGTCGGCGTTGATGCCGATGCTCTTCAGGGTTTCCGCCGCGCTTTCGCAAAGCTGCCGGTCATCATCCACCACCAGCATGTTCCATTCGGGAAGGATCATTTCCGATTCAGGCACCGTGGCCCGCTCCAAATCGAGGATCACGTGGAATTCCGACCCTTTGCCCTGCTCGCTTTCCAGCTCAATAGTGCCGCCCATGGCATCCACAATAAACTTGGTAATAGCCATGCCCAGCCCGGTTCCCTCGGTTTTGTGGACCCTGGTGCTGTCCTCCCGGGAGAAGGAATCAAAGATATGCTTCTGGTATTCCTTCGACATTCCAATGCCCGTATCCTTGACCCGCAGATGAACGCGAATATAATCTTCACCCTTGGGAGAATCCTCTTCATACAGGAAAACGTTGATGGTGCCTCCCTCCGGCGTGAACTTGATGGCATTTGAAATAAAGTTGAGCAGTACCTGGTTCAGTCGGACGCTGTCGCAGTATACGTCCTCTACGGAAATATTCTGGATTGATACGTTGAACTGCTGGTTTTTGAGTTTTACCTGGGGCTGTGCGATGCTGACAAGGCTGTCCATAACCTCCCTCAGAGAGACCTGTTCCACACTGAGGGTCATTTTTCCGCTTTCTATCTTGGACATATCCAGCACATCGTTGATCAGGCCCAAAAGATGCTTGCTGGACAATGTGATTTTCTTCAGGCAGTTCTGGACCTGATCCTTGTTGTCGATATTCGCGGTAGCGATGCTGGTCATTCCCACAATGGCGTTCATGGGGGTGCGGATATCGTGGCTCATATTGGAAAGGAACTCACTCTTTGCAAGGGTGGCTTCTTCCGCGGCCCGCCTTGCGTCGTTCAGATCCCGCATCTGGCGGCGGTTCATCCTTATGTATATTGCAAAAATCAGACCAAAGGCCAGAATGATGAGAGAGCAGGAAATAAGGCTCAATACGATCCATTCTCTGCTGAAGGAGTTAATGACTTCATCGAGGGCGCCGAAGGGCATTACCGTTACGAGATACCATTCGGAATAGGGAAGATGAGTGCAGTAGATATGCCAGCGCTCCCGCTTTGCCACAGTGAAAACTGAGGAATACGACCGGTTGTTCACCATGGCGGTTCCAAGTGCTTCTATATAAGGGGAAGCCTCTTCCTCAGAGCCGTCGTTGTCCTTGAAGATAGAACGAAGACGGTCAAAGTAATTGCTTTCCGTAAGATGCATGCTTCGTATCACAAAGGAGCCGTCATACCTTATAACATGGGAATAAATAATAGAGTTCTCCTGGTCAAGGGCCAGAATATCCCGAATATCGTTTGTAGGCAGCGTTCCCACCAGGGCAATGGAATTTTCTCCGCCTTTCATAGGGTAGGAAATAGGAATGCCCACGCAGACAAGATCGCTTTCTGTGCTGCTGGAGCCTACAGCTACTTTTCTGTCTCCGCTCGCCAACGATTTCAAAAACGGGGATGGGTCAGTCACAGTGATTTGATCGCCATATACCGTTTGAAGAGTGTCATCAGCAGAATAGTATGCCATGTCTCTGAATCCCCTCGCTTTGCCAAGCGAGGTAAGAATTTCGTCTGCATTGCTGTCAGCGCCTTCAGGAGGATACAATTCAGTTATGGAGTTAAGCTCTGACAGATACTGGTCTATTATGGTCTGAAACTGCAGGTTGGTTCTTTCGTTCATCTCCGTCATGTAAAGGGAACCAACTTCACTTATGGTCTCGTTGCTTTTCTTGCTCATGGTTGTGGCCAAAAACAGGAATACCCCGGCGCAGAGAACGGCGATCAAAAGCAAGCTTGCCACAAGAAATTGGCTTATCCGTATGCCCTTTTCCTTTTGAGTTTGCTCGGTTTTGCTTTGTTCTTCCATGGTCTCAGTCTCCTTGCTGTTACAGGCTACTTATCATTCGAGAGTTTGCTTGAATGCTTCAATGGCATCAATTGTCTGCTTGTAATCATTCTTGACCTGCAGAAAAAGTCCGTCGGCTTCCGCCTTCCATTCGTTCCGCAGGGCTTCGCACAGCGCGTCGCTGGAATTGCCCAGCTTTGTAAGGCTGAGATTCTGGCAGACGCCCTTGATGGTATGGGCGGCCCGGAAGGCTTCTTCCCGGCTTTTGGATCCCATGGAATCACAGAGCAGCTGGTAGCTGGGATCATCGAGAAATTTCAGCACGAACTTCTGAACCATGCTTTCCAGACGAAGCCGGCTGATAACATTTTCATAGTCGCCCTCCAGGGCAGCGTAGCATTCCTTTAACGTCATGATAGTATATACTCCTTATTTTTCTGTGTGAAACGGGGCCGGTGTCAGGCTTCGTCCCGTTCTTTGCGCTCAATGGTGGAAATGGCGGACAGGGTGTCGCTCATGGAATCGTCATAGAATATGTACCGGTCGCGGCCCTGCCGCTTTGCGGTGTAAAGGGCCTGATCTGCCCGGTGGAAAAGCTCCTCGTATTCCAGCTCTTCTCCGATAGACTGGGAAACGCCCATGCTCACTGTGATGGGGAAGTTCTGATAATTCCCGGAAAGAGACTTGAAAATACGGTCGACAATGGCCGGAAGGGAGGCCTTGTATTCCAAAAACAGCAGGAATTCGTCTCCGCCCACTCTGGCCGCTACATCGCTGCCGCGGATACAGTGGCGCAGGGTCTCCGCCATGTGGATCAGGACCTGGTTTCCAAACTGATGACCCTGTCTGTCATTGGCGGATTTGAAATAGTCCACGTCGAAGATGACCAGGGCAAACTGCGAGTCTTTATGAAGCTTGATGCGCTCTTCCACGATTTTTTTGACGCAGGTGGGGTTGTAAAGACCCGTAAGGCCATCGTGAGTGGCCTGACGCTCCAGATCCAGGATCTTTGTGTGGGAATCGTGAACATCGAAGGCCTTGCCGATGCAGCCCGTGTATTTGGGCGGATCATCGGCGGAGAACATGGCCATGGCGACGATCCGGAACCAGCGGTCTTCCCCGTGGAAATGGATGTGGCAGTCATAGGAAACGGTGGGATCCTCCGGCGTGGCCTTTGAAAGGCTTCTGGACATGGCCCTGAGGTGTGACCGGTCCATCATTCTCGTGACCCTGGGATCCTCCTTCGGATTTACCAGAGACTCGGGCAGTCCGAGATTTTCCGCGCCCCAGGCGGAAATGGAGACCATGGACGGATCGACGGTGTATTCAAACTGGATCTCCTTGGTAAGGGCGGCGTAGAAATTCGTTTTGATCCGCTCCTGTTCCAAAAGGTGCAGGGTGCGGTCGGAGGCGGTTACCTCGCGCTGGCGCAACATTTCTTCAGCCAGATTTCTCGTTTCGGTCTCGCTTGTCTGGAACAGCATATGGGAGCTGGTTTCTTCGGGCAAAACCGCGGCGATGTCCTGCAGGCACTGGAGCAGCAGGGGATTAAAAGTGCCGCATTCGCCGTTTAAGATCATTTCAATGGCCTTGTCGTGAGAATAGGCGGGCTTATAGGCGCGCACGTTTGTCAAGGCGTCATAAACGTCGGCCAGCGCGACGATCTGAGCCGAGATGGGGATCTCATCGCCCTTTAAGCCATCGGGGTAGCCCCGACCGTCCCACCGCTCGTGATGCCAGCGGCAGATCTCTCTGGCAGCCGTTACAAGCGGCTCATTTTGATAGATCGGCAAATCCTCCAGGATCTGAACGCCGATCACACTATGACGCTTCATGGTTTCAAATTCTTCCGGCGTCAGCTTGCCGGGCTTGTTCAGAATTTCATCCGGGATCCCGATTTTTCCGATATCGTGCAGCGCGGAAGCAATGCTGATGCAGGAAATGGTGTAGGGATCCAGCCGATAAGCGTCGGTGCGGCGGTTGAGGGCGCGGAGCAACAACTGGGTGATAAGCCGCACATGAACTACATGCTGCGCGCTTTCGCCGTTTCGGAAGCCCACGATATGGCTGAGAATATCGATCATCAGCCCGTTTTGATGGAGCTGCTCCTGGATCTGATCCGCTACCAGTCCCACCAGTTTTTTCTGCTTGGCGTACAGCATGATGGTGTTTGTAACGCGCTTGCGGACGATCATCGCGTCGAAGGGGCGGGAAATAAAATCGGAAATGCCCATTTCAAAAGCACGTTCGATCGTGGAGGAAGCGGTTTCCGCCGATATTATGATGACAGGTACGTCCTCTATCCACCGATGCTCATTCATAACGGACAGGACCCCGAGACCGTCCATTTCAGGCATGACAATGTCCAGCAGGACCAGGGAAATGTCCCCGAGCTGCTTTTGAAGAACGGCCAGAGCCTCTATTCCGTTTTCAGCTTCAACAACGGTATAATCACTGCCCAGCATATCGGTGAGGATGGCCCGGTTCATTTCCGAGTCGTCCGCGATCAGGATTTTAGGCTTGTGGTTTTGCCCTTGAGGAATAAGAAACACCTTCCTTACAGAATTTCCGGGCTTGCCCGAAAGAACCCCGGGCAGCACAGTTAAGTATACCATAGAGCCTTTCAATTTGCAATGCGGGATTTGTGATTTTCACGGGGAAAGCCGCGAATAATGTGACAAAGATCTTGTCAAAATCGGAGAAAATTTGATAAAGCAAATTTCAACTTGCGAAAATGAAATTATTTTGAAAAAAACCTTGCTTTTCCTGAGGTGGTATGCTATAGTATTGGTGTCAAAAACCGGGTTGTATCTTTACGTCGGTTTTAATCTCGGCACAGCAAATGCCGCTGTGGAAAGGAGTGTTTTGTAGAATAGCATGAATGCGGTAAGCTTTGAGCCCCCGGCTCATGAGCCCTGCCACTCGGTAGCATCGCCGGCGGTGGGGTAAAAAGGGGGAAGTAAAGCAAACCCACGCGCTTGATCTGCAACAAATCTCTTTTGGCAAACCGCACGGAAACGGCGGGACGCAAAGCCAGGTGACTAAGGCGGAAAGATTTCTGTTATGTTCGACCGGCTGCGAATTTGGCAAACCGGGGGAAATCCCGGGACGCAAAGCTATGGAGCTAAAGCATATACTATGATGTATGCCACGCTTGCCAGGCTGCTAACTTTTGGCAAACCATAAGAAATTATGGGACGCAAAGCCAGGGACTAACGCAAGGCTCTTCAAAGCATTGTTAAGTTCGACCGGCTGCAAATCTTAGCAACACTGTTCAGTTAACAGGAATGGCAAGCCGGCAAAACCAGGACAGCATGTCCGGTGGGCCGGTTATTTTCATTTCTGAGACCAAATTCGATCAAAGCGAAAGAGTAAAGGAGTCTTGTTTATGAATCGTATCTTTAGGATCATTGGCAAGCGCGGTTTGGCTTTGTTTCTCGCTCTTATGATGTGCGTTACGATGCTTCCTGTGGCCGCTTCGGCTGAGGAAGTATCGGACGAAACAGATGCCGCCGCCTCGGTGGTAATCGGGGAAGCGACGAAATATTATACCACCGTGCAGGAGGCTGTGAATGCTGCTGAAAACAGCGCAACGGTCACTTTGCTGAAAAGCAGTGAAGAAAACGTTGCGGTGTCCGGTGACATTACCCTGGCTTTGCAGCACTATACCCTGTTCGGTTCTTTGACCGTGGAAAGCACGGCAAAGCTGACCGTGACAGGCGGTGACAATCCCGGAGCGGCTGTCATCGAGAATGGCACTCTGGGCGGCGCAGTCACCAACAAGGGTACGCTGGCTTTGACCGGCAGCTGCCACGTGGACGGCGCAGTCATAAACTCCGGTACCCTTCACATTGATTCCGGCGTTTTCTCTGAAACCGGAACCATTGAGAACCAAGAAGGCGGAAAATGTTCCATCACCGGGGGCTCTTTTGCTTATGATCCCTCCGAACTCGGTATTGCGGACGGGTATAAGGCGGTAAAGAGAGAAGACGGGTCGTGGTCTGTGTACGATAGCAGCCTGGACTACTGTGTCAGCGTAAAGACCGATGAAACGGTTTCCAACTTTGAGACCCTGCAGGATGCTGTGGAGGCTGCCGAAGCGGGCAGCACCGTCACTGTGCTCAGGGATATCTCCGTGAACGGCTCCGTAACTGTAGACAAGCAGATCATCCTTGATCTTAACGGAAATCAGGTGACCTTTGGAGACGTTGTAAAGTGTTTTGACCTTACAGTAGGTGCTGATGTGACCGTGACCGGCAGCGGTACGGTGACCGGCGCCGCGGCGGAGGGTATCAGCGGTACTTATTATGGGACCTTTGTCGTGGCAGAGGGTGCCAGACTCACCATTGAGAATGGTACCTTTACCGATGGCAAGCAAATCGTTTCCAACAAGGGAACTACCGTGATCAAGGACGGTATCTTTACCTCCGAGGTATGCACTCCCGACGCCCCGCTGCTGTATACGACCGGCGCAAGCTCAAAGCTTACTGTGCTTGGCGGAGCCTTTACGGCAAAGGAAGCACGGCAGGGAACGAATGGTATGGACGGCATGTACGGCATTTATGCCGCAAAGGGCGCAAGCCTGGTGCTGGGCACAGCAGAGGGTGGCCCCAGTGTTACCTCCGGCCTGGCAGCAGTAGGCCTCAACAATTTGAGCTCCGACCCCGCTGTATCCATTAAGGTTTACGGCGGAACCTATACCAGCACGATTGCTTCTGCTCCCAACACAAAGCATGTTGAGAAGTTCAACACCGTGCTGTATCTTTCCGGAAAGTCCAACGTGGAGATCTCCGGCGGTACGTTCAAGGCTGAGGGAACTGCAAACGAAGGTGATGATCAGAATCCGACCTACGCAGTTTCTCTGCCCTATGAGAATGTAGCTGTTGACCTGAAGATTTCCGGCGGGTACTTTGAATCCCGGAATTCTCAGAGGGATATCTTCTATGTGGGAGAAGAGGTGGCTAAGGAAGGAAACGCAGAAGCTTCTGTTTCCATAAGCGGCGGAATTTTCTGTTACGAAAAAATTCCGGAGTCCTATTTGGCCGAAGATTGCGCGCTGGGCATGAATTCAGGCGGCAAATGGCAGGTAGTTTCGCTTGATGAGGCAAATGCCTCTGTATCCTATGAGGCTGGAGACGGCACAACAAAGTATACAAGCAGTTTGCGGACGGCTATCGACTGTGTAAAGGAAGGCGGTACGGTTACCCTGTTGAAGGATATCCGCACTGAGAGCAGCTTTCCGATAAATAAGTCTTTTACGCTGGAAGGTAACAAGAAAACAATAACTGCTGATAAAGTTGGAGGCAGCCTGCTGAAGATCGAACCGCTCACTCCGAGCGCTTCCTTGAATGTCATGATCAAGGATGTCACCATCAACGGCTCCATGGGAAGAGCTGTGGGCCTTATGAACACGACTGGTTCCACGCTTTCACTTGAAAATGTGACCGTTGAGGACGGAGCATACTACGGCATTATGTTGCATACGGCCTCTAATGCAAAAGTTACGGTTACCGGCTCTTCCATCAAGGGCGGCACCGCTCTGTATATCACCAGTTCCGATAACGCTGCGGTTGATGCAGACGGCTCCTCCTTGATTGGAACTAAGGAAAATTCTGTTGTGTTCAATAACACCATCGGAGCCCGGGTAACTGCCGGAGAATTGACCGGCGCCATTAACAGTGGCAAAACCGGTAACCTGATAACAGTGGCCGGCGTAGACTATGTGATCCCCGTATCAACCTCCTATGCTTTGGAGGACGCTCAGGCCGAGGTTACCACCCAGGAAGACAAAATCTGTCGGTATCCCACGTTTGCGGAAGCCTTTGAGGCGGCAAAAGACAACGATACCGTCACTCTGCTGAAGAATGTGGAGCTTTCTTCCAAGCTGACGGTCGACAAGGCCATCACCTTGGACGGCAACGGCAAGACCATCGAAAGCACTGTGACAGACGGCCAGGGCACGATCCTGGTAACTGCAGACGGTGTGAAGATCGACAGCTTGACTGTTACAGGAGAAAAGCCCGCAACTCACGGCATTCAGGTCTACGGCGGCAAAAACGTGGTCCTGAACAATGTGAAGATCGAGAACATGGGCAAGGACGGCCTGCTGGTAAACGGCGGCGCAGTTGTTACCGCCACCGACCTGACCACCTCCGGCAATGCCTGGGGCGGCGTGAACGTGGACAACGGCAGCAGTTTTACCGCTGACGGATACAAGAGCGAGAACGAAAAGGCCATGGTATGGTCTGAGGACTTTGGCACAGAAAACGGTTCCACCATTAAAATTGCCGGTTTTGTGACCGTGTATGCTCTGCCCGGCGAAGGTAAAAAGGTCCACTTCATGACCGAAGCCGAAGCCAAAGAAAAGGCAGTTGCCAAGACCGGCGATGCGTACTATGGCATTCTCCAGGCAGCTCTGAATGCAGCCGAAGCGGATGAAACCGTTACCCTGCTGCAGGATGTGACTGAGGACGCCACTTTGAGCAGCGGTAAGGCTGTTACACTGGACGCGACAGGTCATATCGTTAAGGCAACTGTAATGGTTGACAACGGCGCCCTGACCATCGCGGGCGGCGCCTTTGATACTACCGATCGCGGCAGCGAAGGCACAGCCGATCATTGCCTCATCGCGTGGAACTCTGATTCCACGATCATCGTGAACGGCGGCACATATAAAGCAGGCTGCACTGTAGCCTATGCTGCGGACGGCGGTAATGTTGAGATCAATGACGGTGACTTCAGCGCAGAAGGAAACTGGGGAACCAAGTACCTGCTGAACCTGAAGGACAACACCGAAAGCGAGATCATAGTCAAGGGCGGCACGTTCCATGGCTATGATCCCAGCAACAGTAATTCTGAGAATCCCAAGGCGAGCTTTGTGGCTGAGGACTATATGGCCATCAAGAACGCAGATGGCGATTATGAGGTAAAGACTGCGGCAAACGCTGTAGCCGAAGTAAACGGCACAAAGTATTCCACTCTGAAGGAAGCTCTTGAAGCGGTCGAAGCGGGCGACACCGTTACCCTGCTGCAGAATGTGGAGCTTTCTTCCAAGCTGACGGTCGACAAGGCCATCACCTTGGACGGCAACGGCAAGACCATCGAAAGCACTGTGACAGACGGCCAGGGCACGATCCTGGTAACTGCAGACGGTGTGAAGATCGACAGCTTGACTGTTACAGGAGAAAAGCCCGCAACTCACGGCATTCAGGTCTACGGCGGCAAAAACGTGGTCCTGAACAATGTGAAGATCGAGAACATGGGCAAGGATGGCCTGCTGGTAAACGGCGGCGCAACTGTTACCGCCACTGATCTGACCACCTCCGGCAATGCCTGGGGCGGCGTGAACGTGGACAACGGCAGCAGCTTTACCGCTGACGGTTACACCAGCACCGAAGAGCCTGCCATGGTATGGTCTGAGGACTTCGGGACGGAAGGCGGTTCAACCGTTACTGTTGAAGGCTTTGTGACCGTGTGCGGCATTGACGGGACTAAGGTCCACTTCATGCCCGAAACGGAAGCTCAAGAGAAGACGGCAGCCAAGATCGGCAATGTGTATTACGGCACTCTCCAGGCGGCTCTGAACGCAGCTGCGAACGGAGACACTGTTACCCTGCTGAAGGACGTTGACAACGGCACCGGCGTAAAGCTGATGGCAGCTGACGCAAAGAAAGTCACCATCGATCTGGACGGCCATACCTACAATGCCGTTGAGCCTCTGGTTGGTTCCACCGGAACCGAGACACAGGGCTTCCACTTCGAGAAGGGCAACACCGTTACGGTCCAGAACGGAACCATCAGGAGCAACGCTCCCATGGTGATCCAGAACTACTGTGGCCTGACTCTGAAGAACCTGACCGTTGAAGGCGGCGAAGGCTCCGACTACATTGTCTCCTGCAATGCCGGAAACACCACTCTGGAAAACGTAAACATCTCCGGCACGAAGTCCAGCGTTGTTGCCATGGATGTGATGCACTGGCATGGAAGGTATGAGACTGCTCCCACCGTGACCATCAACAACACAGCTAAAAACACCATTGCAGGTAAGATCGCCGTGTACTGCTATGAGAACGGAGAAGTGAGCGACTGCGCGAATAAGGCCAGCCTCTTCATTTCAGGCGGCAGCTTCTCCACGCGTCCCGACGTTCAGTATTTTGACAACAGGAATTACGGCGTAAAAGAAGCCAACGGACTTTACAGCGTTCTTCCCAGAGCGGTGCAGTCAGCGGCTCCCGCCGTCAATACCGTGCCTTATACCGGCGCAGAGCAGCAGCTGGTTACTCCTGGCGTAGCTGTTAACGGCCATTTCGAGTATAAGCTTGGTGACGGTGAGTATTCCACCGTTATCCCCACTGCGACCAATGCGGGCAGTTACAGGGTTGCCTACAGGCTGGTGGGTAACGACGGCTATGCCGACGGCTATTATTCCGGCGAGTTCCAGCTCCAGATCGGCAGGGCGGAAGCCAGGATCACAAGATATCCCGCACCGTGGCCGCTGATCTATAACGGAAGCGCGCAGAAGCTGATCACCGAAGACGGCGAGGTCAACAGCAGAGAGCTTGCCCTCGTTTATCGCCTCCGGGGCGAGACGGAATGGAGCGAAAACGTTCCTTCCGCCACTGAGATCGGAACCTATGTGGTAGAGTATATGGTTCCCGAGACCGATAACTATTTTGGGACCGGGATCCAGACCCAGGAGGTTACGATCGCTCCTTTCGGAGCAACGATTACTGTTTCCATGCGTCCTTATACTTGCCGGGCTCCTGAAGAACCCCAGATCTTGGTTGTACCGGAAGATCGCCCGCGTACAGTTGAGTACAGCGCGGACGGTGTGAACTGGACTAAGGAAAGGCCCCTTACGGCCGGTGATTATACGGTTCGCGTAACGGCTCCGGCCACCGGAAATTACGCAGAGGTCACCGCTTCTGCCACCTTTACCGTACGCCACAGCTTTACAGGCGATTGGCGGTATGACGCGAACGGCCACTGGCATGTATGTGCCTGCGGCGAGGCTGAAGAGCATGCGGCCCACAGGGAGAACGGCGGCGTCCGGAGCGGCAATGAGATCGTTTATTCCTGCATCGATTGCGGCTATGTGATCCGTACTGAAACCGTTTCCAACGGCGGCGAAAACGGCGGCGGCGAAGTAATCGATGATCCCAATGTGCCTCTGGCTGATCCGCTGCCCTATGACGACGTGACCGAGGCCGACGAGAACAAGGGCATCAAGGGCGACTGGTTTGCGGCTGACGTTCGCTACATGTACGAAAACGAGATCATGAAGGGCCTGTCCGATAACAGCTTCGGACCTGAAAACTTCCTTACCCGCGGCCAGATCGTAACGATCCTGTACCGCCTGGAGGGCGAACCCGAGGTTACCGCCACAAAGAGCCAGTTCACGGATGTGCCGGCCAACCAGTTCTACTTCAAGGCAGTTGTCTGGGCGACGGAGAACGGAATTGCCAAGGGCTACAGCGATACCATCTTCCGTCCGGGCAAGAACGTGAACCGAGAGGAAATGGCAGCCTTTATGTCCCGCTATGCCACATATAAGAAGTATGAGAAGAAGACCGGAGATATCAGCAAATATGCGGATGCGGCTAAGGTTTCCAGCTATGCGGCGGAAGACATGGAGTGGGCGAACGCCACTGGGCTGATCAATGGCCGTACTGAGACGACGCTGGCTCCCCAGGGGACCACAAAGCGCTGCGAGGCCGCGGCGATCCTGACCCGGTTCTGCAAGGAATACAATGTGTTCCCCGAAAACGCACAGTAACAGGATAAGCGCTGCTGTTCATCCGGCAGCAGGTCTATGCAGAACGTGAAGCTACACTCCCATCACAAAGCTGCCTGCGGCATTTGCCTCAGGCAGCTCGTGGGGGAGACTTATAAGGAGAGATCTTATGAAGCTTAAAAAATTGGTACCGGTGGTGCTTGCCCTGATGCTTGTGCTTACCGGCTGCAATTCCACTACCATTGAAGAGAGCGGGCTCGAAGTGGATTCCGCCGCATACACGGATAAAACCGAGCTGTGCGAAGAGACCGATATCGAAGATGAAGTAGTGGCTCTTTCCGGGCTGCCCGCCATATACAATTCCATGATGCCCGAGGCCTCTGGAATTCAGACGGCCGAGAGCGACGACGCCATTATCGATTACTCCAATATTGCCGATGGCTATGTGATGGTCAAATTCATCAGGTCTACTGACAGCAGGCTGAAGGTCCGTGTTACAAGGGAAACCGAGTACACCTATGACCTGAATCCCGGTGAATGGACCACCTACCCGCTTTCTGACGGAAACGGCAAATACAAAGTGACCGTGTTTGAAAACATTCAGGATAACCGGTACGCCACTGTGATGTCCACTTCCTTCAATGTGGTGCTTACCGATGAGTTTGCACCCTTCCTGCGTCCCAACCAGTATGTGAACTATGAGAATGCCACTGCCACCGTTAAGAAGGCGGCTGAGCTGGTGAGCGGAAAGAAGGATGCCCTGCAGAAGGTCGAAAGCATTTACGAGTTCGTGATCAACCATCTTTCCTATGACCACGACAAGGCAAAAACGGTCAAGCCCGGGTATCTCCCCGATCTGGATCAGGTCCTGGCGGGGGACAAGGGCATCTGCTTCGACTATGCCTCCTTGATGACCGGCATGCTTCGCAGCCAGAATGTTCCCTGCAAGCTCGTGGTGGGATATGCGGGCTCGGCATATCATGCTTGGATCAGCGTTTACAGTGAGGATACCGGCTGGATCGACGGCGTCGTCTATTTCAACGGGACCTCCTGGCAGCGCATGGACCCGACCTTCATTTCCTCCGGCAAAAACAGTGCCAAAATCAAGAAGTTTGTAGGCGACGGCACCAATTATACCGCAAAATACATTTACTAAAAACACGGAGGTTCCATGGAAAAAGCGATTTCAAATGAAGGAATTGCTTCACTGACGCTGGAACTATCTATGTTGCTTCACGCAGGAGTCAGCGCAGGCGATGCGCTTGCGCTGCTGTCTGCGGAAGACGAGTATCGGGAGCTGCTGGACGGTATGGCTCAGCAGGCGGACGCGGGTGCGTCTCTGGCCCAATGTCTCAAAGACAGCGGGAAGTTTCCCGCCTATGTGTGCGGCCTGATCGAAGTGGGCGAGCACGCCGGGCGGACAGAGGAAGCGCTCACGGCGTTGTCCCGGTATTATGAAAGAAGAACACGGCTTGACCGTCGGATCCGCAGTGCATTGCTGTACCCGGCGGTCATGCTTGTGTTAATGCAGATAGTGATCGGCGTGCTTTTAGTGAAGGTTTTACCTATTTTTAACGATGTGTACGCTTCTTTGGGCGGACAGCTCACCGGCGTTGCCGGAGGGCTTCTTACCCTTGGCCGCTGGCTTGACGCCGCCATGCCGTTTTTGTGGGTGCTTTTGGCTTTGGTGATAGTCTTCTTTATTCTGTTTGCCGTCGTGAAGCCGTTCCATGAAAAGGTGATGGCTTTTTGGCGCAGGAGCAGAGGTGATAAGGGGATCTCCCGTCGTATGAATACCGCGCGGCTGGTACAGGCGATCGCCATGGGAATGTCCAGCGGTCTTCAGCCGGAAGAAGCCCTTGAATTGGCGGCGGAGCTTTTGGCTGATGTTCCCGTTGCGCAGAAGCGCTGTCTCAGCTGCCGCGAGCTTTTGGATCAGGGGAAGACCCTGAGCGAGGCCATGCAGGCGGCGGATCTGCTTCCCGCGCGCTCCTGCAGGCTTTTGGAGCTGGGCCAGCGCAGCGGCGCGGCCGATACCACCATGGAAAAGATCGCCGCAGATCTTTCCGAAGACAGTGAAGAGGCTATTGAAGATATGGTAAGCCGCATTGAACCTGCCCTTGTGCTGGTATGCTCTTTGCTGGTAGGCCTTATTCTGCTTTCTGTGATGCTGCCGCTCATGCATATCATGTCGGCGATAGGGTGAGAGTATGAAAAAGCTGAAAAGATCCGCTTTGTTTGGATTACTGAAGAATCTGCTGCTGCCTGTAGGGGCAGTGGCGGTGCTTCTGTTTTTTGCTGCTTCTCTCAACAATCTGAGCAGCGGGCGGAAATCCGAAAGCCGGGCCCAGCTGGAACAGGCGGTGCGCAGGGCCTGTGTTTCCTGTTATGCTGCCGAGGGCGTTTACCCGCCGGATCTGGAATACATGCAGAAGCATTACGGGCTGCAGATCAGTGATGAGTGCATTGTCCGTTACATGCCGATAGCGGAGAACCTGATGCCGGATATAACCGTTCTGGAGAATGTGGAATGAAAGTACGGAAAAGTCACATAGAGGGTCTGATAGCCCTTTTATTATTCGGAGTTTTCGCGGTGTGCCTGATGATGGTCCTGCTTACCGGCGCAGGCAGCTATCAGCGCCTGACCCACCGGGACCAGGAAGCCTATGACCGCAGGACCTGTATGCAGTATATAGCGACCCAGGTAAGGCAGGGAGACAGGGCAGGCGGCGTTTCCGTTGTGCCTTTCGGCGAAGGGGATGCCGTTGCGTTGGAAGAATCCATTGAAGGCAAGCCCTATGTCACCTATATCTATCTGTATCAGGGCTATCTGATGGAGCTTTTCTGCTCTGCCTCTTCCGGTCTTTCGCCGGAGGACGGTACACAGATCATGGCTTTGCAGGGCCTGGAGCTCTCCCTGGATCGGGGAAGGCTTCGGATATCCTGTGTTGACGAAACCGGAGTGAAGACGTCTCTTTCTCTTTCTCTCCGCAGCGAAGGAGGGAATGCCCAATGAAAAGCAAAGCTCCCCTGATGCTGATGGAACAGATCGTCATGCTTCTGGTATTTGCCATCGCGGCTGCTCTGTGCGTTCAGGCCTTCGTAAAATCAGATGGGATCTCCAAAAGAAGCGAGGCCAGAGACAGGGCTGTCATAGAGGTGCAGACTGCGGCGGAGACCCTCCGCCATTACGGCGGCGATTTTTCAAAGACCGCGGATGACCTCGGCTTTGAGGCTGTTGACGAAGGCTTCCGCGCTTACTTTGACAGGGAGTGGAGCCTTCTTTCTCCCTCTCAGGCAGAGGAATGCGAGTATGAGTTGACGGCACAGGAAACGGAGAGCGCCGTTCAGAACCTTGGAGAAGCGCAAGTGAGCGTCACGCGCAGAGCTGAGGATGAGCCGTTGTTTTCTGTCGGAATAAGCTGGCAGGAGGTGAGCTCCGGTGAATAGGAAAAAGCAGGAAGCTCTTTCTTCACCTCCAGCGGTCGGCGGGATCTCTCTGTTGGTGGTATTTGCGGTGCTGTGCCTTACTGTGTTTGCCCTTTTGAGCCTTACGACCGTTCGGGCTGACGACCGTGTAGGCGCCGCCACGGCGGAGGCTGTTTCAAAATATTATGACGCGGACCGGCAGGCTCAGGTCATCCTGGCCCGTCTCCGCTCCGGAAAAATGCCGGAAGGAGTCACCCGAAACGGAGACGTCTATACCTATCAATGTCCTATTTCCGATACACAGGCTCTTGCAGTGGAGGTAAGCTTGGAGTATAATACCTTCAGTGTCCTTCGTTGGGAGGCTGTTTCCAACGGGAAATGGGAAGCGGACAGAGATATGCACTTGTGGCAGAGCACAGAGGAAAACTGATACCTTGGGAGGTCGTTTCATGGAAGATTTGATGACATATTTGGGTCGAGCGGTGCAGGACGAGGCTTCTGACCTGTTTATTGTTGCAGGCGGCCAGATCTGCGAAAAGCTGGATAAGCGCGTGCTCCCCATCAGCACCGGGCGTACCACCCCGGAAGACAGTGAGCGGCTCATTACAGAGATCTATCAGCATGCCGGGCGCTCTATGGAGCATTTCCGTGAGACCGGAGACGATGACTTTTCCTTCTCTGTTACCGGCTTGGCCAGATTCCGTGTAAACGCTTACCGCCAGCGCGGCTCCATGGCCGCGGTGGTGAGAATGGTTTCGTTCGGCATCCCGGATTGGCAGGAGCTAGGTATCCCTGAAGAGGTGATGAAGCTTGCGGACGCCGGCAGCGGAATGATCCTTGTCACCGGTACGGCAGGCAGCGGCAAGTCAACTACCCAGGCCTGTGTGATCGACAGGATCAACCGCACCAGGGAATGCCATATCATCACAATGGAAAATCCCATCGAATACCTTCACAGAAATCAGCGCAGCATTGTAAGCCAGCGTGAGATCGCCATCGATACGGAGGATTACATTTCTGCCTTGCGTGCCTGTCTGCGTCAGGCGCCCGATGTTATCCTGCTGGGCGAAATGCGCGACCATGAGACGATCCGCACCGCCATGACGGCGGCTGAGACCGGCCATCTTGTCATCGCGACCCTGCATACCAAGGGTGCCGTGAATACCATCGACCGAATCGTCGATTCCTTCCCCAGTGAGCAGCAGGCACAGATCCGCGTGCAGCTCAGCATGGTGCTCCGCACGGTGGTGTGCCAGCAGCTTTTGCCCGATACGCAGAGCAATCTGGTGCCGGCATTTGAGATCATGCATATGAACAGCGCCATTCGCAGCCTGATTCGTGACAGCAAGACCCATCAGATCGATAACGCCATTTCGGCTGGCGGTGGTGAAGGAATGGTCTCCATGGATCAATCCATCCTGGCCCTGTACCAGTCTGGCCGCATTACCCGGGAAACCGCTCTGGATTACGCGGAGAACAGGGAACAGATGCAGCGCAGGCTGGGCTGACCGGGCAAATTTGAAGAAAAAATGCGGCGTTCTTTCCGGAAAACGGAAGGGGCGCCGTTTTTTAAAAATTTTTTGTTTTCCTCTTGACTCTTACGCTACGTCATGGTCTACAATTGGCTTAAACGGGAGGGAGATCCATGAAAACAGTTTCGGAAGTAAGCAGACTTTCCGGTGTAAGTGTGCGCACACTGCACCATTATGACGCCATAGGGCTTCTGAGGCCCTCGGCTTTCAGCGAGGGCGGGTACCGTCTTTACGATGAAGCTGCCCTCAGCCGCCTGCAGCAGATCCTGCTGTTCAGAGAATTGGAATTTCCCTTATGCGAGATCAAGGAGATCCTGGAAAGTCCACGCTTTGACCGCGGCAAGGCGTTGGAGCAGCAGATAGAGCTGCTGACGCTGAAAAAGGAGCGTTTAGAGGGCCTGATCTCACTTGCCCGTGAAATCAAAACACATGAGACAGGAGGAAATCAATTGAATTTTTCAGCGTTTGACACAAAGAAGATAGACGAATACACCGCCAGGGCAAAGGCCATATACGGCGAAACTCCGGAGTACGGGGAATTTGAAAAGAAAACGGCGGGACTCGGCGAAAAAGAAAATGCTGACCTTCAAAAGAGAATGATGGGAATTTTCGCGGAGTTCGGCGCTCTCAAAGAGCTTTCCCCGGAATCGGAGAAAGCCGGAAGCCTTGTCAAAAGGCTGCAGGAATTTATCGCAGAGCATTTTTATACCTGCTCAGATCAGGTCTTGAACAGCCTGGGCACACTTTATGTAAGCGACGGTGAGTTTACGGCAAACATCGATGAGGCAGGGGGAAAGGGCACGGCACAGTTTGTGAGCAGGGCCATTTCCTGTTATTGTAAAAAGAAAGGTTTGTGATATTCCAGAAAGTGTCAGTGATATCCTGTTGACAGGGCTTTTGCCGCCGTGCTACAATATGCTTGGCGAAAAAAAGCAGCCAATGGGGTATCTGAAAACAGATACAAAGAGCCGCAGGGAAACCTGTGGCTTTCTTTTTTGCGGCGCGGAAGCGGCTGCAAAAAACAAAACGGCTTCAAACGGGCGGTCTCTTGACAAAAATCAGAAGAATAGGTTACAATATGTAGGTATGGGAAAATGTGTAAACCACAAGCACTTTACAGATAAAGTAGAATAATCTCCACGTTTTGGGGAGAATTGATACGAAAAGAAAGGAAACCGGCTCATATGACAAAAAAGCAGGAATACGGCAACGACAGTATTCAAAGCCTGAAGGGTGCCGACCGTGTACGGCTGCGCCCGGCGGTCATTTTCGGCTCAGATGGGATCGATGGCTGCCAGCACGCCATTTTTGAAATATTGTCAAACGCTATTGACGAAGCGAGACAGGGCTTTGGCCGGGAAATCACCATCATCCGGTTTCTGGATCACTCCGTGCAGGTGGAGGATCACGGCCGTGGCATTCCCGTGGATTATAACACCAAGGAAGAACGGTACAACTGGGAACTGGTCTTCTGCGAGATGTATGCCGGCGGTAAATACAATAACGATTCCGGAGAAAATTACGAATATTCCTTGGGCCTCAACGGCCTGGGCCTTTGCGCCACCCAGTACGCCTCTGAATACATGGACGTGGACATCCGACGGGACGGGTTTCGCTATACCCTCCATTTTGAAAGCGGAGAGAATGTGGGTGGCCTGCAGAGAGAGTCTTACGCCAGGAAAGACACGGGCTCTGTGATCAAGTGGAAGCCCGATCTCAAGGTGTTTACCGACATCAGCGTGGAGACGGACTATTATCTGGATATTCTCAAGCGCCAGGCAGTGGTCAATGCCGGTATCACCTTCCATTTCAAAAACGAGATCACGCCCGGCAAATTCGAGACCACGGATTTCTGCTATGAAAACGGCATTCTCGACCACGCCAGAGAGCTAGCGGGGGACAGTTTCCTGACCCCGGTGCAGTTCTGGCAGAGTGAGAAAAAGGTGCGGGACCGGGAGGACATGCCTCTTTACAATACCAAGATCAATGTAGCCGTGGCGTTTTCCAATCAGACGAGCGTGGCGGAATATTACCACAATTCCAGCTGGCTGGAGCACGGCGGCGCGCCGGACAAGGCTGTGCGCAATGCCTTTGTGTACCAGATCGACGCCTGGCTGAAGCAGAACAACAAATATACGAAAAACGAATCGAAGATCACCTTCCAGGACGTGGAGGACTGCCTGATCATCGTCATTTCCTCCTTCTCCACCCAGACCTCCTATG
>CAZNZS010000009.1:0-44271 GCA_964577585.1 uncultured Acutalibacter sp.
TTCGTCACTGCGTTCCTCAGGATGACAGACGGGGGCCCTTGCTCTTTTCTAACAACTAACGACTAAAAGCTAACAACTAAATTCTGAAGGTGAGCATTATGTTTCAGAAATTGCGTGAAGATCTTGATGCGGTCATGCAGAGGGATCCCGCCGCGCGCTCCCGGGCAGAGGTGTTTTTCCTCTATTCCGGCTTTAAAGCCGTGCGGGCCCACCGCAGGGCAAACTGGTTTTACCGGCATAACATGAAATTTATCGCCCGCTTCATTTCCCAGCATTCCAGAAAGAAAACGGGCATAGAGATCCACCCGGCGGCGAAGATCGGGAAGGGGCTGTTCATCGACCACGGCATGGGAGTGGTAATAGGCGAGACAACCGAGATCGGCGACAACTGCACCCTGTATCAGAACGTGACTTTGGGAGGCACCGGAAAGGACCACGGGAAGCGCCATCCGACGCTGGGGAACAATGTTCTTGTAGGCGCCGGGGCGAAGGTGCTGGGGCCCTTTACCGTGGGGGACAACGCCCGTGTGGCGGCAGGCGCCGTGGTTCTTGCCGAGGTACCGCCGGACGCCACGGCCGTGGGCGTGCCTGCCAGGGTGGTAAAGATCGGCGATCAGAAGGTCTCCTGTGCCAGCAGGGAGCTGGATCAGATCCATGTGGCCGACCCGGTTTCCATGGAGCTTTGCAGGCTTCGGGGACAGGTGGAAAGAATGCAGAATGAATTAAACGGGCTTTTGACCCAAGAGGAAAAGAAAACGGAGGAATAAACCATGCAGCTCACAAACACACTTTCTATGAAAAAAGAGGAATTTGTTCCTCACGAGCCGGGGAAGGTGAGAATGTACACCTGCGGCCCTACCGTGTACCATTTTGCCCATATCGGAAACCTGCGGTCCTACATCATGGAGGACGTGCTGGAAAAAGCCCTGCGGCATGAAGGCTATCAGGTCGACAGAGTGATGAACATCACCGACGTGGGGCACCTTTCCTCGGACGCGGACACAGGCGAGGATAAAATGCTCAAGGGCGCCAGGCGCGAGCATAAAACAGTGATGGAGATCGCCGCCTTTTATACCGACGCTTTCCGGGCGGACTGCGAAAAGCTCAACATTCGCTGGCCGGATACGGTAGTGCCCGCTACCAGCCGGATCGACGATTTTATCCATTTTATCGAGGTCCTTTTGGAAAGGGGCTATGCCTATCAGGCCGGGGGGAATGTGTATTTTGATACCTCGAAGCTTTCCAAATATTACGTGTTCGGCAATCAGAGCGAAGAGGATCTGGCCGTAGGCGTGCGGGACAGCGTGGATGCCGATGAAAACAAACGGAACAAGACAGATTTCGTGCTCTGGTTCACTAAATCGAAATTTGAGGATCAGGAGCTGAAATGGGAAAGCCCCTGGGGATACGGTTATCCGGGCTGGCACATCGAATGCTCCGCCATCAGCGTGAAGGAGCTGGGAGAATACCTGGACATTCACTGCGGCGGCATCGACAATGCCTTTCCCCACCATACCAACGAGATCGCCCAGTCTGAAGCCTACCTGGGCCATCCCTGGTGCAAATACTGGTTCCATGTGCTGCACCTGAATGACTCGAGGGGAAAAATGAGCAAGTCCAAGGGGGAGTTCCTCACAGTCTCCCTGCTGGAGGAAAAGGGCTATAATCCTCTGTGCTACCGTCTGTTCTGCCTGCAGTCCCATTACCGCAAGCCGCTGGCCTTCTCCTTTGAAAGTTTGGATAACGCCGCCCAGGCCTATCAAAAGCTGATTTCGAGGATCGCCGCTCTTTCGCCTGAGGGAGAGCCGGACCGGGAGGCGGCAGAGCCCTTCCGTGAGAGATTTACCCAGGCGCTGGGAAATGACCTTAACACCTCCTTTGGCCTGACGGTCCTGTATGATATGCTCAAATCCGGGCTTTCCGATGCGACAAAGCGGTATCTGACGGAGGATTTTGATTCCGTGCTGTCCCTGAGTCTGCTGGAGGCCGCGGAAAAAATTTCTGCTTCCAAGGAGCCTGAGCTGTCTCCCGAGGAGAGGGAAGAGATCGAGGCGCTTTTGGAGCGGAGAGCCCAGGCAAGGAAAGAAAAGAACTGGGCGGAAGCAGACGCCATTCGTGATGAGCTTGCAAAGCGGCATGTGATCGCAAAGGATACACCGAACGGTGTGGAATGGCACATTGAGTGAGGGAGGATAAAACCGTGACGAATGATGATACCAGGCTGAAGAACCATTTTGAGCCGGAGCGCGGCTGGATAAACGATCCCAACGGCCTTTGCTTTTTCGGGGGAAAATACCATGCCTTTTTCCAGCATTATCCCCATGCCCCCAAATGGGGCCCCATGCACTGGGGCCATGCCATAAGCCAAGATCTGCTCAGTTGGGAGGAACTGCCCATCGCCCTTGCGCCCGATATGCCCTATGAAGATGACGGCGGGTGCTTTTCCGGATCCGCTTTGGAGAAGGACGGGAAATTGTATCTGATGTACACCTCCGTTTCCAAGGAGCGGGGACAGACTCAGTCCATGGCGGTGAGCGAGGACGGCGTTCATTTTGAAAAGCTGAAGGAAAATCCTGTGATACCGGAAAGCCCCCTGGATCCGGAAAACCGGGATTTCAGGGACCCGAAGCTCTTTGCTTTTCACGGCGAGTACCGCATGGTGTGCGGAGCGGGGAAGGACGGGCTTGCTTCCGTGCTGCTGTTTCGTTCTGAGGACCTGCTGCACTGGCAGTATGTGGGCCCCATCTTTCAAAGCAGGGAATACGGCCCCGTGCCGGAGTGCCCCGACCTTTTCCCGCTGGGGGACAAGTGGGTGCTCATGTTTTCCCGGATAGATACGTATTCCGCCCAGTTCATCGTGGGAGATTTTGACGGAGAAAGCTTTGTCCCCGAAAGCTTTCAACAGCCGGAGGCCGGCCCTGATTTTTACGCGCCCCAGACATTTCTTGACAGCAGTGGGCGGCGGATTCTGATCGGCTGGCTGTACAGCTGGAACAGGAAGGTACCTGAAAACGCTGTGCGGGCAGGAGCTCTGACGCTGCCGAGGGAGGTTTCCTTGCGGAACGGCAGGGTGATCCTGGCCCCTGTGAAAGAGGCAGAAGAACTGCTTTCGAAGGAGGACGCCTGCGTTTTGAGAAAAAACGGAAGCGTGACGGTAAATAACGGCCGGGAAGATCTGCTGAAGCTGCCGGAGGCGGCGGTGCGGGAAATTGCCGTTCTTCGGGACGGAAGGGCAAGGGAAGTGTTCTTAAACGGCGGAGAATACTGCTGCAGTTTTTATCGGGAGAGCTGAAGAAGGCGAAAAACTTTGCTTTCTTACAAAAAGGCTGAAGGGCTTTCTTTTGGAAACTTTTTATGCTACACTTAAAGTAAAAAGCAAGGTTTGTCGGAAATCCGTGAAAACGCGGTCTCGAACGAAAGGAATCCCTGTATGAAGATCCTGATACTTTCCTGCAATACGGGGCAGGGACATAATTCCGCCGGGCTGGCGGTAAAAGAAGAATTGGAGCGCAGGCACATCCCCTGTGAAATGAAGGACGCGCTGTCCTTTGCCAGGGGCCGCGCCTCCCGCACCATAAGCGGAGCGTATATCGGCGTTGCCACAAAGGCGCCCTCCCTCTTTGGCGGAGTCTACCGGCTGGGCGGGCTCATAAGTTCCAGCAAACGGAAGTCTCCCGTCTATTACGCGAATACAAGGTATGCCCAGCCGCTGAAAGAGTACATAGAAGCGGGCGGCTTTACGGCCGTGGTAACGCCTCATCTTTTCCCCGCGGAGACCCTTACCTATCTGAAGCGCAGGGGAGAGCTTTCCGTTCCCGCCTATGCCGTGGCCACGGATTACACCTGCATTCCCTTTTGGGAGGAAACAAGACTGGACGGCTATTTCCTGCCGCATAAGGACCTGGTGGAGGAATTCACGAAAAAGGGGATGCCGAGGGAAAAGCTTTTTCCCACCGGCTTACCCGTATCGGGCAGATACCGGGAGGATTTGAGCCGGGAAGAGGCCAGAAAGATATTGGGCCTGCCGGAAAGCGCCCCCGTTTTTCTCGTGATGACGGGAAGCATGGGCTTCGGAGATATTTCCTCCTTTACCCTGGACCTGCTTCTCAACTGCCCGAAGGAGGCAAAAATCGTTATTCTGACAGGAAACAACGCCTCTCTGAGAGCCAGGATAGACCATGATTTTTCCGGGGAAAGCCGGGTGAGGACCGTCTCCTTTACCCACGATGTCCCCATCTATATGGCGGCCTGCGACGTGCTGCTTTCAAAGCCCGGAGGGCTCACGAGCACCGAGGCCGCGGTGAAGAACGTGCCCATGGTACACACCCGCCCGATCCCGGGCTGTGAAACGAAAAACGCCAGGTTCTTCTCTTCCAGAGGGCTTTCTCTTTTCGCGGAGGATCCGGGAGAGGCGGCAAAAGCGGCAGCAAGGCTTGCTTCCTCTGAAAAGCTGAGGGAGGAAATGTGCCGCCGCCAGCGGGAGACTATTCCCCGCGACGCGGCAGGAGACATCGTCTCTTTTCTGGAGAAAATGGATAAGGAGGGAAAATGATGGCGGTACTTCCCGTGATCCACGATGTTATGCAATACGGTATGTTTATCCTGCTGGGCTTTTCCCTCGGCGGGGTGTTGTTCAGCTATCATCTGCCGAAGCTGTTGAAGGGCAGGGATATTTGCGCTCTCAGTCCGGACAGGAATCCCGGCACGGTGAATGCCTTCAAATATGCCGGGATCCCCGTGGGTTCCCTCTGCCTGCTCTGCGATCTGGGAAAGGGTTTTTTCCCTGTTTTCCTAGCCATGCGAACAATAGATTACACCAGCCTCTGGTTTGCGCCGGTCATCTGTGCACCGGCTCTGGGCCATGCCATCGCGCCTCTCTACCATGACAAAAGCGGAAAGGCCATTGCCGTGACCTTTGGGGCGCTGCTGGGCCTTTTGCCAAAAAGCTATCTCGTGTTTCTGCTGGCGGCGATCTACATCCTTTTTGCCGGATTCTTCAGCATCAAGCCCCATGAGCGCTGCACCGTGATCACCTTTTTGATTTTTTCCGGGCTGGCTGTCATGGGCGCCGTTTATACAAAGGGCTGGCCCTTTGCCCTGGGCGCTTTGCTTCTTTCCTCTGTGGTGATATTCAAAAATTACCGCGATGCCCGCATACCTCATCCTTCTCCGGAACAGAAGGAAGAGCCTCAGGTAAGCGGAGAGCATCCGTGATCGAAACAGAAAGGCCGGAAGACTTTTACAACTGTCTTCCGGCTTTTTTCTATGTTTGCGATTCTGGAAGAATCACCACCGCCTGACTTCCGAGGCCGGTATAAGCCGCTTCTACGGCATCCTCTTTGTAGCAGACCGACTTTCCGGCAAGGGGATCGTTAAAATAGAAGTCTTCGCCCTTTTTCCCAAGCAAAAGCAGGCAGTGCATGGGATAATACCACTGATACTGCTCCCCAGTTTCCTCGATCGTTACCAAAGCATCGGGCTGGGGAGGCTCCATTCCGATGGTGGCCCAGAGGATCACGGGAATACCCTTGTCTGTATATTCCTCAGAGAGTGTCCGGAGGGAAACCCCCTCCAGCTCCCGCACGGACAGCGGCAGAGACCTGTTCCCGATCACGGCCTTCACGGCTTTGGCAATCACCGGCGCGCAGCAGCCCCAGCCGTCCTCTGACCTCGGATCTCCGGAAAAGGCCTTCCGCGGGTCGCAGCCTGTCATGACCCCTTCACTGTTTTGGCAGGGCCTGTCCCCCTGGGGGAGAAAGCCGTCGATAAACTCGTCTACGGTGATGTCCGAGCCGAAATATTGCAGGGCCATCACGGCGGAAACGCTTTCACAGCCGTTGGGCCACTTCTCCCGCTGGTCGATAAACGGCGCGTCTATCAGGGCGTTTTTTGTTTGCCTTGAAGGAAGGGAATTTTCTTTCTTCTGCGCCGATGTCGTTGGGAAGCGGGTCACGGCGCTGCCGGCGGCCTGTATGACCGCGACCACCAGCGCCAACAAAAGCGCCGCGCGGATCAGGCGGTCCCTTCTGTAAGCTCTCCTGCGTCTTCTGTTTCTTCGGCGGATGGTTGTGCGCTCCATGCCGGTCCTCTCCTTTCCGGGAAGCTCTGTTCCGGTTTTCAGACATTAGAGGCAGAACGGAGGAAAAAGGTAACGGCCGGAGCATTCCCTATGGGACCGGACCGAAAATCCGTACATTGTTTCCGAAGAAATCCCATTGTTTTACAGAGAGGTTTATGCTAGAATAAACTTGCACTTTTGACGGGAAAATCTATCTGAAGGAGGCGTTTTTATGCCCATCTTTTTTGATGAAGCCGCAAAGACCTTCAAGCTGGACACCAAGGACTCTACCTATGTGATCGGAGTGTACAACGATATACTGGTGCATCTTTATTACGGCGCGAAGCTGCCTGACGCGAACCTCAAGCACATGATGTACCGCGGGTGGTTTTCTTCCCTGAGCCCGTATACGCCCGGTGTGGAGGACCCGCTTTTCGCGCTGGATGTGAACCCCCAGGAATATCCCGGAAACAACCAGGGCGATTTTCACATTTCCGCCATTTCCGTGAGAAATAAGGACGGCAACACGGTCACTGACCTGAGGTATGTTTCCCATAAAATAGAAAAGGGAAAGCCGGCCCTGCCCGGGCTGCCCGCTACCTTTGCGGGAAAGGATGAGGCGGAGACGCTGGAGATCGAAACGGTGGACAAGGTCACGGGCGTGAAGGTTTTTCTCCTTTATACCGTGTTTGAAGACTACGCCGCCATGACCCGCAGCGTGCGGATCGAAAACGGCGGCGACGCCCCTGTTGTGCTGGAGCGGGCCTACAGTGCCTGCCTGGAGCTGCCTACCATGGACAGGGATATGGTGCACAATTACGGAAAATGGGCCAAGGAAAACACCACCGAGCGGGTTCCACTGCATCACGGGATCCAGACCATTCATTCCCGCCGGGGCATGACAAGCCCCAACCATAACCCGTTTGTGGCCCTTCCCCGCCACGACGCCACGGAGGAGACGGGGGATGTTTACGGCCTGAACTTTGTTTACAGCGGCAATTTTGCCATCGACATTGAGGTGGACGAGCGGGGCTGCCCCAGAGTGCTTATGGGGATAAATCCCGATGAATTCCGCTGGCGGCTGGAGCCCGGCGAAAGCTTTGTCTCCCCTGAGGCGGTGATGGTGTATTCCGGCGAGGGCCTGGGAGGCATGAGCCGGATCTTTCACCATTTCTATCTGGATCATCTCATGCGCAGCGAATGGACAAAAAAGAAGCGCCCCCTGCTCATCAACAGCTGGGAGGCCGCGTATTTTGACTTTGACGGCGACAAGCTGGTGAACTTTGCCAGGGAAGCCAAAAAGCTCGGCATTGAAATGCTCGTGATGGACGACGGCTGGTTCGGTAACCGTTTTGACGATCACAGAGCGCTGGGTGACTGGTTTGTCAATGAGGAAAAGCTGGGCGGCACCCTGAAGGAGCTGGTGGACAGGGTAAATGCCGAAGGCATTTTGTTCGGCATCTGGTACGAGCCGGAAATGATCAGCCCTGACAGCGACCTTTACCGCCTGCACCCGGATTGGGCCATCTGCGCCCCCGGGCGGGAAAAGTCTCTGGCGCGGCATCAATGCGTGCTGGACATGACCCGCAAAGACGTGCGGGATGAGATCTTCAACAGGATGTACAACGTTATTTCATCGGCCAATATCTCCTATATCAAATGGGACTGCAACCGCCACATTTCCGAAGCGGCAGGGCTTTTGCCGCCGGAGCGCCAGGGCGAATTCTTCCACCGCTATGTGTTGGGTGTGTATGAGCTGATGGACCGTGTTACCACGGCTTTCCCCCATATCCTGCTGGAAAATTGCTCCGCGGGCGGCGGTCGGTTTGATCCCGGCATGCTCTATTTCTCACCCCAGATCTGGGGCAGCGACAACACCGACGCCATCGAGAGGCTTTCGATCCAGTTCGGCGCTTCCCTGTGCTATCCCATTTCCTCTATTGGCGCCCATGTTTCCGCGAACCCCCGGACCGATATCGTGACAAGGGGCAATGTGGCGCTGTGCGGTACCTTCGGCTATGAGCTCGACCCGCGGAAGCTTACAGAGGAAGAAAAGGAGATCGTCAAAAAGCAGGTGGAGGATTATCACAGGTATTACGACCTGATTCATTACGGCGATTTCTACAGGCTGACCGCTCCCACCGTGGATCCCTATGTGTGCGACTGGGAATTTGTAAGCCCTGATCGGTCTGAGGTCCTTTATACAAGAGTTGTCATGCGCAGGCCCATTAACCTGTATCAGACTCAGCGCCTGCGGGGCCTTGATCCCCAGCGTATGTACACCGACGAGGAGACCGGAGAGGTGTATTCCGGCGCGCTGCTGATGAATGCGGGAATTAACCTGACTTCGGATGGAAGCCGATGGCCCTCGGACGGCTCCAGCCTGGTGAAGCATTTCGTAGCCTGCTAGGCCGGCATTACTTTTGAGGTCTAAGGCCGAAAACGGCCTGTGATTTTCTGTTTTTAAGGCAAGGGGAGTTTTGGGATTTTCGCTTGACAGCCGAAAACTTCCTTGCTATAATAAAAAAGCTGTCCACACGGCATACCGTCTGGACAGCGGGCCTGACTCATTAGCTCAGTTGGCAGAGCACCTGACTTTTAATCAGGGTGTCCGGGGTTCAAATCCCCGATGGGTCACCACGTCGCCGCAAACGCTTTTGAGTTTGCGGCGATTTTTTGCAAAAATCACCGCCATTTAAATCTGAAGTTTCCGGAGGAAACTTCTTGAGACTGCAATACATTGCAGTCTCTTTGGCTCTCTCTCCGAAAAAACTCACGCTCGTGGTTGCCTGAGCCCTTATAAATGCGGGCTCTTTACGGCAACTTACTAGCTACCAAGTTTTTTCGGGTAAGGGCAAGACTTTTTCCTTACCGGGGATTTGAACCCGCAGGATCTGCGCGTGAATAAAATGTGCCGGGGGCACATTTTTAGCACAGAGCGGCGAGACGGGGTGTTGTGTGCCGGTGGCACACGCCCAACACCGACCGAGCCGACAGGCGAGAAACTGCAATCCATAGGATTGCGGTCGGCGAGCCATCAGAAGCAAGCAAAGCGCCGCTTCTGGTCAATCCCCGATGGACACCACGTCGCCGCAAACGCTTTTGAGTTTGCGGCGATTTTTATACAAAACTTTGAAAAATAAAACGACTTTGCGCTAAATGAGTGCGTGAAGCATCAATACTATTTCCCTGTGGCTTTTCTGAGCTTACACCAGGAAGTGGCTCTTATTTACATGCTTTTAAGACAAACTGTAGATGTTTTGATAATGTTCAAATAACTATTTCTTTAGTACGTGATATGAAACTAAAATTTCACATTTTCAAGAATTTGTGATTGGAAAAGAAGCAGTAGTACAGATGTGTTTTTCAAAATCCATATATCTTCTGGAGAATTAAAAAAATAGCTGTCAAAAGCTCTAACGGAATCATGTCCTAGCGGAACATCTATGCTTCTTGGCATTTTGTGCGAACACCCAAAAGTGCCGATTCCGAATAATACCGATTTCAATAACTCGATAATAAAACTCAATATCAAGATAGGGGTAGTATAGCATATAGCTGCATTGTTATATCTGATTGAGTCTAACACGGGGACTGTTGTAGATAGAAGGTTTTTCTGCTATAATTAATACGCTAAAGAGTACCTTGAGAAAGCTGACATGAACAGGGGCAGAGAAATTTTCATAAATATTTGAGGACGTGTCAAAAATTCCAACATTCTTATGAGAAACGAGGGAAAGCATGAAGGCGGATAGTCAGGATAATTTCCAGAAAGAAATCATAGCCGCAGTTGACCGTAATTTGTCCAATCAGATTCAACGGCTGTTGGTTTATATTCCCACTGGTGCAGGAAAAAGTAAGGCCGTCATTCAAACTGCTGCCCATCTGTGTATAACAAAGGGTTATGTTTGCGCTATCCTCGTGCGGCGGCAAGAGTTGAAAGCACAGTATACCCATATGATTGGAGATCTGGACATTCCGGAGGGCCATTTAAGTGTTGGCTCGGAGGATGATTTGCTCCAAAGTTCGGCATGTGATGTTATTCTTATTGATGATTGCCAAGATTTATCTGCTTGGGAATTGATTAAGCAAAGTAGCCAAACGTATATTGGGTTTTCTGCTACTCGAATTCAGAATCCAGCCAACCCATTTTTCAATGCAAAAGTGATCTATACAGCTCAAATGACACTTGCCTATTTTCACGAAGGATTTATTGTTGAACAGTTTCTTGTCCCACTATTGAAGCAGTTAGGCTTCCAATCCATTGAGACTGACGCCATCTTAGTGCATGGTCAAGTGGTGAGCCACCCTGACATTTATGCAACCTATGACGGTGAACGGTATTGTTTAGAGGTAAAAGCCTACCGAAGTCTGCATAATAATTCAAGCGTTATTAGTGGAGCTTTACAACAAATCAAACGTTATCGGACAATATTGAAAGATGCAACTAATTCAGCCCACTTTGGTTGTATATTTCTCTGTGAAATTGACGAAGTGACAAAAGAGAGTGTTCTTGCCGCTGAGGATATCTTTATCTGGGATATCAAAAATTTGCTATATATGTGTCAGGCAAATGAGCAGCTAATTTTTATGCTGCGGCAGATCACTCCGTATTCTATTGATTCAATCCGGCCTGTTGAGCCATTAAAGTTTAATCTCCAGTTGCAATTGCCGCAGACGTTGCCTGTTCAGCCTTCTCCTGAAACGGTGTTGATCGATAGGCTGTCAAGTTGTAACACAGGGAAAAGAGCGCAGGCCGATAAAGATTATGAAAACGTGTGCGCAGATATTGTACAGCACCTTTTTGGTTCGGATTTTTCCCGACGTGCGGTGCAGTTTACTACTCAATGTAAAATGTTTCGTATGGATATGCTTTGCGGAATTAAAGAGACAAAGGCTTTGTGGACATTCCTTGGTCATTATTACAGGACCAGATTCGTTATCTTCGAATTCAAAAATTATGGGAAGAAAATCGATCAAAATCTCATCTATATTACCGAAAAGTACTTATATACACCGGCATTGCGCAATGTAGCGTTTATCCTTTCCAGAAAAGGATTTGATAAAAATGCACTGACAGCATCTTATGGCGTCTTGAAAGAGCATGGAAAGCTCATTGTTGATGTGCAAGATCGTGATCTTATCGAGATGCTGAGAATGAAAGAAAACGGTGAAGAACCCAGTGATTATTTGTTGGATTTGATCGAGGCGTATCTTATGGCAATTGATAAGTGAAGTTCTTACAGATGGCATCTATTCTATCGGGGTGTCACCAAAAACAAGCGTCCACACGTTGGGTGGGCGCTTGTTTTTCCTTACCGGGGATTTGAACCCGCAGGATCTGCGCGTGAATAAAATGTGCCAGGGGCACAGCTGCAAAAACGGGCTGAAGGGAAAGCCTTCAGCCCGTTTGTCTTTATCTGACCGGATGGCGGTATGCGCGTGTTCTGATATTAAAGGAAGGAAAAAAGTGATCAGGCCATTTTCAAGTAGCGGATGGCCGACTCTAACGGCTGATGATCACCGGCTCTGGGCCGAAGAATTTTGCCTCGTCTTCCAGGTGAGTGACAAGGATCACGGTTTTGCCGGCGGTATGCCTTTTGAAATACTCCATGACCTGAAGCTTTGTGGCGGTGTCAAGGCCCTGGAAGGGCTCGTCGGCCAGGAGGATATCATATTCGGCGCAAAGGGCCCGAAGGATGGCGACCCTTCTTTTCATGCCGCCGGAAAGCTCCCGGACAGGCTGGTGAAGGCTTTCCCCAAGCCCCAGCTCGGAAAGGAGCCTTTCGGCTTCGGATTTTGTGAGCTCGGGCCGGATAAAGCGGAGGTTTGCGGCGGGACGGATGTTTTCGCAGAGCCGGTCTTCCTGAAATATCATGCACTTTTTCATTCCGGCCGTTCCTTTTATGCTGCCGGAATCCGGTACTTCCAGGCCTGCCATGAGACGAAGCAGGGTGGTTTTTCCGCAGCCTGAGGAGCCCATGACGCAGGTGGTCTTTCCTTCTGGGAAAGTACGGGAAAACTTATCCAACACTGTCTTTTGGCCGAAGTGCTTTGTCACGTTTTCAAACTCTATATTCATGCTCTTATACCCTTTCGAATCTGTGAAAGGCCCTGTCCAGAACAAACAGGAAGACCTTTTCAAACAGGATGCTGATCAGGATGATGACCAGTGTCCAGGCAAAAAGATCGGGAGTTTCCAGGTATATCTTGGCCTGGTAAAGCCGTTCTCCCACGGAGCCTGTGGGCAGGCCGATGACCTCTGCCGCCACGCCGGCTTTCCAGCACAGACCCAGTCCGGCAGCGCAGGCGGAGCGGAAAAAGGGCAGAAGCTGAGGCAGGTAAAGATATCGAAGCCGTCTTCCCAGAGGCGCTTCAAATACCTCCGCCATTTCCTGCAGGTCTTTATTAAGGTTGTTCACGCCTGTCAGGACATTGGAATAGACGATGGGGACTACCATTAAAAAAGAGATCACCACCGAGAGGCTTTTTGAGGGTACCCACAGCAGCACCAAGATGATGAACGAGGCCACCGGCGTGGATTTTATCACGCTGATCAGAGGAGAGACCAGGGCCTGGATGAAGGAGGACCAGGCGGCCAAAGCGGCCAGGGCCGTGCCTGCCGCGCAGGCGAGAAGAAAGCCGCAGACAATACGGGAAAAGGAGAACATCAACGCCCTCCAGAATTCCGCTGTGGGAACAAGCTCCAAAAGGCGCAGAAAAACATCTGCGGGAGCCACCAGCAGGATCTTCTGGTTCAGGGCCATTGCGGCGACCTGCCAAACAAGTACCCAGAAAACAGCCGCCAGAAGCCCCTTGAAAAGGGCTTGGGGCGCTTTCCTTTTTTCGGGATCACTCGCCATAATAGAAGCCATCGTCAGGTAGTTTTCCGCCCACCGCCTTGGGATTCTGGTCAAACAGCGTCTGCAGATACCCGGAAAGCTTTTCCTTCAGCTCAGCTCCGGCGATAAAGGTAATATTGCACTGGGGCAGCGCCTTTTTGGCTACCGGCTCCGGCACGATGTCATATTTGCCGACCAGGGCCGCGGCCCCCTCGGTGTCGGAATTGACGTATTCCACGGAAGCGCTGTAATCCTCCAGAAATTTGTCGATGAGCTGAGGATTCTCCTGAATAAAGTCAGTTCTGGCCACCACAACGCCGGTGATCAGGGTAGCGGGATCGCCGGATCCTTCTCCGGGATTTTCCCATTCCTTGTTGATGTCCAGGGCCACGCGGATGTTCTCATTTTTCATTTGGGCAGTGGTGACAAAGGGCTGGGGAAGCATGGCAATGGCGTTTTCCTCTGTGGCCAGGGCGGCAACGCATTCGGAATGCTCTGATTTCCATTCGATGGTCACATCCTTTTCAGAATCGATCCCATGCTGGGAAAGCATGTAGGCAAGGGCGTATTCGGGGGTGGAGCCCTTGCCGCTGGAATAGATCGTTTTTCCGCGAAGGTCTTCCACGGAATGGACCGTATCTCCGCTTTCCACGATATAGAGAACGCCCAGGGTATTCACGGCCAAAACTTGGATCTTTCCCTCGGTATTGTTATATAGAACACTTGCCAGATTGGCAGGAACCGCGGCAATGTCCAGATCCCCCTGGGTGAGCTTCGGCGTGATCTCATCGGCGGAGGCGGCGATGATAAAATCGAGATAGGCGTTATCGGAAGCGGACTGATCTTCCATCAGCTTTACCATACCCATGGCTGTAGGGCCCTTGAGGGCTGCCACATGGGCGCTGCCCAGCCCTGCAGGCTCGCTGCTTTCGGGGGCAGGTTCGCTTTCAGCCATTGAAGAAACGGGAGCGGAGCTTTCCGGCAGGGAAGAAGAGCTTTCCACAGCGGAGGAAGCGGGAGAAGAAGCAGGGCTGCCGGCACAGCCGAACAGGCAGAGCAGCAGCAAAAGGGACAAGGTAAGAGACAGGAGCTTTTTCATGTTACGTTCATCCTTTCAGATCCGGCAGCAGCCGGAATTTGTTTTTGCGATACTCGATGAGGCCGTCCTCCTTCATGCGGGAAAGCTCCCTGGAAAGAGCGCTGCGCTCTACATTGAGATATCCAGCCATGGCTTCCCTGTCAAAGGGAATCAGGAATTCACGGCTTTCCCGTACCTTTGCCATATGGCAAAGGTATACGGTGATCTTTTCCCTGACGGTCCTTCGCACCAGGCAGTCAATCCTGTCATTGAGCGAAAGGGATTTTTCCGCCACAGCCGCAAGGAAATTGCAAACCAGAAAGGCATGCTCCGGACACGATTTTCCGCAGGGGGAGGAAAGCTTGGCGGCAGGGAAAAAAATGACGGAAAGAGGAGACCCGGCCCGAACGGAAACGGGGCTAACCTGTTCCCGGCTGGCGGCCACCAGAATGCCAAGGAAGCTGCCGGGCTCTAAAAGCGTGAGCACAAGCTCTTTCCCCAGGCTGTCGGTCTTCAGGGAAACGGCGTGGCCTGAAAGCACCAGGCCCACATCCTTTGCGGAACCGCCCTCCCGAAGCACCAGCTCGCCTTCGGCATACTCTCTTTTTTCGGCGGAAAGGCAGGAAAGCATGTCGGAAAGCTTTTCCGGGGAAATATCGCGGAAAAGAGTAGAGCGCTCAAGAATTTCCAACTCTTTTTCGGAAAGCTCCATTCGGCTGTCTCCTTTCTGCAGCTTGATTCCGTTGCAATAGCAACGTTTTTTGGCAAAGCTGATTTTAGCACATTCTGAAATAAAAAGCAATACCGTTTTTGGGGCTTCTTTTCCGGACAAGCAAAAACCGCCCGAACACTGACTGTTCGGGCGGTTTCCTTCGCAAAATACGGCGAAGCGCGCTTATTTTGTTTGGTAAACTGAAAATTGTTATTCTAAATGGGTCTTATAACAAAGATTTTTTCCAACACATACGAATCCACATTCTATTGCAGCGTTCTCATATTCTTCATCACAGAAGAAGGTCATAAATCTGCCATTTCTGCGCTTTGCATCTGACAACGCTGCATTTAGCAATTTTTTAAATAGTTCCGGATGATAAGCTTCTTGATCCATGTCAATTCCATAAATTTCAAACCACCCATCAACTAGGGCTAGTACCCTGTAATAGACTGCGCCCTGCGGTTTCCCATCTTTTTCCTGGACTAAAATAATCCAGTTGTCCAAATCTGCCAGTATTTTTTCGGAATTCCAGTACCCGTCTGTTTGGCCATGAAGTGATTCAAATTTTTCATAGTTTTCTTTTTCAATTCGTATCAAGTCGCTATTCTCCCGCGTCTTATCCAATTTGTCGAGAAAAGCTGTGTTGTTGTAATCATTTTCAATACATTCAAATCCTTGTTCAGTAAGGAAATTCACCGCTGACTTATTTTCAGCGGGAAACCTTAAAAACACATCGTACCCTTTAAAGCGTTCACCGACATATGCTAAGAATTCCGAAATCGCCTGTTTCGTCGCTTTGCTGATGTTGAAACAGATCGTTTGAAGATAATGATCCTCTGGACTCCAATAATAGTGAATCATTCCCTGCACTTCACCGTTATATTCGAACAGAAGTATGCGTTCGGTATCCCGTTCAAACGCCTTAAGAGAACGTTCAACAAACTTCACCTTTGTCTTGATTCCGTCACAGTACGTCGGATAACCAGACTTCGTCAAGTCCGTTGCCAATTCATATATAAAATCAGCATACTTATCGAATTCATTTTTTGAACATAAATGCAGCATCTTTTTCACCTACACAAATTCCAATTTATCTATGTGGCCTTCGGTCGGGATTTTCACTGTATGCCAGTACGAGCTGCCTTCTCGACTTGCCTCCGGTGCAGCCGGTAAATTCTAGTTTGAAAAGCCGGGTAGCTTTATAGACCATCTGATCGGAAGAAATCTGATCGTCACGGCAGTCAGATCAATTGGTTATAGATGCTGTCGACTTTTCCGTTTTTGAGATAAACTCTTGGAACGCGCTTGGAAATGGCGCAGATCACCTCATAATTGATGGTGCCCTCTTTTGCCGCAAGCTCGTCGGCGGTGATCTCCTCTTCCCCGTCTTTGCCGATCAGTGTCACGAGGTCGTCTATTTTTACGTCTTCCAGCTCGGAAACGTCGGCCATGAGCTGGTCCATGCAGATGCGGCCCAGGATGGGGCAGCGCTTTCCATGGATCAGCACCTGAGCGCCGCCGGGAGAAAGACAGCGGGGGTAACCGTCGGCATAGCCGATGGGAATGGTGGCGACTTTCATATCTCTTGTGGCGGTGAAATCCCGGCCATAGCTGACGGTTGCTCCGGACTTCAGGGTTTTTACATGGGAGACAACGGAATAAAGGGAAAGAGTGGGGAACAGCGCCGGGCGGTTCCTGAGCTCGGCGGAAGGATAGAGGCCGTAGATGACAACGCCTGCCCGCACCATGTCCAGATGGGAAAGAGGATAATCAAAGATGGCGGCAGAGTTCGCGCAGTGACGCACTTCAAAGTTGATCCCTTCCCGGAGAAGGGCCTCGATCATTTCCTTGAAGCAGCCGAATTGACGCATGGTAAAGGCGTCGCCGTCTTTTCCACCGTCAGACACTGCGAAATGGGTGAAGATCCCCTCGGGGTAAAGACCGGGAAGGGTGCAGGCGTCTTTTACCTGTTTAATGGCTTCTTCGTCACGGGCAATGTCCTGAAAGGTAAAGCCGAGGCGGCTCATGCCTGTGTCGATCTTCGCATGGATCTTTACCTCTGCGCCTGCCTCTGTGGCATAGTGAGAAAGCGCCCTAGCATAATCAGAGGAATAGACGCACTGAGAGATGTTGTGCTCCGCCAGAGACCTTGCCTCTTCCGCAGGGGTGAAGCCCAGCACCAGAATGGGCCTTGTAATACCGGAAAGCCGGAGCTGCAGGGCCTCCTCCAGATTGGAGACGGCGAACCAGTCCACCCCCAAGGCTTCATATTCCCGGGCTATCCGCACCGCGCCATGGCCGTAAGCGTCAGCCTTGATCACGCAGCACACCTTCGTGCCTGCGTGGGCGGCACTTTTGACGGTCCGAAAATTGCAGGCCACCGCGTCAAGATCGATTTCCGCCCAAGTTCTTCTGAGGATTTCTTTCATAGGGTATTTCTCCTTGTGAAAAACAACTATTTTCCGCTGTACCGCAGTGTTTCGAGCCGAAGCGCTCCTTCGGCGGCGAGCCGCAGGAATTCGTCAGCCGCCAGGTGCGCATATTCCCAATTCATTGGCTCCAGAGCCGTCGCCCCGGAATATCCCGTTTCAGAAATCCGCGCCATGACGGAGGGCCAGTCAAGGCTGCCGTCAAAGGGAAGCCGATGCTGATTCCGCTCCCCGCCGTTATCGTGAAGATGAAGCGCCATCAGGCGGGAACTGTATTGACCTAACAAATCGGTTCCCGGCGCGTAATTCTGATGGTGGCAGCTGTCGTAGCAGAAGCCGATTTTTCGGGAATCCGTCTGCTTCAGGGCAAATGCGAGATTTTCCGTATTCCGGAGATTTTCCAAAGCCACATTGACATTCAGGCGCTCCGCCTGTTCCGCCAAGGTTTGAATTCTCTCCGCCGCCGTGGCGTCAGGGGGAAAGGTGTCGTCCGGCAGGTGGAGTACCATGGTGGGAATTTCAAACGAAGCACAGTCCTTGATACATTGCAGGTAACAATCAAGCAGGGTTTGCCCTGCCAAGTTGTCTCTCCACAAATCGTTCTGGTGTTGGACCGGCGCATGGATATTTTCAAGGATCAGTCCGGCTTCCCGGGCAAACACCGCGCCTTCCCGGAAGTTATCGGTTCCGTAGGCGTCCCGCCCGAACTCGTTGCTCCAGAAAATCAGAACTCCGTGGAATCCTGCCCGACGGATCGCCCGATAACGTTCCTTCAGCGGAAGCTCATAGCCGAACCAATCGTAAATGGAAATCATACTGCCTCCCGAAGTGGTTACTTAAAATATTTTACGCCGGACTCAAAGAGAAGTTGATCTTTTTTGCCGGGAACATTTTTATAGAGGTTTTTGCCCATTCGCTCGGAGTGGCCCATTTTGCCGAAGACCCGGCCGTCGGGGCTTGTAATACCCTCGATGGCGCAGACAGAGCCGTTGGGGTTCCAGAGAATGTCTCCGCTCACGACGCCGTGGGGATCCACATACTGAGTGGCCACCTGGCCGTTTTCGATGAGCTTTTTCAGAGCGGCTTCGTCCGCCACAAACCGGCCTTCTCCGTGAGAAACGGGAATGGCGTGGATATCGCCTGCCGTAACACCGGCCATCCAGGGAGACTTCACGCTGGAGATCCTGGTATAGACCATACGGGAAACGTGGCGGCCCAGCGTATTAAAGGTAAGAGTGGGGTCATTTTCCTTGGGCTCTGTGATCTTTCCGTAGGGCACAAGGCCCAGCTTGATGAGGGCCTGGAAGCCGTTGCAGATGCCAAGCATCAGGCCGTCTCTTGTTTCCAACAGATCTGTGACCGCCTGGGCGATCTTGGGATTCCGGAAGGTGGTAGCGATGAATTTGCCGGAGCCCTCGGGCTCGTCTCCGCCGGAGAAGCCGCCGGGGATCATGATGATCTGGGAGTGGCGGATGGCCTGCTCCATGCGGTCAATGGTCTCTTCTATATCCTTGGGGGAAAGGTTCTTTACCACCAGGATCTCTGTTTCGGCGCCGGCCCTCTGAAACGCTCTGGCGCTGTCTATTTCACAGTTGGTGCCGGGGAAGGCGGGGATGAATACTCTGGGCTTGGCTGCCTTGATGGCAGGGGCCTTTCCTTCCCGCTTTTCCCAAAGGGGAATGTCGGCGGCGATTTCTACGGGCTGGGCAAAGTTGGGGAAGATCTTTTCCAGGGTGCCGTTCCAGGCATCAATCAGCTCGTCGATGCCGATCTTTTCACTCTCAAGCTCAACGACACCGGTACCCGTGGTGCGGCCCAGTACAGCGCAGCGACCGGAGTGGAGCTCCGCTTCGCCGGAAAGCTCGACCACCATGGAGCCTGCTTTGGGCGCGAAAAGTGCTTCGGGCGACAGACCCTTTTCAAACTTAAAGCCCAGCTTTTCGCCGAAACACATTTTTAGCACGCAGGCAGCGGCGCCGCCTTCGCGCACTACACCGGCGGAAAGGATATCTCCCGCCTCCATATGGCGCAGAACAGAGCTGTAATAGACCTTGAGACCGTCCCAGTCCGGAGTGCCGTCCGCACACTCGGGAACCGGCAGCAGAACTACCTTTGAGCCGGGCGTCTTCATGCAGGCAGAAACGGTTTTGCCGGCCTTTGTCATGGAAACGGCAAAGCTCACAAGGGTGGGCGGAACGTCCAGCTGTTCAAAGGATCCGGACATGCTGTCCTTGCCGCCGATGGCGGGCAGTCCCAGTCCCAGCTGAGCGGACAAAGCGCCCAACAGAGCGGCGGCAGGCTTACCCCAGCGGGTGGGATCCTCGTGGAGGCGCTCGAAATATTCCTGGAAGGTAAGCCTGGCCTTCAAGGGATCGGCTCCCACGGCGGCAAGCTTCGACAGGCTTTCCACCACCGCGTACTGCGCCCCAAGGAACGGGGAATACCGGGCGATCCCGGGAATATAACCGTATGCCATGGCGGTGGCGTCATCCGTTTCACCCTGCAACAGAGGGATCTTTGCCACCATTGCTTCTTCGGGTGTGAGCTGATACCGGCCCGCGAAAGGCATGAGCACGGTGGAAGCGCCGATGCTGGAATCGAACCGTTCGGAAAGGCCCTTTTGCCCGCACACCTCAAGCCTTGCCATATTGGCCTTCAGGGCGGCAGCGCCCGTTAAGCCGTGAAGGGCTTCCGGCACTTCGCCCCGATAGTTTTCTCCCTGAGGGGCTGTGATAGCTGCGTCGGCGTTTTGGGTAACGCCGTTGGTATCCAGGAAGGCTCTGGAAAGGTCCACGATCTTATCGCCCCGCCATTCCATTCTGAGCCGGGGAGTTTCCGTGACAACAGCCACGGTCTGAGCGTCCAGATTTTCTTCAGAGGCAAGGGCACAGAACCTGTCGGCGTCTTTGGGATCCACCACCACGGCCATGCGTTCCTGGGATTCCGAGATGGCAAGCTCGGTGCCGTCCAGACCCTTATACTTTTTCGGCACCTTGTCAAGGTCGATCTCAAGACCGGGGGCAAGCTCACCGATGGCAACGCAGACGCCGCCCGCGCCGAAATCGTTGCAGCGCTTGATGAGCCTCGCGGCCTCGCTGTTCCGGAACAGCCGCTGCAGCTTTCTCTCCGTGGGGGGGTTGCCCTTTTGCACTTCGGCGCCGCAGACCTCCACGGACTTTTCGGTGTGCGCCTTGCTGGAGCCGGTAGCGCCGCCGATGCCGTCGCGGCCGGTAGCGCCGCCCAGCAGGAGAATGGTGTCGCCGGGGACAGGCTCTTCCCTGCGAACATTGGACTTGGGGGAAGCACCAATCACGGCGCCGATTTCCATGCGCTTTGCCACATAGCCGGGGTCGTAAAGCTCTGTGACCTGGCCGGTGGCAAGGCCGATCTGGTTGCCGTAGGAGGAATAACCGGCCGCCGCCCCTGTGGTTATTTTTCTGGTAGGCAGTTTGCCGTGAAGTGTTTTTTCAAAGGGAACCGTGGGGTCGCCGGAGCCGGTGACCCGCATGGCCTGGTACACATAGGCCCGGCCGGAAAGAGGATCTCGAATGGCGCCGCCCAGACAGGTGGCGGCCCCGCCGAAGGGCTCGATCTCCGTGGGATGGTTGTGGGTTTCGTTTTTGAACTGGATCAGCCAGGTCTCCATTTTCCCGTCTATGGTCACAGGGGCTTCAATGGAGCAGGCATTGATCTCGTCGCTTACGTCAAGATCCGGCACAAGGCCCTTCCTGCGGAGGTATTTCCCGCCGATGGTGGCCATATCCATCAGGGAAACAGGCTTGTCCTTTTCCCCGTAAAGCTCTTTTCTGACGGAAAGATACTGCTGAAAAGCTTTCTCCACCGCGTCGTGGAGCGCACCGGCCTCGATTTCCAGTTTTTCAAGACGTGTCAGGAAGGTGGTGTGGCGGCAGTGGTCGCTCCAATAGGTATCGATGACCCGCAGTTCAGTGACGGTGGGGTCGCGCTTTTCCTCGTCGCGGAAATACTTCTGGCAGAAAAGCAGGTCGGAAAGGGTCATGGCAAAGCCCATGGAATCAAAGTATTTCTTCATTTCACCTTCGTTCCAGCCGGTAAAGCCGGAAACTCTGGCAACGTCTTGGGGAACGGCAGCGTCCAGTTCCAGCGTATCAGGCTTTTTCATGGAAGCAATCCGGGATTCCACCGGGTTTACAAGATAGGACTTTATCTTTTCAAATTCTTCGGCGGAAACCTTTCCCCGTACGGCGATCACCTTGGCGGAGAGCACCGCAGGGCGCTCGCCTTGAGTCAAAAACTGAACGCACTGGGCGGCGGAGTCTGCCCTCTGATCATATTGGCCGGGAAGATATTCCATGGCGAAGGAAAGATATTCCTCCGGCAGAGTGTAATCTTCTCCATAGACATTATCCATGTTCGGCTCGGAAAGAATGGTTCTGGCGGCGGCCTTGAACTGCTTGTCGCTGAGGCCGGAAACGTCATACCGGTTCAAAATGCGGACCTCTTCGACCCCGGAAATGCCGAGATTTCCCTTGAGATCGGCCTTGAGATGGGAGGCCTCAATGTCATATCCCTTTTTCTTTTCTACAAATACTCTTGTTACCATGCTGCCAGTTCCCCTTTTTCGTGAGAATTTTTTCGCGCAAAAAAGCTCTTGCGATGAATTCGGCTTCCCTAATTCTATCACAAGAGCTTTCCAGGGGCAATGATTACTTTTTCGGTTTTCCGCCCATATCGCTTATGGAAAGGGCTACAGTGTGGCGAATCGGCTTCCATCCCACGTTTCCGAACATGGCCAGAAGCATTGCCAGCATATAGGAGTAAATGAAGAGAGGAAATGTAAAGGAATACAGGATCTTTTTTCCCGGGGTGCAGTGGATCTTTTTCCATTCGGTCACAAGGGGCATAAAACCCATTAAATAAAGGACAAGATAGGAGAAGAGGAGCCCGGAAAAGGCCGAGGAAAGGAAAATCCCGAATTCGGGCTGATCGGAGACCGCCATGACGATGAACATGACCGCGTTCACAAATAGGGTCAGGATAGAAAGAAAAGCGGCGGGAATGGTGTTCATCAAAATATCGTAGCAGGAGAAGTTGTGGGCTTCCTTCAAATTTCGCATGAGTCTGCCGCCGTAATTGCCGGCCACCTGAAAATATCCCTTGATCCAGCGGGAGCGCTGAGTGATGGATTGCCGAAAGCCCCGGGGCTGTTCGTCATATAAGACCGCGGTGCCGCAATAGGCTATTTTTTCTCCCTGCAGCACCATGGCGGTGGTAAATTCCATATCCTCGCTCAAAAGAAACCAGTCCCAGCCGTCCCGGATCAGGCTGTCGGAAAACAGGAAGCCGGTGCCGGAGACCGTGCAGCTTACGCCCAGATAATCTCTGGGACAGTTGAGATATTCGCAGTCCCGCATGAAATAGAGGCCGTAGCCCGCGGTGATCCAGTTATCGCCGAAATTCTTCGAGTTGCGGTAACCCGTTACGATATTGTTTCCGTTGGAGAAGACCTTGTTCATTTCGGTGATGTAGTTGGGCTCCAGCAGATTGTCGGCGTCAAAGACGAAATAACCATCATACTGCTTCTCGGAATGTTCGGCTTTTATTTTGTCGATGAGGAACTGCAGGACATAGCCTTTGCCGATCAGCACCCTGTTTTCTCTGTGATAAACGATAGCCCCGTGGGCCTGCGCGATCTCCGCGGTGCGGTCTGTACAATTGTCGGCAGCCACATAGATATCCACCAGATCTTCGGGATAATCCTGGCTGTGGATGCTTTCGATAAGCTGGCCGATCACCGCCTCCTCGTTCCTTGCGGCGATAAGCACGGCATACCGGCAAAGCTTCTGTGCCTGAAAGCGGCGGCGCTTTTTGAAAAGGCGGATCACCGCGTATACCACCTGGTAACAGCAGCAGATTGTAAAGGCCAGCGCCAAAAGAAAATTGATGTTGGAAAGAGTTTTCATAAGCAGTTCCTCACTGGTTCCGGTCGTGAGATAGAACGGTCATTTGTCTTTCGAGTTCAGCTTCTCACCAAATTCTGAACAAATTGTAAACGGAATTATTGAAAAAGAAAGGGATAAAAATCTTACAAGATTATAACGATTTGAAAAGAAAGGCGGCAAAAGGCAGGAAAAGCGCCGGATGAGCCGCGATTTTTTTATAAATTTTATTATAACATAAAAAAGCGGAAATTTCCACTTGCTTTTTCAAGGGAAATCGTGTAAGATAATATGGCAATATTTTTGGGCGCTTAGCTCAGCTGGCTAGAGCACCTGCTTGACGTGCAGGGGGTCAGCGGTTCAAGTCCGTTAGCGCCCACCAAAATTGTGGACAGGGCCTTGTGCCCTGTCCACAATTTTAATGTATGTATAATAGCTAACGGGCTTGAACCGTAAGACGGTTTTCCCGTTTGGAAATTGTCCCGGTGGGACAATTTTAGGGAAAAATAGCGCAGAAGCTGTGCTTCAAGCTATGCCGGCGCACAGCGCAGGCGTCCGTTAGCGCCCACCACGTCGCGGCGAACCACAAGGATTCGCCGCGATTTTCTATGCAGAAAATCACCTCCGTTTAAATTAGAAGTCTTCCAAAGGAAGATTACAGAGACTGCAGCTTGCTGCAATCTCTTCAACTCACTCCTCGGAAAAAGTCACGTTTGCTGCGGCTATGTTCTTGTAAATGCGGACCGTACGCCTTCGCTGTACTACCAATTTTTTCTGAATAAGGGCATAAGGAAAGACATTCTTTTCAAACGCTTTTGCGTTTGCGGCCCACCTTTTTCAGCTCTGCCTTTTGTTAACAAACTGTGGCTTTTGTTGCAATTCGCAGGGCTTTTATGGTATACTCTCAAATAGGTATTGCAAAAAGGAAGGACAGGAAATCTCAATATGGCAAATAACATTTTGGCAAAGCTGTTTGGTAACTACAGCAAGCGGGAACTGAAAAGGATCCAGCCCACCGTGGATAAGGTACTGGGCATGGAAGATGAGTATAAGGCTCTGGACGACGAGGCCCTGAAGGCAAAGACCGGGGAATTCAAGGCCCGGCTTGCCGGGGGAGAGACCCTGGACGATATTCTGCCAGAGGCCTTTGCCGCCTGCCGTGAGGCCATGGACAGGGTGCTTTCCATCCGGCTGTTCCCCGTTCAGGTTCAGGGCGGGGTGATTCTGCACCAGGGGCGTATCGCGGAAATGAAGACCGGTGAAGGCAAGACCTATACGCTGGCGCTGCCCGCTTATCTGAACGCGCTCAGCGGCAAGGGCGTACACGTGGTCACCGTCAACGAATATCTGGCAAAATATCAGGGCGAGATGATGGCCAGAGTTTTCAATTTCATGGGGCTTACCGTGGGCCTTGCCCTTACGGGCATGGATTCCGAGGAAAAGCGGAAGGCCTACGCCTGCGATATCACCTACGGCACCAACAATGAAATGGGCTTTGATTACCTGAGAGACAACATGGTGATCTACAAGGAAAACAAGGTCCAGCGGGGCCACCATTATGCCATCGTGGACGAGGTGGACTCCATTCTGATCGACGAGGCCAGAACGCCCCTGATCATTTCCGGCCAGGGCAGCAAGGCAGACGATCTCTATGCCAGGGCAAACGCGCTGGCTCGTTCCCTCCGCTTTGTCAAGGTTAAGGAGACAGACGACAAGGAAGACAATGACGAGCTTTATGACGAATACGACTACATTGTAAACGAGAAGCTCAAAACCTGCTCTCTGACCCGCCGGGGGGTGAAGAAGGCGGAGGAGTTTTTCGGCCTTGAAAACTTGACGGATACTGACAATATCCGTATTCAGCACAGGGTGAATCAGGCCATCCGGGCTTGGGGCATTATGCACCGGGACCAGGATTACGTAGTGAAGGACGGCGAGGTCATCATCGTCGATGAATTTACCGGCCGCCTCATGTACGGCCGCCGTTACAACGAAGGCCTTCATCAGGCCATTGAGGCCAAGGAAGGCGTGGAGGTAGCGAGAGAAAGCAGAACCCTTGCCACCATCACCTTCCAGAATTATTTCCGCCTGTACGACAAGCTTTCCGGCATGACCGGTACAGCCATGACGGAGGAACAGGAATTTTCCGAGATCTATCGGCTGGACGTGGTGGAGATCCCCACAAACCGGCCCATGATCCGCAAGGATAACCCCGATGTGGTCTACAAAACGGAAGAGGCAAAGTACCGTGCCGTCATTGACGACATCGTGGAGCACCATGAAAAGGGCCAGCCGGTGCTGGTGGGCACGATCACCATCGAAAAGTCCGAGCTGCTCAGCAAGCTTTTGAAGCAGCGGGGCATCAAGCATGAGGTACTAAATGCCAAGCACCATGAGAAGGAAGCCCAGATCATTGCCCAGGCCGGCCGGAAGGGCGCTGTGACCATTGCCACGAATATGGCGGGCCGCGGCACCGATATTCTGCTGGGCGGCAACGCGGAGTTTATGGCCAAGGCCGAAATGCGCAAGCAGGGCTTTACGGAAGAACAGCTTGTGGAAGCTACAGCCTTCAGCCACACCGATGACGAAGAGATCTTAAACGCCAGAAAGACCTTTACAGAGCTCAATAAGAAGTACAGGGAGCTCATTGCCCCTGAGGCCCAGGAGGTCAAGGACCTGGGCGGTCTTTACATTATCGGAACGGAGCGCCACGAGTCCCGCCGGATCGACAACCAGCTCCGCGGCCGTGCCGGCCGTCAGGGCGACCCCGGCGAAAGCCGCTTCTATATTTCTCTGCAGGATGACCTGATGCGCCTGTTCGGCGGAGAGCGGATCTCCGCCATGATGGACAGAATGAGGATCGATGAGGACATTCCTCTGGAGGCCGGCATGGTTTCAAACTCCATCGAGAGCGCCCAGCGGAAGGTGGAAGGAAGAAACTTCGGCATCCGCAAAAATGTGCTGCAGTATGACGACGTGATGAACCTGCAGCGCAGCAAGATCTACAGCCAGCGCGATCAGGTGCTGGACGGCGACAATATGAAGGAATCCATTCTGCGCATGATAGACGGCGCGGTGGAAAAAACAGTATCTCTCTATCTGCCCGCCGATGCGCCCCACGACGATTGGGATCTGAACGGCCTGCGGGAACATTATCTCGGCTGGCTGATCGATGAAAACGACCTGCGCTTCAAGAAGGCGGAGCTGGAAGACCTTGAGCCTGAATTTGTGGTGGAAGAGCTGCAGAAGAAGGCCCATGAGCTCTATGAAAAGCGGGAAGAGGAATTTACCTCCCCGGTCATGCGCGAGGTGGAGCGCGTGGTGTTGCTGCGTATTGTGGACCAGGAATGGATGGACCACATCGACGCCATGGAGCAGCTGCAGGAGGGCATTCGCCTGAGGGCCTATGCCCAGCAGGATCCCATTGTGGCCTACAGAATCGAAGGCTCCGACATGTTTGACGCCATGATCGAGACCATCCGGGAAAATACGGCCAAGATGATTTTGACCGTTCGGCTGCGCACCAAGGAAGCCCCCCAGAGAGAGCAGGTGGCAAAGGTCACCGGCGCCGGGACCGGAGAAGAGAAGGAAGTAAAGAAGCAGCCTGTGAAAAAAGAGAAAAAGCCGGGAAGAAACGACCCCTGCCCCTGCGGCAGCGGTCTGAAGTATAAAAAGTGCTGCGGCAGGAACGAGTAAAAAGCCAACTACTAAAACGACAGAGGAGAGAAGAACCATGGATCTTCTGAAGCGACTGGCGGCCCTTCTGCTTGGAGCGGCTTGCTGCCTCAGTTTATCTGCCTGTACCATTCCCGTTCCCGGATATTCGGATTATGATGTTTCGGGCTACATCCAGGCGCTTTTGGACAGCAGCTATCACGATTCCCACGATGCACTGGTGAGCATTGCCAAAATGGATGAGGAAAGTGCCAGGGAAAACAATACCGCCACGGTGGAAAACGCGGCCATACGGTTCTGCAACACATATGGGATCGCCCCTTCCAGCCAGCAGCTCCAGGAGCTGCAGATGGTCATGAAGCAGGCCTTTGCCCTTGGCAGATACACCGTGAAGGAAGAGCGGAAGGCGGACAACGGCTACTATCTTGAGGTAGAGGTCAACTCGATCCTGAATTTTGAAGGAAAGCAGAATGAGATCGAGCGCATGCGGCAGGAAGCCCAGCAGCAGGCCATGGGGATCACCTCATCCACTCCCGGAGACGGAGAGGACGGCGGACAGGGGGAAAGCAGTGATGTCGGCGCCGTGCCCACCCCGGTTCCCGCAGCGGGCGGCACATTGGATCCCAACGATATTTTTGTGGAAAAGGTGCTCGGCTTCTGCAAGCAGGAGCTTGCGAATATCTCCTATGACGAGGATCCCAGGGTGATCCCTCTGGACATTATTCAGACAGAGGACGGAGAACTGCAGCTTGATATGGATCAGATAGACATGATAGATACGGCAGTCATCCGTTTCTGAACAAAAGAATAAAACGACACGGGAGGCGTTTTCATGGAGAAAAAGGGTATGAGAACAGCAGAGCTTTTTGATCTTGACCGGACCGCGGCCAAGCCGTTGCTGGAAAAAACGGAATATCCCTGGCAGGCGCTGAAGCTTCTGAGCGACTTTATTTCAGAGCTTGGGAGGACTCTGCCTGCCGAAGAATACCTGCTCACTGGGGAAAATGTGTGGATCCATAAAACGGCCAAAATTTACCCCAACAATTATATTGCCGGTCCCTGCGTGATCGGTCCGGAAACAGAGGTGCGCCCCGGCGCTTTTATCCGCGGCAGCGCCCTTGTGGGGGCAAACTGCGTGGTGGGGAATTCCACGGAGCTCAAGAATGTGATCCTTTTCGATAACGTGCAGGTGCCCCATTACAATTATGTGGGGGATTCCGTGCTGGGCTACAAGTCTCACATGGGCGCGGGAGCCGTCACTTCAAATGTAAAGCAGGACAAAACGCCGGTTTCCGTCAGCGCCGGAGATATCCGGGTGGAAACGGGGCTGAAAAAGTTCGGCGCCATGCTGGGGGACCATGTGGAGGTCGGCTGCAACAGTGTTCTGAACCCCGGCACAGTGGTGGGAAGGGACTCCAGGATCTATCCCCTTTCCATGGTGAGAGGCTTTGTGCCGGAAGGGCACATCTTTAAGCGGGGAGAGCTTGTGAAGATTCAGTAAAACGGCTTGAAAGGTTTTGCCGGCCGCGCCGGCAGGCAAGGCGGAAAGGCAGCTTGTACTCACATACAGTGAAAATCTCGACCGAAGGTTACACAGATAAATTGGGATTCATATGGTGATTGGCAGCGGGCCTGCCCTTGACCTTGTCTCGCTTTCGGCTCGGGTGCTGTGCCCCGGTGGGGGGAAGCTGTCCGGTGGACAGCGTTCTGACCCGACCGAGCTGAAAGCGAGAACACGTCCAGTACTGACCGAACCGACAGGTGAGAACAGTTCGTGGCAACGCCCCACCGGGGCGTACTCCCCCTCCCCTGCTAAGGGGAGGGGGACCGCCGTTAGGCGGTGGAGGGGTTTTTATCGCAAGTTTTGGTGTGGAAAACCTCTCCGTCACGGTTGCACCGTGACACCTTTCTCCGCTTCGCGTCGGGTGCTGTGTGCCGGTGGCACACGTTCAGCACCGACCGAACCGAAGGTGAGAACGGCGCTAAACGGTCTCCACTGGAGACCAGCGCCCCTTTCAGGGGTGAGCGCGTCCCAGTGGGACGCTGGTGCGAACCGACCGAGCCGACAGGCGATACTAGGCAAGAGTTTCTCCCTTTCTGCTGGTGCAGCAAACCACAGTTTACTGCCCTTTTCTAACAACTAACGACTAGCAGCTAACAACTAAAGAGCGAGATCCTTCGTAAAGATGCGAAGCATCTTTTTCTCAGAGATGACAGGGAGGGGACGCAGAATGACAGATAATAGCCCTTCTTCACTCTTCACTGCCTTTTTGCCCTTGCCCTTTATCCATCATCTAGTATCTAGCGTCTAGAATCTAGCATCTAAACAAACCGGAGGTGATAAAAGCATGGAATGGCTTACAAATTTTCTGCAGTCCGGCATACTGCCGGCAGCACTGCTGATCGTGCGGATCATTGTGCCGTTTTTGGCCCTCTATGTGGTTTGGGGATGCTATACCTCCTTCCGCAAGGGGCAAAGGCGCAGAGATCCGATCATCATGCTTTGGGACGAAGCCTCCAATACCAGGTTCCCTGTGCTTTACTGGGAGAATTCCATCGGCCGCAGCAAAAGCTGCGACATCTATCTGCCGGACGCCACGGCCTCCAGGGACCACGCCGTGCTGATGCGCCGGGAAGAGGGCTGGCTGATCTGTGACACCGGCTCAAAGGCCGGCGTGTACGTGAACGGGAGAAAAATTGACGGTCAAAAGCTTGTGAAGGTGGGGGATAAGCTCACCATGGGCGCCACCACCCTTTCCGTGTGGAATTCCGAAAACACGCCCGCAAAAAAGAAAAAGGTCTTTACCGGCTTTTCTTCCCGGGTGGCTTCCCCCTTTCGGCTGATGCTTGTGGCCTCCGTGGTGCATGTGCTCATGGGGCTGCAGAGCACTTTTGCGGTTGGGACCTTCGACCCTGCTCCCCTTCTTCCCTGCGGTCTTGTGCTGCTCATGGGCTGGGGGCTTTACGGGTTCTTCATGGGTGTAAAGCACCATGTGAGCTTTGAGATAGAAACCGTGGCCTATCTGCTTTCAGGCATCGGCATCAATCTGCTGACGGCTTTTGACATCGAGGGCGTCAAGACCCAGGTGATCGCCATGCTCATCGGCATTTTCCTGTTTTCTTTCCTCATCTGGTTCATGAACGATATGGAGCGTGTGGCAAAATACCGCTTGGCCATCGGCATCGGCGCGCTGGGGCTTTTTGCCCTTACGCTGGTCATCGGCAAGGATATTTACGGCTCAAAAAACTGGATCATCATTGGGCCGCTGAGCATGCAGCCCTCGGAGTTTATCAAGATTGCCTTCATTTTTGTCGGCACCTCCACTTTGGACAGGCTCCAGACGAAAAAGAACATCACGGAATTCCTGGTATTTACCGTGGCCTGCCTGGGATTTCTCGCTTTGATGAATGATTTCGGCACGGCGTTGATCTTCTTTGCCACCTTCCTGGTGATAGCGTTTATGCGTTCCGGCAGCGTGCGCACCATTTCTCTGGTGCTGGTAGGCGCCGGGCTCTGCGTGCTGCTGGTGCTGAAATTCAGGCCCCATGTGCTGAACCGCTTTGCGGGCTGGGGCCATGTGTGGGAAAACATATACAGCGATCAGGGCTTCCAGCAGACGCGAGTGCTTACCTATATTGCAAGCGGCGGCCTGTTCGGCGTAGGCCTGGGCAAAGGCTGTCTTGCGCCCATCTTCGCGGCGGACAACGACCTTGTATTCGGCCTTTTGTGCGAGGAGCAGGGAATGCTCCTGGGGCTTGTGGTGATCTTTGCACTGGCCCTTTTTGTGCTGTACGCCAGAAGCGACGTGACCCGCAGCCGGTCCACCTTCTTTTCCATCGCCTCCTGCGCGGCGGCGGGAATGCTGCTGTTCCAGACCTGTCTCAATGTATTCGGCGCTACGGATGTGCTTCCCCTTACCGGCGTTACGCTGCCTTTTATCAGTGCGGGCGGCTCCAGCATGATGGCCGTGTGGGGTCTGGCGGCGTTTTTGAAGGCCTCGGATGAAAGGACTTATGCCGCAAGGCGGGCATCCCGCCGTAGTGGAACGGAAAAGAACGGGCGGCCTTCTCCGGGAAGAAGGCCGGAGAATGACAGAATGGAGGATATTTACTCATGAAAACAGTGGGATTTCGCTCCATGGTGCTCTACCTTCTGCTCTTTGTTTTTCTGGGCGGCACGGGATATCTTGTTTTTAACTTTTTCCTTCACGGAAGCCAGTGGGCAATGCAGCCTTACAACGGCCATCTTTATTCGGAAGAGGCCACAGGTTCCATGGGAGAGATCAAGGACAGAAACGGTGTCGTTCTTGCCGCCACTGCGGACGGGAGCCGGCAATACTGCGAAAATGAAACCTTTCGCCGGGCGATGCTTCACACGGTGGGAGATCCCTACGGAAATATCAGCACCAGTGTGGAATTTACCATGCGCAGCAAGCTGACGGGATATAATCCCGTGTTCGGCCTGAATAACGTGTTCGGCGGCTTTGGGCGGGATATCGACCTTACCGTAAGCGGCAATGCCTGCGGGGCGGGCTACAATGCCCTGAACGGACATAAGGGTGCGATCATCGTCTATAATTATAAAACGGGTGACGTCCTCTGCAAGGTAAGCGCACCCACCTTTGATCCGGCCTATGTTCCGGAAAATATCGATGACGACCCGGCCTACAACGGAGTTTATCTCGACAACACCCTTTCAAGCTCCTACACGCCGGGCAGCATTTTCAAGCTGGTAACGGCTGCCGCCGCCATGGAAAAGTGGCCCGATTCCTGGAGCGAGCGCTCCTATGACTGCCAGGGTTCCATGGAGATCGGGGGAAGCGACGTCACCTGTCTCAACCACAACGCCCACGGCACCCAGGATATGTTTACCGCCATGGGAAACTCCTGCAATGTCTACTTCGCTCAGCTTGCAAGGGATATCGGTGCGGCGGACCTGCAGAAAAAGGCCAAAGAGCTTGGCTTTAATACGGAGCTGCGCTTTGGGAATATTGAGGTTGCGGAAAGTACCATCGACCTTTCCTCCTGCAATGAAAACCAGCTGGGCTGGGCAGGCGTGGGCCAATATACGGTGCTTGCAAACCCCTATCACATGATGGTGCTGATGGGGGCCATAGCAAACGGGGGGACCTATGTGGAGCCCCGGCTCACTAAGGACAGCAGCATTTTCGGTTCCCTGACGGGAGGCGGCGGAAGGCTCGTTTCAGCCTCGGAGGCCACCCAGCTTTCGGCGCTGCTGCGAAACAATGTGGAGAACTTCTATGGGGACTGGATGTTCCCGGAAGGCCTGCAGGTCTGTGCCAAAAGCGGCACCGGCGAGGTAGGGGAGGAAAAGGCCCCTAACTGCTGGATGATCGGCTTCTGTCAATCGGAGGAATATCCCTATGCCTTTGCCGTGATGGTGGAGGAGGGAGAAGGTGGTATAGAAAACGCGGGCAACGCCGCAGCGGCGGTGCTGAGCGTGCTTGTGAGCTGAAAAAACGATACGGGATCGTCAATTGAGAGGAGCGATAGCTATGAAGATTGAAAAATTGACGCCGGCCTTTAAGGACTACCTTTGGGGCGGCACAAAGCTGCGGGATGTGTACGGAAAAAACTGTGACTACGATAAGGTGGCCGAAAGCTGGGAGCTTTCCACCCATCCTGCCGGGGAAAGCAGGATCGCCGGCGGACAGTTTGACGGAATGACCTTCGGGGAATATCTGAATTCGGTTTGGGAAGGCCGGGCGGTGCTGGGAACAGATTGCGAAGAATTCGAGTTCTTTCCGGTGCTGATCAAGTTTATCGACGCCAAGGATCCTCTTTCCATCCAGGTCCATCCCAGCGATGAATACGCGCTGGAAGTGGAAGGCGAATACGGGAAAACAGAGATGTGGTATGTGATGGACTGTGAGCCCGGCGCGTTTTTGTATTTCGGCGTGAACCGGGAGATCACGAAGGAAGAGTTCCGGCAGCGCATTGAAAATAATACGGTGCTGGAGGTTTTAAACCGGGTAGATGTACATCCCGGAGACACCTTCTTTATCGAATCCGGCACCATTCACGCCATCGGCGCGGGGATCCTGATCTGTGAGATCCAGCAGAATTCCAACTGCACCTACCGGGTGTACGACTACGACCGCCGGGGCGCGGACGGAAAGCCCAGAGAGCTTCATGTGGCAAAGGCCTTGGAGGTTTCCAAATTGACGCCCTCCGATACCTCGGATAAGCAGGGGAAAGCGCAAAAGGCTCCGGGGGGCATGGTAAAGCGCCTTGCCTCCTGCCAGTATTTCACCACGGAGAAGCTGGAGGTTTCCGGGGAAATGACGGTAGAGGCCACAAAGGAGTCTTTCGTTTCCCTGATCGTGCTGACCGGCAGCCCTGTCATAGCGGGAGAAGAAAACAGCGTTTCCTGCAGGGCGGGAGACAGCGTGTTTGTTCCCGCCGGGACCGGAAAAATAAAGATCACCGGGGAATGTACCGTGATCAAAACTACTGTTTAGGAGAAAGCCCAATGAAAATTGTACTGGTAGGGGAGCCCATGGGCCTCTTTATGGCGGAGGAGCCGGGAGAACTCAGCGAGGTTCGCCGGTTCACCGCCTCCATTGCCGGGGCGGAATACAATGTGGCGGTGGGGCTTGCCCGGTTAGGACATCAGCCCGCTTACTGCACCAGGCTGGGCTTTGACCCCATGGGGGAGCGAATTTTGCAGGGCCTGCGGAAAAACGGCATCGGTACAGAGCTGGTGTCTCAGGCGGAAGGGGAGCAGACAGGATTTATGCTCAAGAGCATGGCCCTTTCCGGCGACCCGGAAATCGCCTATTACAGAAAAGGCTCCGCAGCTTCCCGTATTTCCGCTCACGATATGGATAAGCTGGATCTGTTCGGCTGTGAAAGGCTGCACGTGACCGGTATTTTTCCGGCTGTGTCCGAAAGCGCCCTTTCCGCCGTGAAAAGGCTTATTTTGCGGGCAAGGGCCCTGGATATGCCCATTTCCTTCGATCCCAATCTGCGGCCCCAGCTTTGGGAAAGCGAAAAGAAAATGGTTTCCACCCTGAATTCCCTGGCGGAATACGCGGAAACAGTGCTGCCGGGGATCGGGGAAGGGGAGATCCTCACCGGCGAAAGCAGCCCGGAGGGGATCGCGGAATATTATCACGCCCGGGGCGTAAAGAACGTGATCGTAAAGCTGGGAAAGGATGGAGCGTATTTCTCCGAAAAGGGCGGAAAATACGGCATTTCACCGGCCTTCCCGGTGGAAAAGAAAATCGATACCGTGGGAGCGGGAGACGGCTTTGCCGCCGGTGTGATCAGCGCCCTGGCGGAGGGAGAATCCCTGGAGGAAGCGGCCTTCCGCGGGAATGTGATGGGCGCGGTCCAGATCTCCCACAAAAGCGACAACGAGGGCCTTCCCACAAGAGAGCAGCTGGGGAAGATCATTCTGGCAGGACAGGTGCCCGCTCAGCAGTGACACCGGCTAAAAAGCCCTGAAAAAACAGCGGCTTATGCCGGAAAGCAGAAAATAGGTTATTTGCAGGCGCTTCTGAAAGAACGGAGCGCCTGTGCTCATAAGGAAGAAACGAATGGAGGCTTTGGGAATGGACAAGATGGAAGGGCTTTATCAGGCTTTGACGGAGCGTGCCCTGGAAGCGAGAGAGAGGGCCTATTGCCCCTATTCCGGATTTGCGGTGGGCGCGGCCCTGCTCTGTGAGGACGGCACGGTCTACCCCGGCTGCAATATTGAAAACGCCGCTCATTCTCCCGGTTGCTGTGCGGAACGGACGGCCTTTTTCCGCGCTGTCAGCGAGGGAAAGCGGCGGTTTCTTGCCATTGCGGTGGCAGGGGGCAAAGAGGGGGAAAAGCCCACGGAATTCTGCCCGCCCTGCGGCGTCTGCCGCCAGGTCATGCGGGAGTTCTGCGGCCCGGATTTCGAGATCATTCTGACAAACGGCAATGAGTTCAGGCGCGTTCCCCTTTCTCAATTGCTTCCCATGTCCTTTGGCCCTGAAACTCTTGAATGAACCGTAAGGAGCAGTTATATGCGTACCTGTGATATCATTGCAAAAAAGCGGCAGGGAAAAAATCTTACGCCGGAAGAAATTTCCTTTTTTGTAAAGGGATTTACGGCGGGGGAGATCCCCGATTACCAGGCCTCCGCCCTGATGATGGCCATTTGCTTTCAGGGCATGAAGCCTGAGGAGACCGCCTGCCTTACCATGGAAATGGCCCATTCTGGAGACATGGTGGACCTTTCTCCCATATCCGGGATCAAGGTGGACAAGCATTCCACCGGCGGGGTGGGGGATAAGACCACTTTGATCTGTACGCCCATCGCGGCGGCCTGCGGAGTGAAGATAGCGAAGATGAGCGGCCGGGGCCTGGGGCATACCGGTGGAACCGTAGATAAGCTGGAAAGCATTCCTGGGTTTCGCACTGAGCTGCCCCGGGAGGAATTCTTTGAAGTGGTGAATCGCACCGGGCTGGCGGTCATCGGGCAGTCGGGAAATCTTTGCCCGGCAGACAAAAAGCTTTACGCCCTGCGGGATGTGACGGCCACGGTGGAAAGCATGCCGCTGATAGCCTCCAGCATCATGTCGAAAAAGATAGCCGCTGGGGCGGACGCCATTTTGCTGGACGTGAAGGTGGGGTCCGGAGCGTTTATGAGGAACCGGAAAGAGGCCAAGGCCCTGGCAGAGGAAATGGTAAGCATCGGCCAAAGTGTGGGAAGAAGGACTGTGGCGCTGCTTACCGATATGGACGCGCCCTTGGGAAATTGTATTGGAAACGCCCTGGAGGTCAGAGAGGCCTGCGATGTTTTGCGGGGAAAGGGCGACAAGCGGCTTTCCGAGCTTTGTTTGGAGCTTGCCGCCAATATGATCTTTCTGGGACAAAAAGCCACTTCTTTAGAAGAGGCACGAGAAAAAGCGGCTGAGGCGGTAACGAGCGGAGCGGCCTTCCGAAAGCTCTGCGAAACCGTAGAAGCCCAGGGCGGGGACAGCGAGTTCTTGAAGGACACGGAAAAGTTGGAGCTTTCTCCGGTGAAAAGAGAGATAAAGGCGGTGAAAGCCGGGTGGATCACCGCTATGAATGCCAAGGAATGCGGCCTTGCCGCCGGAGAACTGGGCGCCGGCCGGGAAACAAAGGAAAGCGCCATCGATCCCGGTGCGGGGATCGTCCTCCAAAAGAGCCGGGGAGACTTTGTCAAAGCCGGAGAGACTTTGGCGGTCCTTTACAGCGCCAGCGAAGAAAAAGGTGACCGTGGGGAAGAACGGCTCCTTTCCGCGGTCACAATAGAAGACGGGAAAAAAGATGTGGGGCCTCTCATTTTGGAGAGGGTAGAAAGGTAGTTATTAGCCTTAAGTAGTTAGTCGTTAGAAAGAGCGAAGGGCGTTAAAGGCTAACAATTAAGGACTAGCGGCTGAGAAGGCAAGGCGGGAAGGAATTGCTCTCTTTTCTTTTCAAATTCTCCCATTTTCTGGTTGAAATTTACGGAAAGATGGAGTAGAATAAGTTTTACAAGATAAATAAAGGCAGGGCGTAAGGTGCTACCAACACCTCACGCCCCTATGCAGGAGCCAACTCTCCTACACAATAGCAAAGCTACGCCATTCCCAATTATAAAGGAAAGGGCCGCTTTTTACAAGCCTGTTTTGTAATCTGCGCCTGATTTTGGGAACGGAGATAGTGTGTCATGCGGTGTGGGAATTTTTCCTGCACCGCTTTTATTTGTCTTGGCGGAAAAAGTGTGGGGAGCGCGGCCCTTCCTGTCTCGTCTTCGATTCGGTCAGTTCGCGGCAGCGGTCTCCGCTTCGCGTCGGTCGGGTCAGAACGCTGTCCACCGGACAGCTTCCCCCCACCGGGACGCGCTCACCCCTCCTTCCCGCCAAAACAAATCATTGGAGGCTGTTTTATGAAAAAGAGAGTTCTAAGCTTATGCCTGGCGTTGTGCCTGCTGGTGGGCTGTCTGCCGTTGGCGGCAAGTGCGGCAAGTTCCGGTAATTGCGGCCCTGAGGGAAGTGAATCCAGTGTGACCTGGTCCCTTTCGGACGAAGGCACCCTCACCGTTTCCGGCTCCGGACCAATGAAAAGTGGACCGGGGGACTGGACAAGCAGCGCCATCAAATCCGTCGTTATCGACAAAGGCGTCACCTCTGTCGGAGGCGGTGCGTTCAATGGCTGTACTGCCCTGACCAGTCTGACGCTTTCGGACAGCGTTACTTCTATCGGAATGAGTGCGTTCGGCAGCTGTTCCGGTCTCACTACTGTGACATTTCCTAAGAGCGTCGCTTCTGTTGGAATGGGTGCGTTCGGCGGCTGTTCCGGCCTGAAAAATGCCATTTTTATGGGAAATGCTCCTCAGGTAGAATACCTCGCTTTTTCAGGCTATGCCGATGGCTTCTGCATATACTTTGCTGACGACGCCACCGGCTGGAATTCGCCCACCTGGACTTCCTGGGCTCAGAATACGTACCCCTGCAAGCCGCTGTCCCAGATGAACCCCGATGTGCCCGGCACGCCTGACAAGCCCAGCACTCCCGACAAGCCGGACACTCCTGCTACTCCTGACATTCCTGCCGGGAAGTTTACCGATGTGCCCATCGGCGCTTATTATTACGACGCGGTGCAGTGGGCCGTGGAAAAGAAGATCACCGCCGGCACCAGTGAAACAGAATTCAGCCCCGGCCAAAGCTGCACCCGCGGCCAGGCTGTCACCTTCCTATGGCGGGCGGCGGGAGAGCCGGAGCCTACAAACATGGAAACGAAATTTACCGATGTGAGGGCAGGCGCTTATTATGAAAAAGCCGTGAAGTGGGCGGTGGAGCAGGGCATTACCACTGGAGTGAGCGCAACGAAGTTCAGCCCCGACGCCACCTGCACCCGGGCGCAGATCGTTACCTTCCTGTGGAGGAACGAGGGTTCTCCCGCCGTGATGGGCAGTGCCTTTGACGATGTGAAGGCCGGTTCCTTCTATGAGGACGCTGTAAAGTGGGCGGCGCAGAACGACATTACCACCGGCACCGGCAAGAATACCTTCAGCCCGGACAACCGGTGTGTCCGCGCTCAGATCGTCACCTTCCTGTACCGGTATGCTAAGTAAATAAACTATTATGCAGGCAAAGGGCGGGAGGAGTTTTTTTCTCCCGCTTTTTTACCCCAAGTGAAGCTCAAAAAAGGAAAGAAGCGGAGATTTGGTGAAATCCGCTTTCGGAAAGTGAAGGTGAATCAACATGAAAAAGAAGCTGTCGGCTCTCTTCCTGGCGCTGTGCTTGCTGCTGGGCTGCTTCCCTATGGCGGCTGCCGCCGCTGAGCTTTCCGGAAAGCTCAGCGACACCATTTCCTGGCGATATGACCAGGACACAAAAACATTATACCTGTCGGGAACGGGCGCCACGCCGGACTTCTCCTACCCGGATTACATGCCTTTTTACCACACTGCTGCGGCCAATGCGAAGAACATTGTGGTGGAAAAGGGAATCACCACTCTGGGAAAGAACCTTTTCTTTAGTAATTTCCAAGGGGTGGAATCAATCAGCTTACCGGAAGGGCTGACCACAATCAGAGAGTATTCCCTTGGAACACTGTCGCGAATGGGGCGACTGGTCCTGCCCAGCACTGTCACAACCATTGCGGATTACGCCTGCAGCTCTATGGGCTACTATGGGCAGATCGTGATCCCCCGGGGCGTGCAGACCATTGGGGTCCATGCCTTTGCCGGATTCGATGGGGAGAAAATCGAGTACGAGGGGACCAGAGCGGAATGGGACGCCGCCTTTTCCCAGGTGGAACTTCCCGAGGGAATGGAGCCGTACTGTCAAAGCGAGCTTTCCTACACCGTCTACTTTGACGCGAACGGAGGAACTGTGTCTCGGTCTCAAAAAGAGCTGCAGCGGTACACTCCCTACGGCACTCTGCCCGCCCCCATTGGCGGGGAGCGGCAGCAGTTTGTGGGCTGGTTCACCGCGCCCAGCGGCGGAACTCGGGTTTCCGCTACGGATATCTTTTCCTCAGACGGCAATCAAACCCTGTATGCCCATTGGAAGCCTTATACCTCTTCCCTTTCTCCCGCCGCCGCAGGGACAAAGCCATCGATCCTAATACCTATGAACAATACTTCGGCTTACGAAGGAAATCGCGCAAATATAGTTAGAAGTTATGTCTATCCAAACGATATCGGCGGTCTTACCTGGGTCATGGAACGGGGAGATTTTGCCTCTAATATTGTGGTGGAGGAATACGACCGCAATCTGACCCTGCGCGCCAGAAAGGAAATTGACAACGGGTTTAGGTGGGGCGGTTTTTATGCCGGAGCCACCTACAATTTTATAGTATTGGGCAAAGGCAATTATGACGAGGACGACAACTACCCCGTGGTGACCATTGTCAAATATGATAAGGGCTGGAACCAGCTGGGAACGGCAGAATTGAAGGGGGCAAACACAACGAAACCCTTTGACTTTGGCAGCCTGCGCTGCGCGGAGGCGGGGGATATTCTGTATATCCACACCAGCCATGAGATGTACAAGAGCGATGACGGAAAAAATCACCAGGCCAACTTGACCATTTCCCTGCGGGAATCCACCATGGAGATCCTGGGCGGAAATTGCGATGTTGGCGGCCCCGGCTATGTCAGCCATTCCTTCAACCAGTTCGTTCTGGTGGATCAGGAGGATCGTCTGGTCATGCTGGATCACGGCGATGGCTATCCCCGCTCTTTTGCGTTGACGGTCTTTGAGGATCCAGCCAGCCGAGGTGTCTACTCCGGGTTTGAAACATGGAAGAATGTGTCGGGGCATACCAAAGGCGACAGCTTTGCGAAGTTCCCCGGGAAGGCCGGAGACAACAATACTACCGGCAGAATGTACGACCTGGTAGAAACGGAGACCGGGTATCTGGCGGCCTTCAATTATAGCGGAAAAGCGGGTGAAGCAATGGAAGCGCACCTGTATTACTACGACAAGGCGACCAAAACAGGGAACATGTGGAAGCTGGGGATCGGTTCCTTTGCATCAAACGCCCATTTTGTCCCCGAAGACCTGAACGGTGGGTATCTCCTTTGGAACAACGCCTATAGCGGCCCGGGCATCAGTTGGGCGCACTATGACAGCACCGGAAAGCTGGGTCAGGTCCATACCAGCAAGGAGGGCTATGTGACGGACTGCGTTCCCGTGTTCTAGAATAACCAGGTGATCTGGCCCGCCGTCCAGGGAGAATCCGGCACGAACGGAGAGTATATTGACAACTGTGTGTTTTTCAGCATTGACAAAAATGATACCTTTGCTATGCTCACTCCCGGCGAAGCCCCCACGGTGGGCGGCTTTAAGGACGTGCATGAGAGCGACTTTTTTGCGGATGCCGTGAAATGGGCGGTAGAGAACGATGTTACCGCCGGAACGGACAAGACCCATTTCAGCCCCAATCAAAGCTGTACCCGTGGCCAGGCGGTCACCTTCCTGTGGCGGGCAGCGGGAGAACCGGAGCCGCAAAACGCAGACACGGATTTCACTGATATAAAGGCAGGCTCCTATTATGAAAAAGCTGTCTGCTGGGCTGTGGAACAGGGGATCACCAACGGCACATCCGAAGAGAAATTCAGTCCTAACACCGCTTGTACCAGGGCGCAGATTGTCACCTTCCTGCACCGTGCGGCGGGAGAGCCAGAGCCAGCCGGCACGAATACAGGCTTTGCTGACGTAAGTGCGGGTTTGTATTATGAAAAAGCCGTTTGCTGGGCGGTAGAGAAAGCAATTACCAACGGCACTTCGACGGATAAATTCAGCCCTGACGCCAGGTGTACCAGAGCGCAGATCGTCACGATGCTTTATAGGAATGATGGCTCTCAGGCGTAGGGTGCTTACCGGCACTGTGGAGTTTATGAAGAAGTAAGAGCAGAATAAAATCTAATACCTATTCCTGTGTAAAGCCAAAAGGGAGAAGCCGCTTTCTTACTGCAGCTTCTCCCTTTTCCTATGCTATGTATGGTAGAGGGGGTGTCCTTGACGCCCTTTCTAACAACTAATTACTAACAGCTAACAACTACTTATGGTACAACCTGTTCGTCTGGTACTGAGGTTCGCAGGTAAGGTTCAGGCCAAGCCGCCGGAACACGTTTTCGTCCACATGGGAAAGAAGCACTGTGGAATGGGCCTCGCAGCCCTTTAACAGGGGAAGCTGGGAAAGGGCAAGCTCCGCCGTGGGGTTGGTGGCGGCGCAGATGGAAAGAGCGATCAGCACCTCGTCTGTATGAAGGCGGGGATTTTTACTGCCCAGATGGGTGGTTTTCAGTTTCTGAAGAGGTTCAATGATAATGGGTGAAATAAGCTTGATGTTCTTATGGATCCCCGCCAGCGCCTTTAAGGCGTTTATCATGGCCGCGGCGGCGGCGCCCAGAAGGTCGGAGGTCTTTCCTGTAACGATCCTGCCGTCAGGCAGCTGAATGGATGCCGCCGGAAGGCCTGTGTCCAGGGCTTTTTCCAGTGCGGGAACAGTGACCGTCCTTGTTTCCTTGGTGACGTTTGCCTGGTTCATCAGAAGCTCCAGCTTATACACGGGTTCTCCCCCGGCCTTGCCCCTGCGCTGGTCGCAAAGAGCGCTGTAATATCGGCGGATGATCTCCTGCTTTGATGCTTCCCTGCAGATATCGTCGTTCAGGATGCAGTTTCCCGCCATGTTTACACCCATATCCGTAGGCGATTTATAAGGGGATTCCCCGGCAATTTTTTCCAGCATGGCATTGAGGACCGGAAAGACCTCAACGTCCCTGTTGTAGTTTACGGCGGTAACGCCGTGGGCCGCCAGATGGAAGGGGTCTATCATATTCACATCGTTCAGGTCGGCGGTAGCCGCTTCGTAGGCCAGGTTTACCGGATGCTCAAGAGGCAGGTTCCAGATAGGGAAGGTTTCAAATTTCGCGTAGCCCGCTTTTATTCCCCGCTTATATTCGTGATAAAGCTGACTTAAGCAGGTGGCCATTTTTCCGCTGCCGGGCCCCGGAGCCGTAACAACGATCAGGGAACGGCTGGTCTCCACATATTCGTTGCGGCCAAAGCCCTGATCGCTGACGATCAGCGGCAGATTAGAGGGATACCCCGGAATGGAATAATGGCGGAACACCTTGATCCCAAGGCTTTCCAGACGCTTTTGGAAATTTTCCGCTGACGGCTGAGAGGCAAACCTTGTAAGTACCACGCTTCCCACGGTGAGCCCGATATCCCGGAAAGCGTCGATCAACCGCAGCACGTCCATGTCATATGTAATTCCCAGGTCACCCCGTACCTTGTTTTTTTCAATATCCGCCGCGTTGATTGCAATAACGATCTCCGCCTGATCCTTAAGCTGCAGCAGCATTTTGACCTTGCTGTCCGGCTGAAAGCCTGGCAGTACACGGGAAGCGTGATAGTCGTCGAACAGCTTCCCTCCGAATTCCAGATACAGTTTTCCTCCAAACTGTCTGATTCGTTCCCGAATTTGACTTGATTGGGTCTCAAGATATTTCTCATTATCAAAACCCAGATCCATTCCTCATTTCCCCCTGCTTACCAGATGTTATAGGTCAGTTTCCGTGCCGCCGGTTTTCCCGACGTCAGATTTTCTCTTTCACGCATCCGAAATCTCATAATAAGCGCCGAAGGCGCGTTGGTATAATGTGTCCATCTCCCGTTGCGCTAAAGTCACAAACTAAGCGGGACAAATTATAGTTTAGCGATGCGCTCTTAACCTCCCCTGCCAAGGGGAGGTGTCACGGTGCAACCGTGACGGAGGGGTTCTCTGCGCTATAACTTACGATAAAAACCCCTCCACCATGCTTCGCATGGTCCCCCTCCCCTTAACAGGGGAGGTTAAGGTCAAGGTCATTCTAACAACTAACAACTCACGGCTAACAACTAACTCGCTAAACTACAATTTTCTGCCCTTATCCAGCATCTAGAATCCAGCATCTGCCCTTTGCGGATATTATATCACATCAAAGAATCAGTGACAAGTAAAAAGGGAAGGGGAGATCCCCCCTTCCCGGTATTTTTGAAATTGAGACAGGCTTTTTCTATAAAAAGGCCATAAAAGGCCGATTCCCCGCATATCCGGTGAAATCTTCTTTACCGTTTCTGCAGGGAAGCCTCAAATACGTTTTACCTTTTCTTGATCGGAGTAGCTGCCTTGGAAGAGGCATTGCGCTTGGAAGCCGTCTTTTTTGCCTTGGAGAGCAGATCTTCACCGCTTTCCGCCACGGAAGCGGCGATCTGGGCAAAGAGCTTTTTGTCGATGGAACGCTTGAAGGCCATTGCCACGAAGTATTCTTCTCTGGTCACGGTATAGCCCAGCAGATACGCGAGCTTTGTTCCGTACTGAGCGGCGCCGCAGCGCTCGATCAGGCCCTTTTTGGTAAGGGAACGAAGCATAACGTACAGGTAGCTGTCACACCAGCTGCGATCGGTACAGCGATCCAGAATCTCGCCGCTTGTGATAGGCTCTCCCCAAGACCACAGGAAGTTCATAAGCTCTTCCTCACGTGCCGTCAGGTCCAGTGCTCTTTCGTTCTTCAGATCCGTCAGATTCATTTTGTTTCACCTCTGTTCTTTTTCCGGAAGCCGCGTTGCTTTTGCAAATACAGCTCATTTCAATACAACCTTCTTCTAGTTCACTATAAGTGAAGGTCCAGTTTTTGTCAAGTATTAAAATTACGAAAAACTGCAGTATTTGAATTTTATTAACAAAATTTTTTCCGGCGGCGGTTTTCAGGACAAGCGCCGCCGGGAAAAATCGGGAAACAGGGTAGATCCCGTTCATGCTTTATGACCATGGCAAATTAAAGAAAGAACCGGGACAGGCTCAGATCTCAAAAGCCTGCCCCGGTATGATCCTGACGGGTAGGAGCCTTCTGTTACAAGCGGACGGTTACCTCTGCAAGCCCGCTGTTTACGGTGAGCAGTATTCCGAGCTCTGTCTTTTCCATGCTTGCGCCGGCGGCCTCTTTTATCTCAGACACGCCGCGGAGCAGCAGCTTCAAATTCTCCGCATGGCCGTCAAAGCGGAAGGTGAGGCTGCCATCACGGTTTTCAGCCGTTACCCTAAGCAGGTCGCCGCCGTTTTTGTCTTTGATATCGGCGAAGGCTTTGTCCTTGAGCTGGAACACGTGAAGGGTCAGGTCCTTTCCGTAGTCGTATTCCACGTTCCGGTCATCCGCGCCGATGGGCAGTACCGTGTTTTCACGGACCATCAGGGGCAGGCTCATAAAGTCGTGGACCTCGTGGAGCCAGCGCCCGCCTTCCACCACACGGTTGTCGAGAAGACCGGTCCAGGTGCCCTCTGGCAGATAGTAATCCACATCGCCCTCTTTGGTAAACACGGGAGCCACCAGCAGTCTGCCGCCCAGCATATACTGGCGGTCAAGATCGGCGCAGGGGATATCCTCGGGGAATTCCAGAACCATGGCGCGCATGGTGGGCACACCGGTGCGGTGCGTCTCCACCGCGGCGGAATAGAGATAGGGCATCAGGGTACATTTCAGATTGGTGAATTTCCGAAGCACGTCTACTGCTTCCTCGTCAAAGAGCCAGGGCACCCGGTAGGAATTGGAGCCGT
>CAZNZS010000009.1:44281-47175 GCA_964577585.1 uncultured Acutalibacter sp.
GAAGGCGGCCCAGCGCTTGTAAACGTCCGCGGGAGCGGTGCCCTCGAAGCCGCTGATGTCGTGGCTCCAGAAGCCGAAGCCGGAAAGGCACAGGGAAAGGCCGGCCCGCAGGGATTCGCTCATGGAAAGGTAGTTGGAGGAGCAGTCTCCGCCCCAGTGAACGGGAAATTTCTGGCCTCCCACAGTGGCGCTGCGGGCGAAGAGGCAGGCGTTCCCTTTGCCCTTGTACTCTTCCAGAAGCTCAAATACGCATTTGTTATACAGGTAGGTGTAATAGTTGTGCATCAGCTCCGGATCGCTGCCGTCATAATAAACCGCGTCGGTGGGAATGCGCTCGCCGAAGTCGGTCTTGAAGCAGTCTACGCCCATGTCCAGCAGGGCGCGGAGCTTATCCTGATACCACTTCCAGGCGCCGGGGTTGGTAAAGTCCACAATGCCCATGCCGGCCTGCCAAAGATCCCACTGCCACACGTCGCCGTTTTCGCGCTTCAGGAGATAGCCCTTTTCCGCGGCTTCTTTGAACAGCGGTGATTTCTGGCCGATGTAGGAATTGATCCACACGCAGATCTTCAGCTTTTTGTCCTGCTTCATTCTGGAAAGCATGCCGGGAACATCGTCAAACATGGCCTCGTCCCAGGTGAAATTGCACCATTCGTTTTCCTTCATCCAGTAGCAGTCAAAGTGGAACACGTGAAGGGGGATATTTCGCTGAGCCATGCCGTCCACAAAACCGGAAACTGTTTTTTCATCGTAATTGGTGGTGAAGGAGGTGGTGAGCCACAGGCCGAAGGACCAGGCGGGGGGCAGGGCGGGCCGTCCGGAAAGGGCGGTGTAGTTTTGCAGCACGGTTTTTCCGTCGCCGCCGCCGATGACCATAAAGTCGATCTTTTCGCCGGGCACGGAGAACTGCACTCGGGTAACGACCTCCGAGCAGATCTCATAGGAGACCTTTCCGCTGGAATTTACCAGCACGCCGTAGCCCTTGTTTGTCATGTAGAAGGGGATATTCTTGTAGGAGATCTCGGAGCTGGTGCCGCCGTCTTCGTTCCACATGTCAACGACCTGTCCGTTTTTGACAAAGGGAGTGAAACGCTCGCCCAGTCCGTAGACCTTTTCGCCGATGTCCAGATCCATCTGGCAGCGCATGAAGGGGCCCTCCGGAGTGTTCATGGTGCTGATCATCGCGTGGCCGAAGCGGTCTCCGATCTGGGTCAGCTTCTTTCCTTCGTAATAGTAGGTGAAGGAGGCGGGATTCTTTGTGATGCGCAGCTCGGTTTTTCCGCTGAAGACGGAAAGGCCGGTTTCTGTTTGGGTCACGGACAGATGCTGCGGGGCAATGTCCAGCTCAAACTGGGGTTCCTTTTTGGCGCTGCCCATAAAGTGGTACGCCTGAATGCGGATGACGTCCGGCTGGGGAGAGGTGATGAACATCTCCAGCACGGGGCCGCCCATGGCCCGGTTATCCTGGGGATAGGGAACGGAGTAAAGATAGACCCTGTCGTTTTCCACCTTTACTTCTCTGATCTGGACGCAGTCCGCCGCGGTGACGCCGGGCAGGTTTAACCAGTAACCTTTGGTAAATTTCATGGGAAAGCTTCCTTTCTGAATTGTCGATTTTTTGAGATTTTATCCGGCAGTTGAAAAACACCGGAAACACGAGTATACTATAGCCGTATTTTACAATTTCAAAAGGAAAAAGGCTAGCGGAAAATCAATCAAAAGTTCCAATATTTTGATATTTTTCAAGTCGGCAGTATTTGTCTGCCGGACAAAGGAGGAAAGGCCGCATGGTGGATAAAAATCTGAAGGAAGCCCGTCGCCACGGCGCGCCGGATTTTCCGGCGGGCTGCTACCGCATCCGGTTTCCCTATGCTGGAGAGCTGGAGCAGCTGGAATGCCATTGGCACGAGGAAATGGAACTGTTCCGGGTGCGGGGCGGCAGAGCCCGGGTGCAGTGCGGCGGCAGCTTTGAGGAAGCGGGTCCCGGAGACATGGTGTTTTTTAACAGCGGAGAACTTCACGCCGCCCAGGCGCTGGACGAAGCTCCTCTGGAGTACGACGCGGTGGTGTTCAGCCCGGAAATGCTCTGCGGAGGGGGAGAGCTGATCCGAAGGAGCTATGTGACACCGGTGCTGAAGGGGAGGCTTGCGTTTCGGAGAGTCGTCCGGGGAGAAAACAGCCGGGAGGAGGCGCTTCTTGCCGCCTTCGATCAGGTCGTGGAGCTGCTGACCCGATGCCCGCCCGTCTATGAGCTTAGGGTGCAGAGCAGGCTTCTGGAGCTTTTTGCCGGGCTGACGGAAAGCAGCGGGCGGCTTTCCTCTCCAAAGGAAAAGGAGCCCGCAGTGGGGATCAAGGCGGCCATTGAGTATATCCGCCGAAGCTATTCTCAGCCCATCTCCCTGGGAGAACTGGCGGAGCTTTCCCACATGAGCGAGGGACATTTCTGCCGCCTTTTTAAGAAGTATACCCTGAAAACACCGGTTCGCTACACCAATGCCCTGCGGCTGGCAGCGGCCCGGGAGCTGTTGCTGGAAACAGACCGGAAAGAGCTGGATATCGCCCTGGAAACCGGCTTTGGCAGCCTGAGCTATTTTATCGATTCTTTTAAGCAAAGCACAGGCTGCACCCCCGCACAGTACCGAAAGGAGGCCAGAGGGCTTCGGGGATAAGATCAAGGCGCGCCCATACAAGATGGTACGCGCCGGTTTGGAGTACGATTTTACGGAAAAGAAGAGGAGCTTTTGTCCTTCTTTAACAACTAACGACTGTTCCCCACTGTCATTCTGAGGGAACGCAAAAGGCGCTTTGCTTTTTGTTCAGAGATGACAGAGAGGGCAGCCCGCTAAATTATTGTTTGACGCACTAACAGAAAAGCAGAAACTCTTGCCTCCCCT
>CAZNZS010000010.1:0-45781 GCA_964577585.1 uncultured Acutalibacter sp.
TTGTGCTGGGCTTCCAGTTCCTCCAGCTTTCCATGCAGAAAGCTCTTTGCCAGATTCATAACACTCACCTCACATTTTTCCGCTTCTTTTCCTACCTTTTCTGGCCGTGTATGCCGTCTTTATCCCCCTCAATTTCAATTCTCATATTGATACGGTACATAGGGCAAAATGCCCCAGGTAATCTCCTCTGCATCATGCACTTCCGTATGGATCATGGAAAGATGGTCAGAAGTAGTAGCTCGAATACAGGGATACTCCCTACAGTCACAGCACCTTACGACACCTTTCTCCGCTGAGCAGGCTTTGGCTGGACACGGGTCGTCCTTACAGTGGCAGCTGTCGCTTTCACAGCCCCCACAGCGCATGGACCAGTCTGTTAGCCCATACAACCTGCTCAATGGCGGAATCATTGACTGCCGCCGTTCTTCATTCTGTTTTGTGTAGTGTACGCACAGGTCACAGCGCTGGCCGCAGTGGCCGTATATCGCCCCTTCCTTGGGAAAGGGTTTCCGATTGGGCTTTTTCTTTATGCCAATCAGGGCCTTGAGTTCCTCGAAATGCTCCGGGGCAGACACGGGGAATGTCACCCATTTCCCATCGTGATATGTCCTGGAGTTGTCGTAGATCTCCCGCACCCAGGAAGAGAATTCCTCTCTCCGAGATTCAAATTCCTCCCGTTCTTTTTTGCCGAAAATAAGCAGAAAATCAAACCGGTCTTTTTTGATATAGATCGTGAGGATCGTTTTCTTTCCCTGCTTGAATTTCAGTTCGTCCCGTCCATCTCCGATCTCGTCCAGGCGGTATCGGCCACGCATAAACACCATTGTCTCGTGGCTGACCTGCTCTAAAGCCGTCATGACTTCTCCTCCACCCTGATTTCCGTATGGTAATACTGCTCCTGAAAGTGAACGGCCTCGGCGATCTCATCTTTTGTGAAGGTCATTCCCTCCGGGGCCAGTACCCACTTTTCTTCCACGTCATCAAAGCGATGAATGATGGCGATGAGCCTGCCCGTGAATTCCGTAAGCGGCACATCCACCCCCAGCACATAAGCGTCCTGCTCTTCCCCGTCCGGAGCAATCAGACCGGGAACATAGCCGTAATTGATGGGATAGATCAGACCGGGGTGCTTCGGGTGCTCCGTCCCTATAGGACGGTCCATTCTAATAGTGACGGTATCTCCTATCCTGGGAGAAGCAGGCCTCATCGCCTCATACTCTGTTTTTAACAGAGAAAACAGAACGTCGTCAAAAGTCTTGTCTTCAAAATTTCTCACCGCACTGCGGAGCATTCCTTCCCGGGCAAAGCCGAGCTTTTGAAGAAGAGCTATGGAGGCGGTATTCTCGGAAAAAGCTCTGGCGCTGATGATTTCTGCCCTGCGTTCATGGAACAGGAAGGCAATCACTGATCGCAGCGCTTCGCTCATATACCCTTTTCTGGCGTATTCTTCCCCCAGAAAATAATCGAGGGAGACTGATCCCACCCGATACCGCAGGGAATCCTCTTCCATGCCGATATGACCGATCACCTTCCCGGTTTTCTTCAGACATATGACAAATTGATTTTCCGGATCTCTGTTCAGCATATCTTCCGCTTCCTTTAAGGAAGGCTGCTCCCGGAAACAGTTATATCTGCGCACAAAAGGCTGCTGTATCAGAGATAGCACAGCCTCGGCATCTTCCGGCTTCGGCTTCCGAAGCAAAAGCCGCTCCGTTTCGATCCGGGGGCTCTCCCCTGTTCCAGCTTCCCCGGAGCAGTCAGACATCCCTACTGTTTCTTTGATATTCATGGGATCTGTACTCCTTTCTGCGATCCATTCCATAAGTGCTCCTAATTTGTAAAGCAGTCTGCCTTTCTCAAGACTGATCCAAAGAAGGGATCTGCCGGGAACAAAGCAGGGCTATAATTTCCTGCAAGTCGTTTTCCGAAACAGCATTGCGGTCAATCAGAACATAAGTGTTCGCAATATCTACCAGAAAAAGGTAGTTTTCCTTGATCCCCCAATAGCGAAATCCGTTCCAGAATTGCAGTCTGCTTCCCAAATCAGTGAACACAGCCAGCCCATCTTCACGGAATTCAAGGTGTCTCACACCGGAGAACAAGCGCGGATTACCTTGCCAAATAGAACGGTGCACTGCGCGTTTCTGATTGAAAGGCAATAAAAAGCACTGGATCAACAAATACAGCCCCAGAAAACAGATAGAAGCAATGCCGCCGTTTTCTCCACCGGCAGGACCCTTGGATAAAAAGGAAAGAGCCGCCGCTAAAAGGAAGCAAAGAACAGCAAATAACCCGAATAGCAGCATTCCCTTTCGCAGGCCCTTCTTTGCTTCCGGTGTTTTTACTGAAAGAGCCACAATAAAGTCCAGATCTGCAGCTTTGAGTGTCCAATCATAGGAAACCATTTGGGGACCCTCTCTTACAGACTGGCAGGATCGGTGAGGTGTCCGGTCACGGCGCTTGCGGCAGCAACTGCCGGAGAAGCCAGCACAACCTCCGATTCCGTATGGCCCATGCGCCCCACAAAGTTCCTGTTCGTGGTGGAAACCGCGCGCTCTCCCTCAGCCAGAATTCCCATATAACCGCCAAGGCAAGGACCACAGGTGGGGGTGCTGAATACAGCTCCGGCCTCGATAAAGATCTCCGTAAGCCCTTCCCGGATGCACTGCAGATACACGTTCTGCGTGGCGGGGATTACAATACAACGCACGCCCTTTGCCACCTTTCTTCCCTTGAGAATCGAAGCGGCAATACGCATATCGCTGATACGCCCGTTGGTGCAGGAGCCGATCACGCTCTGGTCGATCCTCACCCCGGCGACTTCCCCTATCGTTTTTGTGTTTTCCGGCAAATGAGGCATGGAAACAGTAGGCTGCAAGGCAGCAAGGTCTATCTCCACCGTGCGCTCATATACGGCGTCCTCATCCGGCTCGTATATCTTTATTTCGCCCTGATACCTGTCTTTGCAATACTCCAATGTTTTCTCATCCACAGGGAAAATACCGTTTTTCGCTCCGGCTTCGATCGCCATATTGGCAATGGTAAAGCGGTCGTCCATAGAAAGTGAAGAGCATCCCTCCCCTGTAAACTCCAGAGACTGGTACAAAGCGCCGTCTACACCGATGAGCCCGATCAGATGGAGGATCACATCCTTGCCACTCACAAAGCCCGTAAGCTGATTTTTGAGAACGACCCGAATGGCGGAAGGCACCTTGAACCAAGCTTTTCCCGAGATCATGCCGGCTGCCATATCGGTTGAGCCGACGCCGGTGGAAAACGCCCCCAGCGCACCGTAAGTACAGGTATGTGAATCAGCTCCGATCACGCAGTCCCCCGGGCCCACAAGGCCTCTCTCAGGAAGCAGCGCGTGCTCAATACCCATTTCCCCCACATCGAAGAAATTGACGATGTCATATTTGTTGGCAAACTGTCTTGTCTGCTTGCACTGCTGTGCCGCCTTGATATCCTTGTTCGGCGCAAAATGGTCCAGCACCAGGGCGATCTTTCTTCTGTCAAACACAGAAGAAGCCCCTGCCTTTTCAAACTCGTTGATAGCCACGGGAGAAGTGATATCATTTCCAAGGACCAGATCAAGATTCACCTCAATAAGCTCGCCTGCCTCCACGCGATCGAGCCCGGCGTGCGCCGCCAGGATCTTTTGGGTCATTGTCATTGCCATAATTCTGATTCCTCCTGTTTTTCTTTCACGCCCAGGCGCTGTGCCTTGAGCAGCAGATATTCCATAGAATCTTCCAACGCACGCCAGCTCGCGGCAACTACATCTTCCGAAACGCCTACGGTAGTAAAGGCTTCTTCTCCGTCGGTAGATGTGATGAGCACCCGTACCCTGGCTGCTGTAGCGCTCCCCGTATCCAACACGCGCACCTTGTAGTCAGTAAGCTTTACGTGCGAAAGCACGGGATAAAACACCTCAAGGGCTTTGCGGAGCGCCCGGTCCATAGCGTTTACGGGACCATTTCCCTCTGCCGCCGTAAGCTGGATCTCTTTCCCAACCTGCACTTTAACCGTGGCGCTGGCCCCGCTTTCGCGTTTTTCTCCGAAATCGGTATAAATGTGGTAATACAAAAGCTTGAAAAACGGCAGATAAGGCCGCAAAAGCTTTCGTGCCAGAAGCTCAAAGGAAGCGTCCGCTCCTTCAAACTGATATCCGTCGGCCTCCAGCTCCTTCAGCCTTCTCAGCACAGAGCTTACCGCATCAACGCCGATATCGCTTTCCGGAAAAATACGGCGCAGCTTTTCCACGATCACCGCCCGACCGGAGATCTCGGAAGCCGGAAACCTCCGTACATTCCCCACCAAAGCCGGATCGATATGCTCAAAGGTACACGGATCCTTCAGCACGCCTGCCGCGTGCATACCGGCTTTATGGGAAAAAGCATTTCTTCCTACATAAGGAAGGGATGCGGAAATATCAAGATTTGCCGCAGCAGCCAGCTCACCCGCCCCGTGAGAAAGAAGCGGAACACATTCATCGGGAACGCAGGTGATGCCGAGCTTTATCTGCAAATCCGGGATAACGGAAGATAGATTCGCGTTCCCGCACCGCTCGCCAAAGCCCAGCATTGTCCCCTGCACCTGACGGGCTCCGGCCTTTACGGCGGCGATACTGTTTGCAACCGCCAGCCCGCAGTCATTGTGAAAATGGACCGCTACCGGCACGGAAAAGGCGTCTGCCACCGCTTTTGTGATGTCTGCCGCCTCCTGGGGAAAAACACCGCCATTTGTATCGCAAAGGCACAGCACGTCGGCTCCGCCCCGGACAGCGGCCTTCAGGGAAGCCATAGCGTAATCGGGATTATCCTTCCAGCCGTCGAAAAAATGCTCACCGTCGAAAATCACTTCTCTTCCGTGTTCCTTCAAAAAGCGGCAGCTTTCTTCGATCATCAAAAGATTCTCTTCCTCCGCGGTCTCAAGCACCCTGCGCACATGAAACTTCCAGCATTTGCCGAATATGACACAGCAGGGAGCCCCGGCATTTGCCAAAGCCGCCAGATTTTCGTCTTCTTCCGGCGAGAGGTTCTTCCTTCTGGTGCTCCCAAAAGCGGCAAGCCTGGCATGTTTCAGCGGCAAATTTGCCGCCAGCCGAAAAAACTCCTCATCCTTTGGATTGGAACCGGGATTTCCCGCCTCAATATAAGCCACTCCCAATCTGTCCAGCACCTGAACAGCAGCAAGCTTATCTTCCAGGGAAAAAGTCACATCGCCTCCCTGGGCGCCATCGCGCAAGGTCGAATCGAGGATCGTTATCCCGTTCATTGCCCTGCCTCCGGAAGTGTTCCGGTTTTTAAGCGATCATACAATCCCAGGGACGCTTCCCAATACTCTACGTGCTTCGCCTTTTTTTCAATAGAAGTCCCGTCTTTTGCACGGAAGGAAACACGAAGCCTGCTGAAGAGCTCTGACAGATCCTCAGAGGTAAAGGTTTCCCCTTCCTGGGCTTCAGGCTGAAATTCCGCAAAAACCTTTACATCGGACCACGGAAGCATGGCGTCCGTAAAGTCCATTTCACCGGCAGGCATATTGTTTCCTTCGTTATCCAAGAAAAAGCCACCGAACTGATCTTCAAAAGAAGAAAAAGCGGTCTCATCATGGATAAACAGCATACTTTCATTTACGGAAATATCCGCGACAAACCTTGTAACATTGGCCTGCTGCTCGGCATATGCATCCGAGGAAGCCGGTATTTCATCGGACAGCACATAGCTTGCTATACTGACCACGATCTTCCCGTCTCCGTTGCGGTCATCGGCATATGGCGTAATGCAGCGTTCCAGCTCGCGCATACCGCTCTCAGGCATATTGTAAGAGGTAAGCAGGGCTACGGTATAATCGGGCTCCACCTTCGAAAAGATGGAATAGAACAGGCTGAAAACCAAAGCCGCGCATATTGTGCCGATCACCACATGTCTTTGGTGATAATACCACCAGTTCTGCCGCTTTTCTTTCGGCGTGTCAGCCGTGATCACATTGCTGTGAATGGTATCTTCTCCCGCATCCAACAAGTATCTTTCTCTTGCCACTATTTCTTCCTTCTTTCCGGAAAATCTATTTCGCCTGGTCTTTTGTTCCAGCCCTCGTCAAAAGCCTGATGCAAAGAGAACCCAAGCCATTCGCAACAGATACCCCGATCAAGAATAAAAGGCCCTTTGGCAGCTCCCCGAAGGAGGAAATACCGAAAACAAAATAGCACATATCCGCAATACTGTGCTCAAAGCCGCAAAGGATAAAAACAGAAACACACAGGAAAAGCCCGATGACCCTACCAAAATCATTTGGATTGCTTCGGTAGTTTTCCACCGCCAGATACATCAGAATACCGCAGAAAAAGCCAAGTATGCCGACAGAGTACCAGCTCAGCGAAAGCTTTGCCCCGACCAGAGCGGCGGCGGTATCATGAAGGCCCGGCCTGGCCAGACGGACAAGCCCCGAGGCCGCGATACAGCCCGTCAGATTTCCGAGCCAGATGATCAGGCAATTCGGATGATTCCTGTTTTCCAGCACATAACCTATCTTGCCAGTAAAAAGATTCATGCCGAAGGCACAGATCGCAAACAGGCCAATAGTAAAAAGCAAAGCCCCCACTACCCTGTTTTCACAGGAAAGATAGATCGTAGCTCCTATGCTGATGGCAGCTCCCGCGGCCACCGCTTTTCTAAAAGTATCCATAGCATTCCCCGTCCCAGAGCCGCTCAATCACGCGGCCGTCCTTAGGGAAACAGTATAGCACCTTTGCAGCAAAAAGACAAGTGCCGGGCTTTCAAAAAGCGACGGAGCCGGTGGGCTTACCACAGCTTTTCTGCGGCTTTTGGAGAGGATCGGCTGAGACACAATAGAGAAAAGAGCCCCGCGAAAATCGCGGGGCCACATGGATGAAGCAAACTTATTTTCCACGCTTCACATAGCTTGTATGCAGGATCTCGTGAGCCTTATGGCCGCCAGGGCCATCGGTCAGGAATTCCTTATAGCACTTCTGCACCACAGGGTTCTCATGGCTCTTGCGCAGAGGCATGGCCTTATCCTGATCATACAATGCCTTGGCACGCTGGGCCTTGATGTCCACATAGCTGTGGACTGTGGAAGACTGAATCGGCTGGCCGCCGCCGTTTACGCAGCCGCCGGGGCAGCACATCACTTCAATGAAGTGGTAATCGGCCTCGCCGGAACGGACTTTCTTCAAAATGGCGTCCGCATTGGACAGGCCGCTTACAACAGCTACCTTAACGTCCATGCCTGCGACCTTATACACAGCCTCTTTGAAGCCGGCAGTTCCTCTTACCTCAGTGTAGTCGATGGAATCCAGGCTCTTGCCCTCCAGCGTATCGGCAGCGGTACGAAGAGCAGCCTCCATGACGCCGCCGGTAGCGCCGAAGATCACAGCGGCGCCGGTAGAAACGCCCATAGCTTCATCGAATTTCTCATCGGGAAGACGGTCGAAGCTGAGCTGCGCGCGTTTGATCATTCTTGCAAGCTCCCGTGTAGTAAGGCTGATATCCACATCGGGCAGTCCGGCTGCATTCTCGTCATCACGGGTGATCTCAAATTTTTTGGCTGTGCAGGGCATGACCGATACGGAAACGATGTTCTTGGGATCGATGCCCTCCATCTGAGCATACCAAGTCTTCAGCAGAGCGCCTGTCATGTTCTGAGGGGATTTACAGGTCGAAAGATTATCGATGAGGTCGGGATAATAGTGCTCGCAGAACTTGATCCATCCGGGAGAGCAGGAGGTGATAATGGGCAGCTTGCCGCCGTTCTTCACACGGGAGATAAATTCGTTGGCTTCTTCCATGATGGTCATATCTGCGCCGAAATCGGTATCAAACACCTTGTCAAAGCCAAGGCGGCGCAGAGCGGCAACCATTTTTCCCTCTACATTGGTGCCGATAGGCATACCGAATTCTTCACCCAAAGCAGCGCGAACGGCAGGAGCGGTCTGTACGATGACGATCTTTTCAGGATCGTTGATCGCGTCGATCACGTCCTGGATGTTGTCCTTCTCCGTCAAAGCGCCTGTGGGGCAGCTTACGATGCACTGGCCACAGGCAACGCAGGCCACGTTGCTCAAGGGCTGTTCAAAGGCACAGCCGATCTCCGTGTCAAAGCCGCGGTTGTTGGCGCCGATTACGGAAACATGCTGATTCTGGCAAGCAGCCACGCAGCGGCGGCAAAGCACACACTTTGCGTTGTTGCGCTCCAGATACAGGGTGGAAGCATCCTTTTTCCCGGCAGGCATAACGCCGGCAAAACGGTCTTCAACCTCAATACCCATATCGTTGCACAGCTTCTGCAGCTCGCAGTTTCCGCTGCGCTCACAGGTCAGGCACTTTCTGTCATGGACGGAAAGCAGGAGCTCCAGCGTCATACGGCGGGATTCCTGGACCTTGGGAGAATTGGTGAATACCTCCATCCCCTCATTGACCGGATAAACACAGGCGGCAACCAGAGATCTTGCTCCCTTGACCTCCACCATACACATACGGCAAGCGCCGATCTGATTGATATCTTTCAGATAACAAAGGGTGGGAATGTCAACGCCGGCGCTGCGGGCAGCTTCCAGCACGGTGGAATTTGCAGGCACTTCATAGGACACGCCATTGATCTTTACATTTACCATTTCCATGCTTTTCTCACTCCTCTCTTATTTCTTCACAACAGCGCCAAACTTGCACTTTTCCATGCAGACGCCGCACTTGATGCATTTGCTGGTATCTATCACATGAGGTTCCTTCACAGTGCCGCTGATAGCGCCTACAGGACAATTGCGGGCACAGAGCGTGCAGCCCTTGCACTTTTCGGGATCAATGTGATAATTGGTAAGAGCCTTGCAAGCTCCTGCGGGACAACGATGCTCCAGCACGTGAGCTTCATATTCGTCCCTGTAATACTGGAGAGTGGAAAGCACAGGGTTAGGTGCTGTCTGGCCCAGGCCACACAGGGAGTTCTCCTTGATGTAGTAGCAAAGCTCCTCCATCTTGTCGATATCCTCCATGGTGCCGTTGCCGGAAGTGATCTTGTTCAAAAGCTCCAACAGGCGCTTGGTGCCCACGCGGCAGGGCGTACATTTACCGCAGGATTCGTCTACCGTAAATTCCAGGAAGAACTTGGCGATATCCACCATGCAAGTGGTCTCATCCATGACGATCAATCCGCCGGAACCCATCATGGAGCCGATGGCAATCAGGTTGTCGTAATCGATGGGAGTGTCGATGAGCTTGGCGGGAATGCAGCCGCCGGAAGGTCCGCCGGTCTGAGCGGCCTTAAAGTGATGGTCGCCGGGAACTCCACCACCGATGTCCTCGACCACTTCACGCAGGGTGGTGCCCATGGGGACCTCCACCAAACCAGTGTTGGTAATCTTACCGCCCAAAGCAAACACCTTGGTACCGGGAGATTTTTCAGTACCGATGGAACGGAACCAGTCAGACCCATTCAGAATAATCTGAGGAATGTTGGCATATGTTTCCACGTTGTTGAGAACCGTAGGCTTGCCGAACAGACCCTTGAGAGCCGGGAACGGCGGACGGACTCTGGGCTCGCCGCGTTTGCCTTCGATGGAAGTCATCAAAGCGGTTTCCTCGCCGCACACAAAAGCGCCGGCGCCCAAACGGATACCTACGTCAAAGATGAAGCCAGAACCGAAAATATCATTGCCCAGAAGACCGTATTCACGGGCCTGATCGATGGCGATCTGCAGACGCTTTACGGCGATGGGATATTCGGCGCGGATATAGATGTAACCCTGGGTAGCGCCGATGGCATAACCCGCGATGGCCATGGCCTCCAAAACACTGTGAGGATCGCCCTCCAGCACGGAACGGTCCATAAACGCGCCGGGGTCGCCTTCATCGGCGTTGCAGCAGGCATATTTCTGATCCGCGTCATTTGCAGCGGCAAATTTCCATTTGAGACCTGTGGGGAAACCTGCACCGCCGCGGCCGCGAAGGCCGGAAGCCAGCATCAGGTCGATCACGTCCTGAGGCTTCATTTCGGTCAGCACCTTACCCAAAGCGGCATAGCCGTCTCTGGCAATGTACTCGTCGATATTTTCAGGATCGATCACACCGCAGTTGCGCAGAGCAACACGGTGCTGCTTGGAATAGAAGCGGGTCTCATTCAGAGATTTAATAGTGTCGTCATCCTGCACTGTCTCCTGATAAAGCAGGCGCTTTACGATGCGTCCGTCGGCCAGATGCTCGGAAACGACCTCGGGAATATCCTCGGGAGTAACGCGGCTGTAGAAAGCCCCTTCAGGATAAACGATCATGATTGGGCCGAGAGCACACAGGCCGAAGCAGCCGGTACGGATCACATTTACTTCCTTTTCGAGCCCTTGGGCCTTTATTTCAGAATGGAGCTTCTCAATGATCTGCTCGCTGTTGGAAGAAGTACAGCCGGTTCCTCCGCAGACCAAAACTGTGGTGCGGTAGGATCCGGTTTCGGCTTTGCCGTTCTCCCGGAGAGCCAAAGCACCCTTGCTCCGGTCCCTGACAGCCTGAAGTTCCGCTAACGATTTCATGGTATCTTTCCTTTCGTTTCGTTTATAGTTGCCGAATCACTCCATATACTTGGCCAGAATGCCGTCTACTTCTTCAGGCGCCAGCCGGCCATACACATCTTCGTTAACCGTCATAACAGGAGCCAGACCGCAGGCGCCGATGCAGCGGCACGCGGTGAGCGAAAAAGCACCGTCTTCCGTGCATTCCTCAGGCTGGATCCCCAATTTCTGCGTGATTTTTTCCAATACCTTGTCTGCGCCCTTGACATAGCAGGCGGTACCAAGGCAAACGGAAATGTGGTTGCGTCCCTTAGGCGTTAAGGAGAACTGGGAATAGAAGGTTGATACACCGTAGACCTCCTCAAGAGAAACATCAAGTCCGTCCGCGATCTTTTTTTGCACCTCCATGGGCAAATAGCCGTAAATATCCTGAGCCTGGTGTAGCGCGGGCATAATTGCCCCGGCCTGCCCCTTCAAGCCGTCGATCACAGCCTGAAGCTTCTGCGCCTGCTCGGGAGTATCATGGAACGGCAACGTGCTGATACGTTTTTGCATTGCTCTTCCTCCCTTTCTGGAATGAATGAAATTGAAATAACCGGGAAACCGGCATTCTTTCAGTAGTACGCATACTATATCAAGAAACTTCGAATTTATAATTCCAATTTAGAATCATTCTTCAAGCTTTCCCAATTTTCTTGCCTTTTTCGCGCATTTTCTGGTGCAAAACAACATTCAGCTTCTTTGAAGCTCTGATTTTCCTTATTTTATATGCAGTCCTTCTCTTTGACTTGCTTCCCAAAAGCTGAACCAAAAAGGAAATGGTTTTGGCAGATTTACACCGAATTGGGAAGACACGGCTATTTTTTCTTGCTTTTTATCTCCTGCAAAGGTATAATAAATTAAATTTACTTTATTGCTTTAGTTTGCGAAAGAAAGCTCAGAAAAGAAGGAGGTCTTTTTATGTCGAGAGTGTATAATTTTTCCGCCGGTCCTTCCATGCTGCCGGAACCTGTCTTGCACAGGGCGGCTCAGGAAATGATGGATTATGAGGGCAGCGGCCAGTCTGTGATGGAAATGTCCCACCGCTCCAAGGTTTACGATGGCATTTTCCAATCGGCCCAGTCTCTGCTGCGCGAGGTCATGGCAATTCCGGAAAACTATAAGATCCTGTTTTTGCAGGGCGGCGCTTCTTCTCAGTTTGCCATGGTCCCCATGAATTTGATGACTCACTCCCATAAGGCGGATTATGTGCTTTCCGGCCAGTTCTCCACCAAAGCCTTCAAGGAAGGCAGCCGCTACGGAGACTGCAAGGCTGTAGCTTCCTCCAAAGAAGACACCTTTTCCCATATCCCGGCGCTGGATCCTTCCGAGTTCCGGCCGGATGCGGATTATTTCCATATCTGCATGAACAATACGATATACGGGACCTTGTGGCATGAGCTTCCGAACACGGGAAATGTGCCCCTGGTAGCCGATATTTCCTCCTGCATCCTAAGCGAGCCGATCGATGTTTCCAGGTTTGGCCTTCTCTATGCCGGCGCTCAGAAGAACGTGGCACCTGCCGGCCTTACCATCGTCATCGTCCGGGAAGATCTCATCGGCGAGCCTCTGCCCGGCACCCCCACCATGTTCAATTACGGCATCATGGCGGAAAACGATTCCATGTACAACACGCCCCCCTGCTGGCCCATCTACATCTGCAAGCTGGTGCTGGAGTGGATCAAAAACGATATCGGCGGCCTTGCCGCGATGAAAAAGAGAAACGAGGAAAAAGCCGGTCTCTTATATAACTTCCTCGATTCCTCCAAGCTCTTCAAGGGCTGCGCAGACAAAGACAGCCGTTCCCTAATGAATGTCACCTTTGTTACAGGCGAGCCCGACCTTGACGCGGAATTTGTAAAGGAAAGCACCGCCGCCGGCTTTGTGAACCTGAAGGGCCACCGGAGTGTAGGCGGAATGCGCGCCTCCATTTATAATGCGATGCCCGTGGAAGGCGTGGCAAAGCTCGTTGAATTCATGACCGATTTTGAAAAGAGGAGAAGCTGATATGGTTAAGATACAGTGCCTGAATAAGATCAGCCCCATCGGAACAGACCGCTTCGGGGCAAATTACAGCATTTCCGCAGATGCCGCGGATCCGGAAGGAATTCTTGTCCGTTCCGCCTCCATGCACGATATGACCCTGGGCAAGGCGCTTCTTGCCATTGCCAGAGCAGGCGCGGGCGTAAACAATATCCCTGTCGAACAATGCACACAGCAGGGCATCGTTGTGTTCAACACCCCCGGCGCCAACGCCAACGCGGTCAAGGAGCTTGTGCTTTGCGCCCTGCTGCTCACCTCCCGGAAGATCACTCCCGCCATGAAGTGGGTGCAGGAGCTCAAGGGCCAGGAAGGCGACATTTCAAAGCAGGTAGAAGCAGGAAAGGGTCAGTTTGCCGGTCCGGAGATTATGGGAAAAACTCTGGGCGTTATCGGCCTCGGGGCCATCGGGATTCTGGTGGCCAACGCCGCGGAGCAGCTCGGCATGACGGTTTACGGATTTGATCCCTTCCTTTCTGTGGATTCCGCCTGGCGGCTTTCCAGCAGCGTGCACCATGCCGCCTCTCTCGATGAGATCTACAGCCGGTGCGATTACATCACACTCCATCTTCCTCTCACCAAGGAAACGGAAAATACCATCTGCAAGGATGCCATCTCCAAAATGAAGGATGGCGCGCGGATCCTGAACTTTGCCAGAGGCGGCCTGGTAAATTCCGCCGACCTGCTGGAAGCACTGGCTTCCGGCAAGCTTTCCGCCTATGCCACCGATTTTCCGGACGAAAGCCTTCTTGGCGTGGAAAATGTTGTTTCCCTCCCCCACCTCGGCGCCTCCACTCCGGAAAGCGAAGACAACTGCGCGGTGATGGCGGTAGATCAGCTCAAGGAATATCTGGAATGCGGAAACATCAAAAACTCCGTAAACTTTCCGGCTATTTCCATGGCAAGAGAGCCCAGCACAAGCCGCATCTGCCTGACTCATAAAAACATTCCCAACACCATCGCTACCTTTGCGGCTGCCTGCGGCAAAGCAAATATCAACATCGAAAACATGCAGAGCCGTTCGAAAGGCGAATATGCCTATACGATCCTCGATGTTTCCGGAAAGATCTCTTCAGATGCGGTGAAGGCTCTGGAAAGCCTGGAGCCCATCATCCGCTGCCGCGTGATCGAATGATCTCCCTTTTTGCAAACTAAAATGAGCATATGATATTCGCCCCTGAAAGCTCAGGGGCGAATCGCTTTTTCTCAAGTATTGGAGAATGGCCTTATTCTTCCGTCTTCTCCTCGGGAATGGGAACTTCCTCAGCAGTGGGAACCTCCACAGGATTAGGCGTTTCCACAGGAACAGGCATTTCCACGGGAGCGGGAGCCTCCACAGGAACAGGCGTTTCCACGGGAGCGGGAGTTTCCATAGGAGCGGGAGCCGCGGGCTGAGCGGGCACATATGCCTGCGGTACCGGCTGAGGGGCATAAACCGGCTGTACAGGCGGATAAAGCAAGACCGTCATCTGCTGGCGCAGGCGGCCAAGGGCAACAGCCAGCAAAATCACGCTGACAGCGCTGCCGATCGAACACAGCCCCGCAACAGGGGCGCCGAACAGCATGAGCAGCCCCATCAAGCACGACAGAACGCCTAAGAAATACATCATTCCCGTGAGGAAGCGCGAGATCCTGGCGTCAGGCAGGCCGCTGAACGCGCTGGCCTTGATGCGGCCGATCAGCTTGACAACGCTGGAATAATAGCAGATCATCAAAATGATCACTGCCAGAACGATCACCATAACAAAGCCCAGAACGATCATGAGCCCGCCCATCATATCCGCCGTGAAGCCATTGAACGCTCCATAATCATAACCGTATTCCCCGGATTCCATCATGTAGGAAAACATGTTGGAAAATGTACCGCTGAACGCAAACATCATCACCGCATAAAGCAGCACAAGCAGGGCGATCAGACCGGCATAAACAATATCAATGATCACGGCGATCCTGCACAGCGTCAAACCGCCAGTGGAAATATTTCCGCTGAAGCGATTTCTGCAGGTAGCATAGTGCATCCACATTCCGATCGTCATCAACACCACAGGCGTAAATCCGATGATGATGAGAACTGTGCTCATCACTTTGCCGGCGTTCGCGGCAGATTCGATCACCTGCGGATTGACAGGGCCTTCCACCGTGATATTGGAATAAGCGTTCCCGCTGAATATCAGTATTATGGAAGTAAGAAGGGAGACAAGCCTCCCAGCGGTGGCCAGAATCAGCGCGGCCAAAACCAGCGAAGAAGAGCCGCTGCTCTTGATCGCGTTTACCGCAGGATTGCTGGACAGCATTTGGACCTCGTAATTGCAGGGACAAACAGTGCCGTCCGGGATCTCCCGACCGCATTTGGGACACATCATAATAATACACCTCTCAATACTATGGGCTTTTCCCTATTTTTCCGTCTTTTCCTCAGAAGCGGGCGTTTCCGCGGGAGCGGGAGCTTCCACGGGAGCGGGAGCCGCGGGCTGCACGGGCACATAGGCCTGCTGTACCGGCTGAGAAGCGTAGACAGGCTGTACAGACGGATAAAGAAGCGCTTCCATCTGCTGGCGCAGACGGCCCAAAGCCACTGCAACAAGAATGCTGCATACTGCGCCCGCCAAGGTGGCAATACCTGACAGCGGGCTGCTGAAAAGTTCTATCAAACCGGAAATGCAGGAAAAAATTCCTGAAATGTACAAAAGCACGGTAACATAACGGGAAATCCTGTTATTGGGAAGGCCGGTGGCAGCGCAGCCCTTTATCCGGTTTATGATCTTTACGATCCCCCCATAGAAGCATATCATCAGGACAAGCACGGCAAGACAGATAAAAAGCAGAATAGCCAGCAAAGCTGACATACCTGCCACGACAGTGCCCCAATCGTCCATATAACGCACGCCGCCTGACACCAGAAAAATCACAAAAAGGACCAGCATGCAGGCCGCGCCAATGATCAGGCAAACAAGCCCAATGATCATAATGACCTTACAGATCGTCAGACCCGCGGTAGAAATATTGCCGTTACGCCTGTTGCGGCAGGTGGCATAGAACATCCACATTCCGATACAGGTAAGGACCGGTAAAATAAGAGCCCACAGACTGGCGCCGTAATTGTATCCACTCGCATACTCCATGATATCGTACGCTGTATAAGGATCTATCACTCCGCTGTTTACCATATAGGTAAGAACAGTGGCGACTGCGTTTGACGCTCCGGAAGCTATAAAAACCGCCGAAAGCACAAGGGAAACAGTGTAGAGAATTACCGCTGCAAGAAAGAGCGGCGAAGAGCCTATGGTCTTGATCGCGTTTACCGCGGGATTGCTGGATAGCACCGGGGTCTCGTAATTACAGGGACAAACAGTGCCGTCCGGAATCTCTCTTCCGCATCTTGGACAAATCATTCCTCGTACCCTCCAAAAGCAAAAATTGTGATCGTATTGATCATACACCTATATTACAGGAACAGAGGGAAAAATGCAATCTTACTTTTCAAAAATATGGAAATTCCGCAATTTTCGTATTTTTGTGGACAAGGAGCACAAAAGGTGGTATATTATGTAAAGTTGTTTTGAAAAAAGGAAAGGGCACAGGGATCAAATCATGAAAAGAATGCGCAAAAAGCTTATGACGCTCTTACTCGCTGCCGCCGTTATTGCCGCAGGGCTTCCGGTTTCCGCCAGCGCCGCCGTATTCACGGATGTTCCGAGAAATGCTTGGTACGCGGGATATGTTTCCGACCTTGTGGGAAAAAATATTATAAACGGCACTTCGCCCACAACGTTTTCTCCTGAAAAAAGCCTTACCAGAGGCGCTTTTTCAAAGATCCTTGCGACCTCTTTTTTAAGTGAAACAGAGCTTGCTGCTTATAATACAAAAGGTAGTTTCAAGGACGTTACAACGGGCCACTGGTCCAACCGATATGTCAACTGGGCTTCCGAAAACGGCATTGTAAACGGTTATGAGGACAAAACTTTCCGCCCCGATAAGCCGATAACCCGTCAGGACATTGCCGTAATGCTCACACGGTTTGCGAGAGCAACGCTTCGCAGCATGTCCGCCACGGAAACCGCAAAAAACTTTGCGGACATCGGCTCAATAGCAAGCTACGCCCTCCCGAGCGTCCAGGTATGCCAGCGTGCCGGTGTTATTGACGGATACGATGACAATACCTTCCGCCCGAAGAGCATTGCCACCCGCGCGGAGGCAGTCGCTCTCTATTCCCGTTTTTTAGAAAAATGCATTGTAAATCCAAACTATATTGTCACACGCAAACGGATCGCGGGCGTATCGGTAAAGGCCATCGAATTTGATGCCACAAAATACAACGCGAGCCTCGTTATGGCAAACAATGCCGTATACGGCGCAGAAAGCTCTTCCTCCATCGTCAGCCGCACCAAAGCTTCCGTTGCGGTAAACGCAGGCTTCTTTGATCTCAATTCCTACGCTCCCGCCGGGACCCTGATACAAAACGGGAAAGTCCTCACCGTGGCAGATTTTTACGCGCCTGCAAAGTCCGCCTTCGTGATGGATACCGAAGGGAATTTCTCCATTGAGAATTTCACGACAGAGCACACCGTCACGCTTCACAAGGAAGACGGTACAGACAGTGTTCTCCGAGGCGTGGTGGTAAACCGCAAGCCCAGCAGCGCTACGGACGGCGCCAGGATCCTTTTCACCAGGAGCTGGGGCAGCGTGTTGGGCTTCCCCGCCAGAGACGCTGTCGTGCTGGCAGAGGACGGCACGGTTCTGGAAGTCCATCACAGCACTGACGGGACCGTGCCTGAATCCGGCTCTTCAGAGGAGGGCCCCGGCGAAACCCAAGGGGAAACTCCCCCTCAAAAACCGTTCACCGATCTTTCCAACCTTTCTATCCCCTCCACCGGCTACGTGCTGGCACAGAGGTCCAGGCGGCAGTATGAAGGCGATTTCTTTGATTCCTGCAAAGTGGGAGACAAGCTGGATATTGAGCGGTATTATAACGGCTCAAGCACTCAGGATATCGAGTTTTCCATCGCGGCGGGGCCGAGAATAGTAAAGGACGGCGCGCCTTACGGAAATTCCGATACCTACCGTGCCGAAGGCTACAGCAGTATCGCTTACGGCTCTGCCCTGCGGATCTGTCTGGGCCTGAAGGCAGATGGAAGCATCGTTCTTGCCAGCGCCTATACAAGCTTTGGCAAGATGTCTGAGATCCTTTCCGCAATGGGCTGCACGGACGCCATCAATTTTGACGGCGGCGGTTCCGCAAATATATACGCGGGAGGCCAGTGGCTTGTAGGCCCGCAAAGCCGGCCGCTGAACAATATGCTGGTATTTGTAAAAAAATGATTTTCACATAAAAGAAGGGCCGGACGATCGTCCGGCCCTTCTTTTATGTATGAAAAACGATATACTTGGAAAAGCTCAGTCAAGCCTTTCCCCTTCATTTTCAAAGCACTCGCTGAAACGTGCCGCAAAGGCAGGCGGCTCACCATGAGCATACAGGTGGGAGATATCCCCGAAGGAGCTGACCCTGAAGCTTGCTGTTCCTTTGCGCCGCTCCTCTGTCGCAATCGTGGTAACAGAGGTGGGCGCGGCCACAAAACCATGCCAAAGCACCATGGGAGACACGTTCAAAAGATGGCTCAAAAGGACGCACTCCACTCCAAAATGACAGAAAAAGATCAGGGTGTCATTGTTGCCCTTCTCCGTATGGTAAAGCTTTCCCTTTCTCAGATAGCCGTACTTTTCCAGCAGCTTGTCCAGCTCTGACGTGACCCACTGGTACTCCTGAGAAACATTTCCCGCCGCCATCACATCATTTTGCAGCCATTCCGTATGGGAAAACAGACGCGGATCCTCCGTCCAGTCCTGAGGCAGCCAGTCCCAGCAGATGGAATCCCACTCCGGGCCCCGGTCCGGTCTGTGGATATGTGCGCTGAACTCCCGAAGCCATTCGCATTCGACGGCTTTCCGGCCCAGCTTTTCCATCGTCGGCTTTGCCGTATCCTTTGCCCTTCCCATCGGAGAGCAGTAATATTCCACAGCAGGAACCTTAACAAGCCTTTCCGAAAGATACTCTGCTTCCCGCCATCCCTTTTCCGTCAGAGAATCAATGGAATAATCAGGATCGCCGTGGCGAACGATCAGGATCTTCATTTTTCTTCCCCGCCTTCCCCATCTGCTTTCGGGAGGCTTCCTTCGCCGCCCATCATTTTCGTAAGCTCTTCAATACGCTCCAGCGGGAACGGCGGATTTGTCAGGGGCTTTAACGCGATGGACATCAGCTTCATGGGGTTGTCGTCCGCCAGAACGCGGTTGGAGCTGAGGTGCCCACACCGGCGGCAGCGGTGAATGATGGCCCATTCACCGTTATTGCGCACCCAAACCGCAACGGGGTCCATCAGCCCGCCGCAGTCAGATTCTCTGTCGCCCGGCTCGTTGTCCACATGAAGGCTGTGGAGACAGTTGGGGCAGTGATTTCGGTGATCGCTGCCGGCGCCGCCCGGCACTACGGTGCGCCCGCAATTCTTGCAGGTAAAGGTCTCGTCGCAGGCATGGTTTTTATAGTATCCCTTTTCAAACTGCCTTCTTTTATTTTCCCGATTCATACCATTCTCCCTGATCCTTTTTTATAATCATTGAACTGTAGTTCTTCCACAGGTATCGCGCCAAGCTCTATCAAAACAGCATCGTTCCACCTGTCCTTCAGTGATTTTCCATCGTAAATTTTTGCCTCAAACAGTTCCTTTGCCGAAAAGAATTCACACCCGTCCGGCACATCGCAATAGCCTGCCCAATAGGGCTTTTCGTATTGGGGCAGATAGCCAAGATAGTGTACGGTTTCTTCCGGGTCGGAGCGAAAATAGAAGGTAGTCTCATCTACTCCCTTGCCCATTTCGAAAAGTTTGAGGACAAAGCTGTAATCCTGATACCAATTCATTCCGCTCCCCCTAACTTGCGTTCCCTTCATTTTACACAGGAAGCAGCTTGCCCAGCGCTATTTTCGGGAAGCATAGCGAAACAGCAAAGCCCTGCCGCCATACAATACAGTCCAGCAAAGAACGCACAGGATCGGCAGCCCCCAAAGATACCCCGGCGTTCCCCACAGGTCCGCAAACCAGCTCAATATATTTCCTTCTCCCGGAAAGCTCAAGAACATGAAATTGGTGCCCCAGAAATGGTTGCACAGCAGCGCAAGCAGAATGGCGGGAATAAAACAGGGCAGCAGCTTTACAAGCCGTGCTATCTGCGGCCTGAAGCCCTCCCTGATCACCAGAAGCGGGTACAGGAAAAGAAGGATATGGGCTGTAAAGCTGTGGATACACAGGGCGTTCCATAAGGGCAAATAAGACCATCCCGGCGTGATCAGCGCAAAAAATGCCCCCGGCAGGCACACCGCGTACAGTACCTCACGGAGCCCATCTCTGGGGGAAATGGCGTCTGTGAGGATCAAAAAAATGTTGATGCTGCAAAGATGAAAAGGCAGAAATTCCGGGGAAAATCTTCCGGTGCAAAGAGTGGAGATATCCTTAAAAAACTCGTCCGTAAGCAAAAGGGCCGCAATGACACGCCGGCAGCGCCGCCTTTTCCCTTCTCCCCACCTGCCGTATTGCCGCCACAAAACAAGGCATACAATGGCCGATGAAACAAGCCAGCAGATATGACCGATAGAAAACAGCGAGAAACCTATGCCGGCAGGGATCGTACCGGCTGTATCCCAAAAGTACTGCAAAGGCCTCTCTTCCTTTCTATCGTCAAATTGCCATGATAAGGGTTCCCGCCGTGATCAGCACGCATCCCACAAGGGATTTCCAGGTAAATTGCTCGTGTAGAAACACAAAGGCCAAAACAAGGGTTATTACCACGCTGAGCTTATCAATGGGTACCACCTTGGAAACCTCACCCTGTTGGATGGCATAATAATAGCACAGCCAGGAAGCTCCCGTAGCCAGACCGGAAAGGATGAGAAAGAGCCAGCTTTTCTTGCTGATCTCAGCGATCCCGCTTTGGGAATGGGTCAAAAACACCATTCCCCAGGACATTCCTACAACGACCAGGGTGCGGATGGCTGTAGCAAGGTGTGAATTCACCCCTTCAATTCCTACCTTGGCCAAAATGGAAGTGATTGCCGCGAATACGGCTGACAAAATCGCGCACAAAATCCACATAAATATGCTTCCCCTCAAATTCCCATTTATATCTTTACGGGAGAAGGAAGCCCTTCTCCCGTATCCAAAGCAAAGATTCAAAAGCTGTCAGCAGGTCGCTCCGCCCTTCATGTGCTTCTGAGCGGAAAGATTCTCCTGTTTCCGGGACAGAAGCTCATCGGAAAGCAACTGCTCCTGAACGTTCTCAAAACCCAACCTTGCAATGGTATCGGCAAAACGCTCTCCGGTGATTCCATGTTCACGGAACAGAAGAATCGCCTTTTCGATCACGTCCAGCACTTCGTTCTTATCGGTAAACACCTTGTCGAGATACCGTCCGTGAGCTACCTTCTTGCCCCAGCGCCCACCAATATAAATGCGGTAACCGGAGGTAAAGCCCTCCACTGCCTTGAAGGGGCATTTTCCAACACAACGCCCGCAGTGGTTGCAGGCAGCATCGTCAATGATCAGCTTGCCGTCCTTCAGAACAGGCACATTGATGGGACATGCCTTTTCTATCTGGCACACCTTGCAGCCCCGGCACTTATTGAGATCGATCTCAGGCACCTTCTGACCGATCACGCCCAGATCGTTCAGATCGGGCTTTACGCAGTTATTGGGACATCCACCTACGGCGATTTTGAATTTGTGGGGCAGCTTGACGCCCGCATAGCCGTGGAAGAACCTCTCGTGGATCTCCTCGGAAAGGGCAAAAGTATCGATGAGACCGTACTGGCAGGTGGTACCCTTGCAGGACACTACCGGGCGCACCTTGGAGCCGGTGCCGCCGGTTTCCAGACCGGCCGCCTGCAGATATTCCCGCAGCGGCTCAATATTGTCAAAGGGAACGTGCTGGATCTCCATGGTCAGACGGGAGGTCATGGCCACCTCGCCGCTGCCGAACTGCTCCGCCGCCTCGGTGATCGCCCGCATCTCGTCGGCGGTGATCTTTCCGTTTCTTGTGATGACACGCCCGTTGAAGCAATCCGGCGTACGCTTATCCCAAAGGAAGCCCAGCGCCTTCACTCTGGTGACCTCCTCCGGCGGCACAGAAGCCCCGGCGGTTTTCACGCGTACATCGTTAAAGAACGTAGAGCCTTCCAGCACCATTGTGTTCGTGTAACCAAAGTTCTTGAGCCTGTTCTGCAGGAAATAGGCCCGCTTGCCCTTGGCGCAGACGAGCAGCAGCTTTTCTTCCTTGTCAATGCCCTCGATCGGTCCGTTCACAGAGGCCAGGTCAACATATTTCGCTCCGCGGATCGCGGGCTGCAGGTTCACATCCAGAACAGTGTAGCCGTCCGCTTCTCCCGCGGCATACTGTGCGGGCGTCATGCTGGTAAGAATCCCATCCAGCTTATTTTCCAGCACATAAACCGCCTGCACAAAGGGATGGATCGCCGTGGAGAAGGGCGGTGCATAGGCCAGATCCAGATTTTCATAATCGGAAAGCTTGGCGTTCATGGAAATGCCCAGTACGCCCAGATCAATCAGTTTATCCACCGCGCCGGGACCCAGGACCTGAACGCCCAAAAGTGCCCTGGCCTTTTTATCGGCAATGAGCTTTATGATAAAGAAGGAAGAATCGGGATAGTAATGGGCCTTGTCGTCTGTCACCATCAAGGCGGTCTCCACGTCGTAACCGGCGTCTCTTGCCGCCTGCTCGGTCAAACCCGTTTTTCCGCAGTTCAGTCCGGGCAGCCTGCACACCGCTGTTCCCAGCACACCGGGGAAGGATTTTTCCTCACCGGCCAAAGCCTGAGATAAGGTGCGTCCCTCAAGATTGGCGGAAGAGCCCATGGGAGACCACTGAGGCTTTCCTGTCAACCTGTTCTTCACCATGGCGCAGTCGCCTGCCGCGTAAATGTCGGGAAGATTGGTGCGCAGCTTCTCATCTACAACGATCGTACCCCGCTCCATGTGGATACCGCTGTCCGCAAGGAAGCCGGTATTGGGGCGAACGCCGACAGAAAAAATAACCGCGCCGCAGGGCAGATTTCCGCCGCTGGTCTGCACAGAGGAAACCTTATCCTGCCCCAGAACAGCTTCGGCCTTTGTGCCGGTCATCACCCTGACGCCGGCTTTCTGCAGATGCTTTTTCACATAAGCGGCCATTTCAGGATCGAGCACGCCGGGCATCACCTGAGAAGTAAACTCCACAACAGTGGGAGAAATCCCCTTCGCAAGCAGGTTCTCGGCCATTTCCAGGCCAATGAAGCCGCCGCCGACAACAACGGCCTTCTTTACCTGATTTTTTTCCAGATAATCCCGGATGGAAACAGCATCCTCCGGAGTGCGCACCTGGAACACGCCGGGAAGCTCCATTCCTTCTACAGGAGGAACCGCCGGAGAAGCGCCAACGGCAATGACCAGAGAATCGTATTCGTAAGTCTCGGTTTCACCGTTCAGCAGGTTCTTGGCCGTTACCTGCTTCTTCTCCGGATCCACCTTTATGGCCTCACGTCCTGTGAGCACCTCCACGCCGGTAAGCGCCTGGAATTTCTGAGGAGTGTTTACGATAAGCTCTCCCCTGTCCTCAATGGCCTCACCCACATAGTAGGGCAGTCCGCAGCCGGCATAGGAAATATCCGCGCTTTTTGAAAGCAGCGTCACCTGTGCAGAACGGTCCTCGCGCTTGAATTTTGCCGCCGCCTTTGTTCCCGCGGCAACACCGCCGATCACCAACAGCTTCATGACTTTTCCTTCCTTCCACATATGCATTGCAAAAATGCTTTTCAAAAAATATTATAAGACATCAAGAATAGCCTGTCAACGAATTCTCAGGACAAGGAAAAGCATTATTTCTTACATTCTTGTCAGGAAAAACCCCAGCAGAAACCATGCGCCGGCCAACAGAAGAGAAAGACAGACCGATAAGGCGACAAAGCCTTTTCTGTGTCTCTTTATTCCATAAATCAGGCTTCCAACAGTGCCGGCCAGCACCACTAAAGAACAAATTATAAAATATGTCATAAAGTTAACAGTATATCCTGTCATTTTTTCATTTCTCCCCGATATTCCAACAGGTCTCCGGGTTGACAGTCAAGGGCGCTGCAGAGCTTCGCCAGAGTAGAAACCTTAATGGCCTTGGCTTTTCCGTTTTTCAGAATGGAGATATTAGCCATAGTGATCCCTACCCGCTCTGCAAGCTCTGTCACACTCATTTTGCGCTTTGCCAGCATAACGTCTATATTGAAAATGATATCGCCTTCCATGGTTCTCCCCCCCTCAAACCGTCAGGTCATACTGTTCCTGCAGCTCGCTTGCCCGCTTTACCAGACTGGAAAGCCCGGAACACGCGATGGATATGGCCGCTCCAGCAAAATCCACCATCAGGGAAAGCAGCACGATCCCGGGATGGTTCATGTTCAGAAACAGGTAGACGATATTTGCCGCAAAAAAGAAAACAACATCAAAAGCGGCAAGCCTTGCGATCCACTTGAAAAGCCGCGACGTCTCAAGGGTAAAAGCTCTGCCTTTCCCAATATTGCAGGTTATTTTCCACCCCAGAGCCAGGGCAATATAACACGGAACGCCTGTCACCCACAGCAGAATGAGCCAAGGATAATAGCAGTAACTGAATTCCGGTTCATACCCAACGATACACTGTCCTAGGGCTGGGAAAGCCAATCCGTAAACCGCAAGCCCGCACAATGCCATTCCGATCAGTACAGCCTTAAGCTTTACCGACAAAGTTTTAAAATTCATAGAAAGCACCTCCGTGATCTTTTTCTTGAGTGTAGCACGGGATTTGCGGTTTGTCAACAATTGCTTATCGAATTACAATAAATATTTTTTCTAATTCGATATTGTGGATTCTGGCCCGGAGAAATTTGCAAAGCAAAAAACCGCTTTCCCTTTTTGCCTCGCTGTGCTATACTGAAAATAGAAATGACCGGCACAAGGAGGTATTTTGAATATGGCCGTAAAGGAAGAAGAAAAAATTTTCGCGGGAAAGCTCTTTTCTCCCGGCGATCCGGAGCTGGTGGCGATCAAGCTGAAAACCCACAATCTGAACGTGGACTTCAACGCCACCCATGAGGACGAGTATGAAAAGCGGGACCGGATCCTCCATGAGATCATCGGAGAATTCGGCGAAGGCGGGCGAATCCAGGGCCCCATTGCCTTTCACTACGGAACCCACACAAAAATCGGAAAGCATTTTTTCGCAAACTTCAATTTCACCGTACAGGACGACGCTCCCGTTACGATCGGTGACGACTGCAACTTTGGCCCCAACGTGACCATTGTGACCCCGGTCCATCCCTTGCTGCCGGAGGAACGGCGCGCTATGAAAAAGGAAGACGGGCAGTCGGGTCACCTGTGCTATGCAAAGCCTGTCCATATTGGAAGCGACTGCTGGTTCGGTGCCAATGTGGTGGTGTGCCCCGGTGTTACCATAGGAGACGGCTGTGTCATCGGTGCGGGCAGTGTAGTGACCCGGGATATCCCACCCATGTCCTTTGCCGCGGGAGTTCCCTGCCGTGTGATCCGCGAGATCACTGAAGCAGATTCCATGGTCAACATGCCGGAGATCTGCGGTGGCTGCACGCCTTATCCAGCCGATAAGTAAATTTTTTTACACGACAAAAGCGGGCCCCCATGCAATGGGGACCCGCTTTTCTATAACCGATACATCTTTGGCATCACATGGTGGTAAATTTCTGCTTCACCTTGTCGATTTGCTGTCCGGGGGCCTGCTCCGAAGAATACCAGCCCTTCTGAGACATCTTTTGATAGATCTCATCCTGCATACAAAGGGAATCGTTCAGCGCCGACTGAAACGTCTGGTGTACATTGGCGGTGCTGGACTCAATAGTGCCGTGAAGGAAAAGGTCGCATACGCCTTTTTCCGTAAGCAGCAGATTTTCCATGATATCTTTGTCTTCCATGTGTTTTCTCCTCCTTTATATCAAATTGTAGAACTTTCCGAATATCTCTCGATGCTTGCTGGAAAGCTGGCGGACACATTCCAGAAGCTCACTGTCCTGAAGCTTTTCCTCCGCCTCTCTGCACTGCGTCAGGAAGAATTTTTCATGTCCCAGCGCATCGTCAATATAAAGCAATTCCTTGGGGCTCATACATTTTCTCCTTTCAAACATGATATTACCAGCATCTGCGGATTTGGCCCATTTATTCCTTTCTTTTCATTTTTGATCAAAATGCGGACATATGTCTTGACTTTATCGGCATTTCATGAAAGAATGAATAAAACATGGGTGAACATGTAACGTTTGGGAGGTGAAAACATGAAAAAGGTCATAAAGGAATTCAAGGATTTTATTGCCCGCGGAAACGTAACGGACATGGCTGTCGGTATTATCATCGGCGGTGCGTTCACCGCTATCGTCAATTCTTTGGTAAACGACATCCTGACGCCCCTTCTTGGAGTCATCACCGGCGGTCTCGACTTTGCCTCCCTCAATTTCAGTGTAGGCGATGCTCAGATCTGCTACGGAGCTTTCATTTCGGCGGTCATCAATTTCCTGCTGGTTGCCCTTGTGCTGTTCCTGCTGATCAAAGCAATCAACAAGCTGCATGTGAAAAAGGAGGAGGCTCCTGCCGCTCCTACCACTAAGATCTGCCCCTTCTGCAAGTCTGAGATCTCCATTGAGGCAACTCGGTGCCCTCACTGCACCTCTGATTTGAAGGAATGAGCCGCAAAACGGAAATTCAGAAAGAGCTGCCGGGTATGGCAGCTTTTTTCTGCTTTCAAGCTTTTTCAAAATAATTCCTTCCCAAGTGGATAAAGTATTGCCAGTTTCATTTGTTTGTGATAGACTATGCATTTAGCGGGCTGGGAATACTGTCGTATTTTTGGTCCCTGACTGCAGAATATGCGATTTTTTGCAAAAATGAGGATGGATTATGAAAATCGTAATTGTCGGAGACGGCAAAGTCGGTTCTGCTCTGACTATACAGCTTTCAAAGGAAGGCCACGATGTGGTCGTAATAGACAGCAACCAACTGGTACTTCGGGAAGTACAGCAGTTCTGGGACGTCAACGTGGTGCACGGCAATGGCGCCACTCTGCGGATCCAGAAGATGGCCAATGTGGACAACAGCGACCTGCTCATCGCCGCTACCAGTGCGGATGAAACAAATATTCTTTGCTGTGTAACGGCAAGGAAGCTCGGCTGCAAACACGCGATTGCCCGTGTAAGAAACCCCGATTATTACCACCAGCTTTTCCTGATGAAGGAAGAGCTTGGCGTAAGCTTGGTCATAAACCCGGAATACTCCACTGCTCATGAAATATTCCGCCTGCTTCAGTTCCCCTCTTTCTTAAAACGGGATTCTTTTGCGAAGGGCCGAGTGGAGATCGTTGAAATAGAATTACGGGAAGGCAGTCCATTAGTAGGCGCGACCTTGGCCGAGCTGCCGAAAAAGGTAAAGGTAAAGGTGCTTGTCTGTGCCGTGGAGCGGGGCAGCGAGGTGTTTATTCCCGATGGCAATTTCCGTATGGAGCCCGGCGACAGGCTTTCCTTTACCGCCTCCTCCAGCGACCTTGCCAAGCTCATTCGCAGCCTTGGCCTTGAACAGCGCAAGGTAAAAAATGTCTTCATCATCGGCGGAAGCCGCATTGCCTTCTATCTTGCGGAGGATCTGATCAATTCCGGTGTAAACGTCAAGCTGATCGAAATCGATGAAGAGCGCTGCCGGGAGCTTGCCGAGCTTTTACCCAAGGCCACCATTATCCACGGGGACGGCTCCGACAAAAACATTCTGGATTCCGAAGGTCTTTCCCAGGCCGATGCCATAGCGACCCTGACAGATATCGATGAGGAAAACCTCATCGTTTCCATGTACGCGAATTACCTTGGCATCTACAAGGTGATCACAAAAATAAACCGCACCGAATATACCGAAGTGCTCGGCAATAAGGGCATCGACTGTGTCGTCAGCCCCAAGGATCTCTGCTGCAACGATATCGTCCGTTATGTGCGGGCCATGGAAAACAGCACCGGAGATGCCGCTCTCACGCTTCACCGCATTGTCAGCGACAAGGTAGAAGCCATCGAGTTCCAGGTCAGCAAGGACCTGCCTCAATTGGGGAAACGGCTGGCTGACTTGAAGCTGAAGCCAAACACCCTTATCGCCTGCCTCACCCGCCGTGGGAAACTGATCATCCCCCAAGGCAGCGACACCATGGAAAAAGATGATACCGTGATCGTGGTGGCAAATTCAGACCGTGTCATCAACAATTTAAGCGATATCTTCCAGGAGGCAAGATCATGAATCACAGAATGATCCTTCGCCTGGTGTGCTATATTCTGCGGGTGGAAGCGATATGCATGATTCCCGCCGCGGTGATCTCTCTCTGCCTGCAGGAATGGGGCTCTGCCATCGGTATTTGCACCTCCATTCTGATCGCCGTCCTTTTGAGCCTTGTCACTTTTAAGTTTTCACCGGCCACAAGGGAGATCGGCGCTCAGGAGGGCTTCATCAGCGTAGCGCTGTGCTGGATAGCCGTATCTGTTATCGGCGCTCTCCCCTTCTTTATCAGCGGAGAGATCCCCAATTATGTGGACTGCCTTTTTGAAACCATTTCCGGCTTTACCACTACCGGTGCCAGCATTCTGACGGAAATCGAAGTGATCTCCAAAGGCCTGCTCTACTGGCGCAGCTTTACTCACTGGCTGGGCGGCATGGGCGTTCTGGTATTTCTTTTAGCTGTGGTCCCCATGGGAAAGGGCAAAAACTCCCTGCTTCATGTCATGCGCGCGGAAAGCCCGGGACCTCAGGTAGATAAGCTTGTCCCCCAATTGCAAAACAGCGCTAAAATTCTTTATGGCATTTATATCGGGCTCACCCTGTTACAGGTGGCTTGTCTGCTCATAAGCGGAATGCCTGTTTTTGACAGCTTCTGCACTGCCTTCGGTACCGCCGGTACAGGTGGCTTCGGTATAAAGAACGACAGCCTTGCAGGATATACTGCTCTTCAGCAGGGTATCTGCACCGTCTTTATGGCTTTATTCGGCATCAATTTCAGTGTCTTCTATCTGCTGCTTCTGCGGCAGTTCCGCAAGGCTCTGCTCAATCAGGAGCTGCTTCTTTATCTGGGCGTTATGATTGGCTCTATTCTGCTCATCACCTGGAATATTCTCCCCAAGTTCCACAACCGGATCGGAGAAGCTTTTCACCATGCGGCTTTTCAGGTTTCTTCCATCATGACCACCACCGGTTTTTCTACCGCCAATTTCGATATGTGGCCGGCATTTTCCAAAATGCTGCTGGTAGGCCTGATGATATTCGGCGCCTGCGCGGGTTCTACAGGCGGAGGCATCAAGGCGGCCCGTGTGCTTTTGCTGTTTAAGACAAGCCGCCGCAGCGTTCATCGAATGCTGAAGCCTCGTTCTGTCTCCGTTGTGCAGATGGACGGCATGGCCGTAAATGAAGATGTCATTCAGAACACCTACAGCTACGTGGCTGTGTACGCCCTTACCGCAATCATTTCCATGCTGCTGATTTCCATTGACGAATACTCCGTGGAAACCAATATCACCGCTGTTCTGGCCTGCCTCAATAATATCGGTCCCGGTCTGGGCATGGTCGGTCCTACGGGCAGCTATGCAAAATTTTCTGCCTTCAGCAAGCTTGTTCTATCCTTTAACATGCTGGCCGGCAGACTGGAACTGTTCCCCATGCTGATGCTCTTTGTGCCCGCCGCATGGAAAAAGGCCTGAGCCGGCAAGCATGAAATAAAAATTCTGTTCAAATGTCTGGAAGCTTTTCCAAAAAGGCTTCCAGATTTTTTATGGTCCGCGGAGAAACGAAATGCTCGATCCTCTCCACCTCCCGAAGATCGCTTTCTCCGTTTATCCTGGTCAAAAGCTGGTTCAAAAGCTCATGTCGAAGCATGAGATAATTCCCCGTTTTCCTTCCTGCCTCCGTCAGGGTGATATAGCCGTACCTGGGAAAATCAATGAGCTCTCTCTCCCGGAGATTCGCGGCCATCTTTGATGCGGAGGAAGGCGCGACATGCAGCGCCGCGGCCAAAGCGGAGATCCGTACGACGGCTGAGTCTTTTGACATTCTGAAGATCATCTCCAGATAATCCTCCATGGAAGAGGTGATATTGTTATGCTCCAACAGGTTATAGCCCTTCAGTGTATAAAACTCCTCTTGCCCCATGTTCCTTCCTCCCCGTCACATTTTGTCCCATCCTGAATATAGTGGTGTTAAGAAAGAGAATTTCCCAAGGGAAACTTCTTCCCTTTCATTTTTATTCGGGAGCGTGCGAAACTATGAACCATGAAATGCCGTTACGAGATCTGAAGCAGGGGCAGACAGCCACTGTTTCCGGGATCACCGCGCAGGGGCCCATCCGCCGCCGCCTGCAGGATATGGGATTGATAGAAGGAACTGCCGTGGAATGTGTAGGGATCAGCCCTCTGGGCGATCCTGCCGCTTATCTGATCCGGGGCGCAGTAGTTGCCCTCAGGCGCAGCGACGCTGCTGGGATCATGATCGACAACATTGCCTCCCCTTTCCGTGGAAAGGCGGAATCCGGCCTTTGCTTCCCCCAAGGGGCACAGGACTGAAAGAGGCGCCGTATGGGGCTTTCAAGGGATTCTACGGGAACCGGGGCATCGGAAAACAAATTAAGCCTTCAGAAGCGGTCAAAAAGCGACAAGGTGATCGCTTTGGCCGGAAACCCAAACGTGGGAAAAAGCACCGTATTTAACGAGCTTACGGGAATGCACCAGCACACCGGAAACTGGCCGGGAAAAACGGTGACAAACGCCCAGGGATATTGCGAATTTCAAAATCAGGGATTTTTGCTTGTGGATCTGCCCGGGTGCTATTCTCTGATGGCCCATTCCGCGGAAGAAGAGGCGGCCCGGGACTTTTTCTGCTTCGGAGAAGCAGACGGAGCCGCAGTGGTCTGTGATGCCACCTGCCTGGAACGCAATTTGAATCTGGTCCTGCAGGCAATGGAGATAACGGGGAATCTTGTGATCTGTGTAAATTTGCTGGACGAGGCAAAGCGAAAAGGTATATCGGTGGATCTCGAAAAGCTTTCCGAGCTTCTCAATGTCCCCGTGGTAGGTACATCGGCAAGGAACGGTGATGGGCTTGAAAAGCTGATGAAAAAGGTGAAGGCGTCGTGCGGCAGCCCTTATCCGGCGGATCCCGAAATCCGCCCCGTGATCTACTCCCCTTTCACAGAACGTGCCGTAGAAGAATTACTGCCCGCGGCAAAGAGGCTCTCCGCTGGAAAGATTTCTCCGCGCTGGCTTGCCCTCAGGTTGCTTGAGGGCGGAGATGAAGCCCTCAGGACCTCTCTTCAGAAGCATTTGGACACTTCCCCCTGGGAAGATCCGGAAATAGCCGGGATCCTCAGCCGGCTGCATGCTCAGCGGGAAGCGGCTGGTATCACCACAGAGGAATTCCGGGACAGCATCGTTTCCTCGATCGTGAGAAAAGCGGAGGCGGTTTCCCGGCAAGCCGTTTCCGAGAAGCAAAGCGGATACAGCCAGAAGGACCGCCTGCTGGACCGCATATTCACCGGCAGGATCACCGGCTTCCCCATTCTCCTTCTGCTGATGGCGTTTATCTTCTGGCTGACGATCACCGGCGCAAATTACCCGTCTCAGCTCTTGAGCACCGGTCTGTTCTGGCTTGGCGACAGACTGTGGGATCTCCTCTTCACGGTCAGAGCTCCGGAATGGCTTTGTTCTGTCCTTGTGGACGGCATGTACAAAACGCTTGCATGGGTAGTTTCCGTCATGCTGCCTCCCATGGCCATCTTCTTTCCCCTTTTCACCCTGCTTGAAGACATGGGCTATCTGCCGCGGGCAGCCTTTAATCTGGACCGCTGCTTTCAGAAATGCGGAGCCTGTGGCAAGCAGGCACTGACTACCTGCATGGGCTTTGGCTGCAACGCGGCGGGAGTGATCGGGTGCAGGATCATCGATTCCCCGAGGGAAAGGCTCATTGCGACCCTCACCAACAATTTTGTGCCCTGCAACGGCCGGCTTCCCATGCTTATCTCCATTATATCCATGTTTTTCCTCACCTCTTACGGAGGACTTACCTCCTCGGTTTTATCTGCCGTCTTTCTCCTGGCCGTGATCCTGCTGGGCATTCTTATGACCTTTGCGGTGTCAAAGCTTTTGTCGTCAACAGTGCTGCGGGGCGTTCCCTCCTCCTTTGCTCTGGAGCTGCCCCCTTACCGCCGCCCGCAGGTGGGAAAAGTGATCGTGCGTTCCGTTTTTGACCGCACCCTTTTCGTGCTGGGAAGGGCTGCCGCCGTGGCGGCCCCCGCTGGGCTCCTGATCTGGATCATGGCGAACGTGCGTCTTGGGAATATGTCTCTGCTGGCCCATTGTGCAGGCTTTCTGGATCCTTTTGCCAGGCTGTTTGGCCTTGACGGCGTCATCCTGCTGGCATTTTTGCTGGGTCTTCCCGCCAATGAGATCGTGATCCCCATTATCCTTATGGCATACATGGCCCAGGGAAGCCTGATAGAAATGAACGACCTTTCCGCCCTCAGAGCTCTTCTGATAAGCAACGGATGGACCTGGGTCACCGCGCTTTGCACCATGGTTTTTTCTCTGATGCACTGGCCGTGCTCCACAACATGCGTCACGATATACAAGGAAACAAAAAGCGTGAAATGGACTGCCGCCGCTTTCCTGATCCCCACCCTGTGCGGACTTCTCGTCTGCTTTCTGACAGCCACAGCCGCAAGGCTTTTCAGCTGACAGTCCGTTCTGCCACGCAAAAGGAAAAGCCCTTATCCATGAAAACAGGGTAAGGGCTTTGGCTTTTATGCTTTTCAGATGTTCTGATATTCCTCTATTATTTTCCTTGCCAGCTTTGCGTCTATTCTGGCAAATCCGGTAGGATCCACAAAATCCAGAGTGCGCAAGACCTCTTGGGACTGCTTGTATACATCAAGCTTCGTGGAATGGTACACAGGCTCTGTCTTTTTCGGCAGGAAAATGGCGAACTCCATTTCCCCGGCCTGCTCATTGACACGGCTGTAATAGGCGTGTACACGATTGACGTGATAAGAATTCTTAATGATGCCGCACAAAGCGTTTTTCACCAGTTCCACAGCAGCATCGTCATACCCGGCGTCAAAAATCAGGATCTTCTCCTTCAGCTCCGCGAGATTTTTCACACCGCGCTTTACATACTCGCGAACCGCCTCGGTAGGCTCTATCTCACCGTTCGTTCCAAGCGGGGCTACACTGATCACATATCCCGCCGCAGGATCGGTATAAAGAAAGGGATAAGCCATAGCGGCGAAATAATTGCACCGCTTGCAGCGCCAGTCAAAAAAAGTTTCGTCCAGGATCTTCTGCTTGAACTCCGGATTTTCCTTTACGTTTACACTGGAAAAAAGCCGGTATTTTTGTGATTCCCCACATTGAGGACAAATGATGTCTTTCACAATTTCCGTTGACATTCCCGTATTCCCTCCCGGCACAATTACGCTTAGCCCTCAAAGGGCAGATCTGCATTTTCTTCTGACGGTACCGGTTCTGCTGCCGGATCTGCCGGCTGCTCCGGATCATGATCAAACGCCTGTACGTCGTCTAAGGTGACTTCTTCGATCTCCCCTCCGGCAACAAACGCGGCGGAAGGTCCGTCTTCACTTTCTACGATCACACAATCGCTGTCCTTGCCGTCTGCCTGATAAAACTGCTCCAATTGATTCAGGGCCTTTTCGAGCCTTACCTCAATGGCCTCCAGCTCCGCGCAGTGAGCCTCGGTAACAGGGTTATTCTTGTCGCGCAGATTGTTGTAATAATATCTTCCCAGCGCCAAATATTCCCGGTCCGCCGCTCTTTCCTCACAGCGGATCACGGTACGGATCCTGCTCAAATAGGCTGTTTTCCGGCTTTTTTCTCCAAGATAGCTTGCAGCATCCGCAACAGACCGACCGATATTTTTAAGAAAATTCATGATTTACCATCCTTTCAAAAGCCCCGCGAAGCAGGCGTTCGATTACTCTATGATCTATTATACCGCACAGTGGCTGAAAATAACAGCCCTAATTTCTCAATCATCCAAATTTTTCCTTCTTTTCAAAATGGGATATTGGAGCTATAATACTTATCACAGGTGAAAAGCATCTGATATGCACCTCAAAAACGCCACTGCCCCGCATTTTGAAAGGATACAGACTATGAAGGATCTCAAGCAGATAAAGGCTTTTGTTCTGGATATGGACGGCACCATATATTTGGGGGACCGCCTCTTCCCCTTCACGATCCCATTTTTGGAGTGCGTGCGCTCCTCAGGCAGAGATTTTTTCTTTTTCACCAATAACAGCTCAAAGAACCGGGAAAACTATCTGCACAAGTTGAGCTCCATGGGGATCCGTATTCCCCCGGAAAAGATGATGCTTTCCAATGATGTCATCCTGAAATGGCTCTCCGAAAACCGGCCCGGAGAAAGCTGCTACATTGTCGGCACCCCCGCGCTTGTGGAGAATTTTCGCAGTGCCGGGATCAAGATTGACTGCCGGGATCCTGACAACGTGATCCTGGGCTTTGACACTACCCTCACTTATGAAAAGCTTTCTCTGGCCTGCGGCTTCATTCGCAGGGGAAAGCCTGTTTTCGGCGTAAATCCCGATTGGAACTGCCCTGTGGAAGACGGTTTCATTCCTGACTGCGGCTCTATCGCGGCGCTGGTGAAGGCCTCCACAGGCGTTCAGTGCGAATTTTTCGGAAAGCCCTCTCCCCACACCCTACACTATATGCTGGAGCATACAGGTCTCCAGCCCAGCGAGCTGGCGGTAGTGGGCGACCGCCTATACACCGATATTGCCGTGGCGGAAAGCACAGAGGTCACCTCCATCCTCGTTATGAGCGGTGAAACCACGCCGGAGCTTCTGAAGGAAAGCCTCATACAGCCGGATCTTGTTTTCCGTGATCTGGAAGAACTTGGAAAACTGCTTTGAAGCCCCCACTGCAACGCGCCCCGGTCAGGATCCTGCCGGGGCGCGTTTGCATATCGCTTATCTCTTCTGCGCATACTAAGGGCAAAAAGAAAGGTTGGGTCTCATGGAATATATCAATGCCTTTTGGGTGGGTGGGCTGATCTGTGTACTGGGCCAGCTCCTCATTGACCTTACAAAGCTTACCCCCGCGCGGATCATGGTGCTGTATGTCACCCTGGGCGTGGCTCTGGGAGCCTTGGGGCTGTATAAGCCTCTGGTGGATTATGCCGGCTGCGGCGCTACCGTTCCTCTTTCCGGATTTGGCTGGGCGCTGTCCGAAGGCGTGAAGGAAGCCGTACACGAAAAGGGGTTCCTGGGCATTTTTACCGGCGGACTGACCGCCGGGGCGGCAGGAACCACCGCAGCAGTATTTCTGGGCTATCTTGCGGCACTGGTGGCAAAACCGAAGGATAAATCATGATCTCTTTCCGCGCAAAAAACGGCGTGGCTTCAGCCACGCCGTTTTTGCTGTTTCAGGATTTTTACGGAAGCTCATTTCCCGCGGCACGGTAAAGGGGATACCAGTCTTCCCTGGAAAGCTCTATATCCTCTCCGGTACTGAGATCAGCAAGATGCTCCGTGCTGGTGGTACCCGTGACCACCTGTATCTTTGCAGGGTGACGCAGGATCCACGCCGTCGCTATGGCGCCCTTGGAAACGCCGTATTTGTCGCCTGTCTTTTCCAGGGCAAGGTTCAGCTCCGGGAATTTATCGCTGTCAAGGAAGGAACCCTCGAAAAAGCCGTACTGAAGGGGCGACCAGGCCTGTACGGTGATCGAATTCAGACGACAATAATCCAGCACTTCTCCGTCGTGATCGGGAGCGTTGACAAACTTGGTATTGGTCTGAATGGCATGGTCGATTAAACCGGTATGCATCAAGCCAAACTGGAGCTGATTTACACACAGCTTCTGCTTCAGGCCAGACTGCAGCAGGTCGATCTGCCGGGAATTAAAATTGCTTACGCCGAAATGAAGCACCTTTCCGGAATCCTCAAGTTGCCGGAAGGCCTCTCCGACCTCTTCGGGCTCCATCAGCGCGTCAGGCCGGTGAAGCAGGAGGAAATCGAGGTGATCCGTCTGCAGTCTTTCAAGGCTCCCGTCCACACTATCCAAAATATGCCGCTTGGAAAAATCGTACATGCCGCTCCGTATCCCGCATTTGCTCTGCAGGATCAAACGCTCTCTGAGACCTGACTCACTGTGAAGGACCTTTCCAAACAGCGCTTCGCTTTCTCCGCCTCCGTAAATGTCAGCATGATCGAAAAAGTTCACGCCGAGCTCCAAAGCATCATGCACGAGCCTGCTCAATGCCTTTTCACTCATCGATGCGATCCGCATACAGCCTGCCGCCATAGCGGATGCTGTTACTCCAGAGCCGCCGATAACGATATTTTTCATACTGTATCCTCAATCCTCATTTCATTATAAAGAAAATGGCGGCAAAAAAGACAAAGGAAAATTGAGAGCCGCCTTTGCAGCGCTCTCGCTTTCCGGTCATTTATGCCGCGAAAAACAAACCGGATCGATTATTGAATGGAACAATCCAGGTAATGCTCAAGCTCTTCGTCGTCGCGCTTTCTATCCAGGTATAAAAGCAGTGCGGAAACAGCAGCTACCACGGCAGCCACAGCCGCAATTACGCCGATCAAAACTGCCAGCTTGCTTCCTTTTTTCATAGAGAAGCACCTCCAACATAGTTATTCTGTCTGTATTTATGATACCCAATTCGAGACAAAAAGTCAACAGGAAGGCAATAGAAAAAAAGCACCTGCAAAAATCTTATTTCGGAAGAAGGCGCGGCAGTCCTTTTTGCTCCGTCCGGTTTCTCTGAGGCGCCGCTGCTTCAAAAGGGATAGAACAACGGCAGTCAGAGCATTGCTCCAACTGCCGAAATTTTACATATTGCTTTTACAAACAACACTTAAGCTCCCGCATTGAGCTTCTTATCCAAAGCAGATTTCTTTCTGGCTGCGGTATTCTTGTGCAGGATTCCCTTGGCGACAGCCTGGTCGATCTTCTTCACAGCAACCCGTACAGCAGCGACCTTGTCTTCCGTGTTGGAAGCCACAGCGGCATCCGCCTTCTTGATCTCGGTTCTGAGCTGAGATTTGACGGCCTTGTTCTGCATGGTCTTAGTATTGATTACCTTTACACGCTTTTTCGCAGACTTGATATTCGGCATGAGTTACACCTCCTTGATTTCCATAACGCAGGAATTATCATATCACGTAGCCCAGAAAAAAGCAAGATATTTTTTGACTTTTCTCTTTTTGAATTGACAAAGCGCTTTCCTTGCGGTAAAATACTAAGGCAATCAAAGTTAATATCTTCTATGCCTCCATAGTTAAACGGATATAACAGCCCCCTCCTAAGGGGCAGTTATCGGTTCGATTCCGGTTGGGGGTGCCACGTCGCCGCAAACGCTTTTGAGTTTGCGGCGATTTTTTGCTAAATCACCGCGTCACTTTACGCGTTGCGGCTCCTCCTCAGAAAAAGTCACGTTTGCTGCGGCTATGTCCTTATAAATGCGGACATTACGCCTCCGCGGCACTACCAACTTTTTCTGAACAAGGGCATATGTAAGAGGTATCCTTTTTCAAACGCTTTTGAGTTTGCGGCGATTTTTCTCAGAAAATTTTCTTTAAATTCAGCTGCATCTTGCTGCCTTCATACCCCAAAGCCCTGTAAAAGGCATGGGCTTCTGTTCTGCTTTCCCCGGATACAAGCCGGATTCCTTCTGCACCGTCAGCTCTTGCCCAGCCTTCGCCGGCTTCCAGCAGCGCTTTTCCCACACCTTGGCGCCTATACTCCGGATCAACGGCTATACCCATGATATTTTTCATAGGGCCGTTGTAAAGCAAATCGTAATCAACCAAATGCAGATAGCCGACCACCTTCCTTTCCAGTTCAGCAACCAAGATCTTGTCATTCCCACTGCTCAGCAGTTTTTTGAGCTGGGCGGCTGTTTTGTCTTCAGGGTAATCATAACCCATGGAAATTTGATTTAGATAGGTAATAACTTGAACGTCCCCGGGCTCAGCATTTCGGATAAACATATTGGAAAACGCCGCCTCGTTGGACCCAAAGGCCCTATCGTCCGTCAGATTTCTTCCCATATGTGTCTCCTCCTTCCTTTCTGTAGCTGCTTTGATCAAATCGTTCAGAATATCAGTATACCATGAGCAGCGAAGGTGCGTTGGTATACTGTGTTGATCGGTCGTCCGAGCGAAGTGAAGAATTGACCAAGGCAAATTTCAATCATTTCAGTACAATTAGGGGGTTGCGCATAAGTACTCCAATGAAATGACAGCGGGAATTCTCCCACGCCATTTCAAGGTGAGTTCTTTCTCTTTTTGAACTGCCGGATATTCTCAGTTTCCCGGCTTGAAGCTGTCCTTCAGCTTTACCGAACGGTTGAACACAAGCCTGTCCGGAGCGCTGTCCTTATTATCCACGCAGAAATACCCCTGGCGCATGAACTGGAAGCTTTCTCCCGGTTTTGCCGCCTTCAGGGAGTTTTCCAGCTTACAGCCTCGAAGTACCGTCAGGGAATCCTGATTGAGATAATCCAGAAAATCCCCCTCCTCCGGGTTCTCCACAGAAAACAGGTTATCATAAAGCCGGATTTCCGCGTCAAGAGCGGTTTCGGTGTCCACCCAATGGAGGGTAGCGCCCTTGACCTTTCTTCCATCGGCGGGATCGCCGCCCCGGCTTTCTGGGTCATACTCTGCCCTTACCTCGGTCACATTCCCCTCGGCATCTGTTTCAAAGCCCACGCACTTGATAAGATAAGCGCCCTTTAAGCGGCACTCCGGGCCATTGGGATACAGCCTCTTATATTTGGGGACCGGCTCCTTGAGGAAATCCTCCGCCTCGATCCACAGGTTCCGGGAGAAAGTCACCTCCCGCACGCCATCTTCCGGCCGGTTGGGATTGTTTTCCACGGTGAGCGTTTCGCTCTGCCCCTCGGGATAATTGACGATGGTCAGTTTGACAGGTTCCAGAACGCCCATGACACGGCGGGCCGTTTCGTTCAGGTCTTCCCGCAGGCAGTGCTCCAGAAAAGCGTATTCCACGGTAGAATTCACCTTGGAGACGCCGTTACGCTCGCTGAAATTCCGAATGGAAGCAGGCGTGTAGCCCCGGCGGCGCAGTCCGCAGATAGTAGGCATACGCGGATCATCCCAGCCGCTCACATAGCCGCCCTCCACCAACGCACGAAGCTTCCGTTTGCTCATCACGGTGTTGTTGATCCCGAGCCGGGCAAACTCGATCTGCCTGGGCTTACTGGGCAGAGTAACATTCTCGATCACCCAGTTGTAGAAGGGCCGGTGATCTTCAAATTCCAGAGAACACAGCGAGTGGGTGATGCACTCCATGGCGTCCTCAAAGGGGTGGGCATAGTCATACATGGGATAGATGCACCACTTGTCCCCAGTGCGGTGATGGCGGGAGTGGTTGATCCGATAGATCACCGGGTCACGCATATTGAAGTTCCCGGAAGCAAGGTCGATCTTGGCCCGAAGGGTCATTTTTCCGTCCTCAAATTCCCCGGCCCGCATTCTGCGAAACAGGTCAAGGCTTTCCTCCTTGGGACGGTCACGATAAGGGCTCTGAGCCGGGGTGGTCAAGTCCCCCCGCATTTCCTTCATCTGCTCCTGAGAGAGCTCGCACACATAGGCAAGCCCTTTTTCGATCAGCTCTTCCGCTCCCCTGTACATATCCTCAAAATAGTCGGAAGCATAGTAGAATCTATCGTCCCAGTCGTAGCCCAGCCAGTGGATATCCTCCTTGATGGCATCTACGTATTCCACGTCTTCCTTGGTGGGGTTGGTGTCGTCCATGCGAAGATTGCAGATGCCGCCGAAGCGCTCGGCTGTGCCGAAATCCACATAAATTGCCTTTGCGTGGCCGATGTGAAGATATCCGTTGGGCTCCGGCGGAAAACGGGTGTGCACCTTCATGCCCTCCGTGCGCCCGCCAGGGCTCATATCTTCTTTTACAAACTCGTCAATAAAATTGGTGGAAGCCACCTCGTTTATATCTTTTATCTCAGCCATTGTCTTTTCCTCTTTCCGAATCAGAATTTTGCCAGCCCTGCTTCCAGCCTGTGCAAGGCTTCTTCCCTGCCCAAAAGCGTCAGGATCTCCATTGCACCTCCCGGTGTGACCAGCGTACCGGCTGCGGCGATCCGCACAGGCCACAGCAGCGTGCCGTTTTTCACTTCCAGCTTCTCCGCTAAGGCGATCAGCGCGTCGTGGATCTCATTCAACTCCCAGGACGGGAGCTGCTGTAGCGTCTCAATGGCCGCCTGCAGCATTTGCGGAGAGTTATCGAGCGTCGTCTTGCTTTTCTTATTCACAAAGAAGTCTGCCGGATAATCGGGCAGCTCCTTGAAAAATGCCAGCAAAGCGGGAATTTCGTTAAACTTGGTGATCCTGGCCTGCAGAATGGAGTGAAGAACGCCCCAGGGCTTCTCCTGCTCCCCAAACACCTCCCGGTAATAGGGCATGGCGCAGGAAAGAAACTCCTCCTCCCCCATGGCCTTGATGTATTCCCCGTTAAACCAGCCGAGCTTATCGTAATCAAAAATGGCAGGAGATTTGCTGATGCCGTCTATGGAAAAGCTTTTCACAAGCTCATCCAGTGAAAAGATCTCCTGATTATCTTTTGGGCACCACCCCAAAAGGGCGATATAATTTGTGATAACGGCGGGCAGATAGCCTTCTTCCACCAGCCCTTCAAAGCTTGTGGAACCGTGGCGCTTGGAAAGCTTTGAAACGCTGCCGTCCTCATTCCTGCCCATAATCAGGGGCAGATGAATATAGGTGGGGATCTCCCAGCCAAAGGCCTCGTAAAGCAGATTGTATTTCGGTGTAGATGTGAGATACTCGCTTCCGCGCACCACATGAGTGATATTCATCAGGTGATCGTCGATCACATTGGCAAAATTATAGGTGGGATACCCGTCTGCCTTCAGCAGGATCTGATCCTCTATTTCCTTATTCTCGATAGTAATTTCTCCAAAGACGGCGTCACGGAATGTGGTGGAACCGGTCAGCGGAACCTTTTGCCGGATTACGTAAGGCGTGCCGGCGTCCAGCAGGCGCTGTACCTCCTCTTCAGGCAAATCACGGCAATGGCGGTCATATCCGCCGAGGCCGCTTTCATCGTGAAGGGATTCCAGCCGCTCTTTGGTGCAGAAGCAGTAATAGGCTTTTCCCTCTTTGACAAGCTGCTCCGCATAGGGGCGGTAAAGCTCCTTTCGCTGGCTTTGAACATAAGGGCCGAACTCGCCACCGATATCCGGACCTTCATCATGAGCAAGCCCTACCTGCTGCAGGGTTTTATAGATAACGTCTTCAGCGCCTTCTACATAGCGCTCTCTATCTGTATCCTCGATCCGCAATACAAATTGCCCGCCCTGAGACTTTGCCACCAGATATTCGTATAAAGCGGTCCTCAAATTTCCCACATGCATAAAGCCGGTGGGACTGGGAGCGAATCTTGTTCTCACTGTTGCCATACGTTTCCCCTCTTTCGGAAGGTCACCCTGAAAACCGTATTCCCGAAATCAATTTGCAGCCTGCAAATACTGATCCCCAATAGGATGACTTTTCTCCTTCATAAAAATTCGTTACTAAATATTATACCAGAGGTTTCGTGTTTCGCAACAATTATTTTCCTTTTTGCAGTTCTGTGATATGCTATCGCAACAGGCAGCGAATAGAAAAGATTCCAATCCCCCCTGCCGGGCAGCTGCCCGGTACACCTGTACTTCCTCAGTGACCACGGCAGGATCAGTGCTGATCCCCGCTTTCAGCAGGCCTCAACAGCTCCACATATTCTTCCAGGCACAGGTCAAGGCTTTCCATGATTTTTGCGTGTGCCCTTCCCACATACCGATAATGCCAGCTCTCTTCGTCAATTCCGGTAATAGACGATTTCTCTTTGTGATAACGCTGAATAAAGCCATATTCGGCAGCGTTTCTTTGAAGCCAATCATACGCTTTTGTGTTTTCAAAATTGCTGCTCACATCATTCAAATCTATAGCAAGCCCGGTATTGTGTTCACTATGTCCAGGCCTTGCAACAGTATTCAGCGCTTTCCGCTCTCCTTCCTCCCACGAAAGCCCATTATCAGTCCATTTTTGTATTTCCCTGTTCAAAACCTCAGTCTGCTCTTCTGTGCTTCTGTATCCGGACGCCACCCAAAACCAGACGTCTTCCTGAGCCGCCGCCTGCCGCATTGCGTAGTAATCCCAATATATCCGCGCATCTACTATTTCGTCATCCACCATGCAAGGCATAACCTCCCAATTTTCCGGCAAGGGGATCTCACCGTTTACCAACACGAGCAGGGGATCGGAAAGTTGAGAAAACGCCTTTTCCGTCCCTGTTGTATTTGCCGGAGCAGCAACATATACTGTAGTTCCCTCATCCGCACGAAAATGCAGGATCGAAGCAAGCGTTACTGTGGCACACAGGATCAGAGCACTCAAAATGATGGATATGGAAACCGGTTCTGTCTTCCAAATCCGTGCCGTGTTTGGTTTCTGTTTCATTTTTATGCCTCCCCATATTTTTCGCTTATTCTTCCCCATGCCCGCATATTAATAAAACGTGTTATCATATTGAACGGTTTTCCAAATATTTCAGATCCGGGAGGAACACCTCATGAAAAAGATCTTTGTATACGGAGATACTGAAAAATATCGCAATTACCGTGATGCGCTTTCAGGCTGCGGAGCCCTTGCCGCATTTTCAAAAGAAGGATTCACTACCGGAGACTGTGATGGACTGCTCCTTACCGGCGGTGCAGACATTGACCCGGCTTTCTATGGCCAGGAGAATCACGGTAGCAATGGAATAGACAGAGGGCGGGATCTTCTGGAGCTTGAACTGATTCGCATATTTACCGAATCAAATCGGCCGATTCTGGGGATCTGCCGGGGCCTTCAGGTGTTGAACGTGGCGTTCGGCGGCAGCCTTGTTCAGAATATCCCCACCGCCGCTTTTCACAAATGGGAAGAATCCACGGGCGATAAAGTGCATCCCGTGCAGACAGCCGAAAGCAGCTTTCTGATCCCTCTGTACGGCAGAGAATTTGCCGTCAACAGCGCACACCACCAGGCGGTGGATTCCATCGCTCCCGGATTCTCTGTTTCCGCAAAAGCAGCCGATGGCGTAATAGAGGCCATTGCGGCCCCTGAAAAAAAGATCTTTGCCGTACAGTGGCATCCGGAAAGAATGTCTTTTTTCAATAGGAGGCCAGACACAGTAGACGGACGCCATATTTTCGATTATTTTCTAAGTCTTTGCTAGTACCGCAATTTTGGCTTGACATTCCATTTTTGCGGTGATATAATTTCAATCGTCGGTTATGCGCGAGTGCTGGAACTGGCAGACAGGCACGTTTGAGGTGCGTGTGTCGACGACGTACGGGTTCAAGTCCCGTCTCGCGCACCACGGTTACGGCGAATCCTTGTGGTTCGCCGTATTTTTCTGCGCAAAATGCAGCAGGCTTCCCCGGCAGACGGAGATCCTGCATTTTTGCCACAAATCGTTTCAAGCAAGGAGCAAATTCATGTGTATTAAAGATTTCAAAATCGACTGTCACACCCATATTGTCAGCAGAAAGATCCGGGACGAATACTTTCGCCGCACCTCCGGCTATGCCCTGGTGATGCAATTTCCCGAAAGCATCTTTGAAAACCCGGAATGCATTGAGACTGTGATGGAAGACGATCGGCTTTTTCTAAACCCCTGTATTGATTTGAAGCGGCCGATCCCACCCCAGCTGGCGGCCATTGAACCGAACCTGGATCGCTGGAAGGTCGTGGGGCTGAAAGTGTATTTGAGCTACCAGAGCGCCAAGGCCAGCGACCCGGAGCTGTACCCCATCTATGAGTTTGCCAAAAAACACCGGCTGACCGTCACCTACCACACAGGTCTCTGCTCCCTGGTGCTGCCCTCCGATCAGGACATTGAGGGCTCCGCCGCAAAATACGTGGCGAAGGCTGCGGAGGATTTCCCGGAGGTCAACTTCGTGATCGCCCACATGGACGACCCCCGGTTTGAAGAATGTATTCGGATCGTATCCCAGCACCCGAATTTATACACTGATTTTTCCGGCGCCTACGAGACGGGGACGAAGGAAGGGAACGATGTGGACGGGGCGGTCAAAACCTTTGGCGCCGCCATTCATTCCCAGCCAGGCATGGAGCGGAAGATCCTGTATGGCACGGATTTTTGCCCGCCCATCAATCTTGCTCAGCTGGACGAGTATGATTACAGCATTGCAAAAATCTTCCAAGAAGAAGATTTTCCGCTGATCTATTTTGAAAACTGTCTCCGGGCTTTCCCGAGGCTTCAAGAAATACTGAAAAAACAGGAAGGCGAAAACTCATTATGAAAAAGCTTCTGAAATCTTTTACCCCCTACCAGATCATTTACCTTGCCGCAGTCTTTCTCATGACGGCGCTGTTCATTGTCTTTTTCCCGGACTATATGCTGGACGACACCTCCAACACCCTGGCCGTTGTCTGCTCCGTCATTGCCACCTTGGCAAACCCGGTCTGCGAGCTGCTGATCTCCAAGCAGAGCAAATGGAATTTTGCCGTGGACATTCTGCTGATCGAGCTTCCCGAGCTGGTAATCTGTCTCACCATGGGCTGGTATACCATCGCCATTGTCACCATGGCCTTCTGGATCCCCATCGACATCATCAGCTTTTTGAAATGGACGCATCACCCCGATGAAAAAGAGGAAGAGCTTACCGTTGTCAAGCGTCTCACTCTGAAGCAGGACATTCTGGCAATTCTGGGGATTCTGGCCTTCAGCTTTGGCGTAGGAACGCTGATCTCCATGATCCCCGGCGCAGCCGATTCCTATCTGGACGCCCTGGCCGCCGCTTTTGGCATGGCAAACGGGATTTTGCTGTTGCTGCGGTATAACGAACAGTGGTACGCCTGGTTTATCACACTGATCCTCTATACGATCCTGTACATTACCTCCGGCACTTACATCATGCTTATCACCGTGGCCGCCATGCTGGTCAACACCTGCTATGGCTTTGTCAAGTGGATCCTTTACATCAAGCGCCATTCGGCAGAAGCCAAAACCGCCGAATAATAATAAACGTCTAAAACGCCCGGCAGTCCTTTTGGGGTCTGCCGGGCGTTTTCCATTATGACCGCGGTATTTTTTTGCAGTGCTTCAAATTTGACTGCGCCGGATTGTCGATCAGCTGTCCCCGAATGTCAAATCGGGACCCGTGACAGGGGCAGTCCCAGCTCTTTTCCGCCTGGTTCCATTCCAGCTGGCAGCCCAGATGAGGACAGCGGACGGATACCAGATAGACGTCCCCCTTTTCGTCCTTATAAGCGCCCCTCTTTTTGCCGCAATGCCGGATCACCGCCCCCTGCCCCGGCGGGAGCCAGTCGAATTCTTTCCCGGGAAGGTACAGGACCTCCTTGAGCAGCCCTTTACAGCTCTCTGCGAGATTTGTTCCCAAGGTGGGGACTGCTGCCAAGGGAAATCGTTGAGGAGCAAAAACGGACTTCTCCGAACAACAGTTCCCTGCAATTTCCTCACCCAGGAGGCAGGCTGCCGCCATGGAGCCGGTCATGCCCCACTTTCCAAAGCCCGTCGCCACATACCAGTAAGGCTTTGAGGCGGAAAAACGGCCGATATAGGGAACGCCGTCCAAGCTCATGCAATCCTGGGCAGAATAGGCAGCAGTCTGCTTACTGTCCGGCCAGAACCGCTTTGCCTGCTCGTTTAATTTCCGATACGGATCGGTCTCCGGCGATTTCCCGGTCCTGTGAGCGCCTCCGCCCAGCAAAAGCTTCCCTTCTGCGCTCCGCAGGGAAAGGCCGTCCCGGTCGATCCCGTAATACATTCCAGAAAGCCTTTGGGGGCCCTCCAGGACCAGCACATAGCTGCGCTCCTGATAAAGCCTTGTAAAATAGAGCCCGGGAAAATTGGGAAACGGATAATGGGTGGCAAACACAATATTCCGGGCGGAAACCACCCCGTGATCTGTAAAGATCTGATGTCCCTTCACCTCAAGCGCCATGGTTTTTTCAAACACGGGAAGAGC